>CAVDTK010000038.1:14443-16917 GCA_963611755.1 Oscillibacter sp. ER4
GCGACAAGCTCGCTTGGCCGCGTGGTCGTGAAGGCAAACGCGCCTGCCATCATGCACGGCGTCATGAACCTGAAGCTCGTGACAAACCCAGCGACGATGGCCAGGGCACCGCCCGGCTCGATCATCGGCGTCACCCCATGGTCGATCGCAAAAAGCACAAGGTAGACAGCGATCCAGCGAAGCGCAGCCCGAAGATGCCCGCTCGGCAGGTAGCACACGGCGATCAGCCCGACCAACGCCAACTCGCACGTCGGCCGGGAGTGCAGGAACATAAAAACGTTAGTCATCAGCAGCAGGAACAGCTTGGTCCGTGGATCCAATCCCACCTGCCGCCAAACGTCCTTCTCGGCACACGATCCGGCCATTACGCCAGGTTCGCCTTCTTGAAATGGCGCTCGACCAGGCTGCGGCCAAAGATCGCGCCCACCACGGCGCACACGATAACGGCCACCACAACCACCACGGCCATCGTTCCGTTGACGCCCGCGAAGACCTTGTCGATGTAGGCGGAGTCCTTGCCGCGGGCCACGAGGGCGGCCACATACTGGTCGCGCATGAGCCACAGCGGAAGGATCGGCCCGGTAACGCCAAACGAGAAGACCACATAGCTCAAGAGGTTGAGCTTGCGGTCGACGTAAGCGCCCGCGCGGGCGATGAGGTCGGCCCCCACCCCGCAGATCAGGCAGGTCGCGAACGACAGGATAAAGTGGCCGCTCAAGAAAAAGAACGCGCCCATGACCACACCGACGGCCGTCACGGCGCCAAAGCGCGGGACCTTGGCGATCAGCAGGTAGTAGATGGCCCCGGCGACCAAGGCGACGCCCGCCGGGAGCAAAAGGTTGCCCACCACAGGGATCAGCATGCCAAACGTGAAGGTCACGACCGCGGTTGCCAAGAAATACAGCGCCGCGTAGATGCCAACGGTGACCAGGTTAGAGACGGACAGGCCGCGGCCGGCCTGCTGGCCGGAGACAGTGACTTTGGACATTAGGCGTTTCCTTTCTCAAGTTGTTTTTTGTAGAAGGTCTCGGAGAAGTCGCGCGGCGGCTCGGCGGGCAGCGTGACCTCGAGCTCGACGTCGGCGCAGCCGGTAGCCAGGATGCGCACGAGGCAGCGCTCGCCGGCGGCAAAGCCGCTGAAAGCCTCGTAGCGCTCGCCCGCCCCGGCATAAAGGACGCCCAGCTCAAGGTGGGCGTCGGGCACATGACAGATCCAGTCGGGCCAGATCATGCCCAGCGATGCGCCGCCCTCGCGCACAAGCTCGATGGCATAGACGTCGCGGCCGAGAAACTCGGCGAACTCCTCAAAGGCCTCGACGGGCTTCTCGCCGGGCACTGGCACAGCCTCGATGAAGCAGGCGTAGGTGTAGTAGATGAAGCGCTCGAACTCGCGGGCCACGACGACGCGGCCGGACAGGTCGCGCAGGTTCGCAAGGACGGTATCGCCGCAGGTCATGGGCACGCGCGGCCCAAACGAGCCGTCGGCGAGAAGCCCCTTGGCCTTGTAGAGGCCCAGCGCGGCCAGCTGTTCGGCGTCCGCGATCTCGACGACGTCGCGGGCCAAGGCCCAACGGGCGCGGGCAGCCCCAGCCGCCGGGTCCTCGAGCGCCGCCGCACTGACAAAGACCTCGACGTCATGGATGACGTAGGTCAGCGAGCCCTTCTCGCCCACCAGCTCAAGCCGCGGGCAGATAGGGGCAAACCGGCTGGCGGCGCCCTCCCAAAGCGGGCCCATCTCATAGGCCTGCTCGCCCAGATCGGGCGTCAGCGCGTGGTAGAACTCGGCCGCCATCATATCGGTCACACCAACTAGCAGCGGAAACTCAAAATCCGTCATGACAGTTCTCCCTCCAAATCGTATAAGTCGCTCCAAAAGAAATCCCGCAGCCGAGAAGCGCCCGCGGCGTCGCCCAGGCCCCAACTTGCGGAGACGCGCCCGGCTTCCAGCTCAAGGGCATGGCCACAGCAGGCACAGATGAACTCGTAGTCGTGGCTCACCACCATGACCAGGCGCCCCGCGGCCGCGACCTCTTTGACGAAGCCCGCGACCTGGCGCATATGGGCCAGGTCAAGGCCGCTCGTCGGCTCATCGAAGAGCACGACGTCGCGCCCGGCGGCAACGGCCGCGGCCACGCACAGTCGCTGCCGCTGCCCACCCGAGAGCGTCAGCGGATGCGCCTCGGCATAGTCGAGCAGGTCAAGGTCATGCAAGGCGTCGCAAGCCTCCTCGGCCGAGCAGACTCCGCCGAGACGAACCTCGTCTTGGGCGCTCGAACAGAACAGCTGCCGGGTGACGTCTTGCATCACAAGGGCACAGCGCTGCCGCCGGGCAGCAGCGTCGAGGGGCGCCGCGCCGGGAAGCGCCAACGTTCCACCGACACCCTTCGCGATGCCGGCGAGGCTTCTCATCAGGGTCGACTTGCCCGCGCCGTTCTTGCCTACAACGGCGATGGGCACGCCCAAGGGAAGCTCGAG
>CAVDTK010000039.1:0-16483 GCA_963611755.1 Oscillibacter sp. ER4
GCCGCGGACGCCACGCCGCCGATGGCGACGCCGATGATCGACCCGGCCAGGCCGATCTTTGCCGAGAGAAGAAAAGAGGTCGCGGCGGCCAGGCCGCTCGCGATCACGGTAGAGAAGGAGAAGTCCTCGAAGAGGCCCTTCTGGTTGTCGTTGTCTTGTTCGTTGGTCGATGCGTTTGACACTTGAGCTCACTCCCTTGTGGATGGGGTACCCAAGCTTAGGTTACCCCGGGGGCGCCCCGCGATTTTCTCACCAACAAAGAACAACTCTTGAGCGGGCTTACAGAAAAGGGCGGCGCCCCGAGAAAGGAGCGCCGCCCGCAGCGTCGTTGTTGCCTCGCCGGTCCGCGCCGTCCTACTCCACGGCGTGAGGCAGGGCCGACGTCAGCGCATCGACCACGTTCCACGAGTCGCCATCGGGGGAGAGGCCCAGGCGCATCTCCTTGGTCTCGAGCGCGGTGTTGGAAATGGCGGAGAGAAGCGCCTGCTTGCCCGCCTCGCCGTCGTTCACATGGCCGCTCAACAGGTAATCCTTGATGATCGCGGCGATGGAGCGGCGCGTCAAGGTCACCTTTGCCTGGGCCGTGGTGCCCGTGACCGTCACGTCGTCGACCGAGAAATCGAAGCCGTCAAGGTAGGCGCGGCACAGGTCCTCGACGCTCATGCCGATGGGGTCCAGGTACTGCTGCAGATTGGCCTTCTCAACTGCCTCCATGACCAGCTGGAACGGCTCGCCCTCGCAGTTCTTGACCTGGTTAAGCGTGTCAGACAGCTGCTCGGTGACGGCGGCCGCCTTCTGCGTATCGGTCGATGTCGCCGTGCCGCCGCAGGCAAAAAGCGGCAGGCAGACGGCCAAGGCGAGAAGCGCGCAGGCAAATCGGGTGATGTTCTTTTTCATGCTGGAATCTCGTTTCGGGTTGAGGCAAGTCGCTTAGTCGGATGATAGTAGACCAGCGCGCCAAAAAGCAGCAGCGCCGTGGTGGCAAGGCTGATGGGGTAGACCGCCATGAGCGTGGTGAAGCTGGGGCTTGCCGGGAAAACGAAGGCTACCCACATCAGGCGGATGCCGCAGACGCCCAGCATGGTGAGGATCGCGGGCACCAGCGAGATGCCGAAGCCGCGCAGGTAGCCCGAGCAGTTCTCGTAGAGCGAGCTGAACATGTGCGCGGGCACGATGAAGCAAAGGCGCAGGTAGCCGATGGCGATGACCTGCGGGTCGGGGTTGAAGACGCCGATGATGGCCTGTCCCAGCGTGACCGCGAAGAGCATCACGAGCGCCGTGCAGACAAGACCTTCGACCACGCAGACCTTGAAGGTGCGACGGCATCGCGCGAGGTCGCCCGCGCCGTTGCACTGGCCCACGAAGGTCGTGCAGGCCTGGCACACGGAGTTGATCAGGTTGTAGAAGACCTGCTCCATCGAAAGCGCGGCCGAGCTGCCCGCCATGACGGTGGTGCCCAGCTCGTTGATGCAGGACTGGATGACGATGTTTGCCAGCGAGAAGATCGCGCCTTGGGCACCGGCGGGCATGCCGATGCGCACGATCTCGCGGGCAACGGGGCCGTCGATGCGCAGGTCGCGGGGGTCAAGGCGGATGAGCTCGTCGGCGCGCAGCAGCTCGCGGGTGAGAAAGGCCGCGCTCACGCAGTAGCAGATGACGGTGGCCACGGCCACGCCCATGGCGCCCCAGTCGAGCGTCGCCACGAAGATGCCGTCGAGAACCACGTTAAGCAGCGACGATATCAAAAGGGCCACAAGCGGCATCCGCGTGATGCCCACGCTGCGAAAGATCGCCGCCTCGAAGTTGTAGAGAAGGACGGCCGGCATCCCCAACAGGAATATCCGCAGGTAGATAAGGGCTTCGGACATCGTTTCTGCCGGGACCTGCAAGGCCTCGAGCAAGGGCGCGGCCACGATCTCGCCCACGACGGCCACGGCCACGCCTATGGAGGCGAGAAGCACGGAGGTGTGCACCGCCTTGTGGACGGTCTTCTCGTTGCCTGCGCCGATGGCGTTGGCCACGACGACGTTGGTGCCGATGGCGATGCCCACGAAGAGGTTGATGAGCAGGCTCACGATGGGCGTGTTGGCGCCCACGGCCGCCATGCCGAGCGACGCCCCCGCGTCGGAGAAATGCCCGATCATGAAGACGTCGGTGAGGTTGCTCAGCTGCTCGAGGATGCCTGTGGCGGCGACGGGCAGGGCGAAGAGCGGGACGGATTTCCAGAGCGATCCTTCGAGGATGTCGCCTGATTGCATTGGTGCTTCTTTCTGTTCGCGGCCTCTGGGGCGGCCGCCGGGTTCGTGCCATGGGTGCGGCCCCGGGCGAGCGAATCGCGCGAGGCCGCGGTTGCTAAAACGTGACGCTGCAGGGGCCGCCGTCTTTGGGGACAAGGTCGGCCAGGGTCTTGGAATCCAAATAACTCGAGGTCACACGGCCAAGATCGCGCCAGACGCCCACGGTGCTGCATGAGCTGATCTGCGGGCAGATGGTCCCGTTGGAGCAGTCCAGGCAGTTCACGGGCGCAAGCGAGCCTTCCGCTGCGCGAAGAAGCTCGCCCAAGGTGTACTCCTCGGGGCTGCGCGTGAGCTTGTAGCCGCCGCCCTTGCCACGCTGGCTCTGCACGTAGCCGGCCTTGTGCATAAGAGAGATGACCTGCTCAAGGTACTTGCGGGAGATGTTCTGGCGCTTGGACACGTCGCCCAGCGACACCCAGCCGTCGTGGCTGGCGAGGTCTGCCATGGCGCGAAGCGCGTACATGCCCTTCGTGGAGAACATGCCGGTCGCCATATCGGTCTCCTTTCGTTAGGCCTGCTCGCGGGACTCGAGCATCTCTTGCAGGGTGCGCCAGGCCAGCTCGGCGCACTTGACGCGCGCGGGCATGTGGGCGATGTCCTTCAAGATGCCGGCGTCCTCAAGGGCGTCGAGCGCCGGGTCGTCTTCGGACAGCTCGCCGCGGACCATCTGCATGAACAGGCGGCAGAGCTCGATCGCCTGGTCAGGGGTCTTGTCGATCATGAGGTCGCTCATGATGTCGGCCGAGGCCTGGCTGATCGCGCAGCCGTGCCCGGTGAAGGCGGCCTCCTCGATGGTGCCGTCGTCGGCGAACTTCACGCTAAAGGTCAGCTCGTCTCCGCAGGAGGGGTTCACGCCCTCGTGGGTGCAGTCGGCGTCCTCCATCTGGTACTTGTAGTCCGGGTGGGAGACGTGGTCCATGAACTCGGCGTTGTAGAGGTCAGTTACGGCCATTGAATACCTGCCAAACCTGTGTGAGGCCGTCGACCAGGCGGTCGACGTCGGACTTGTCGTTGTAGAAGGCCAGGCTCGCGCGGCAGCACGCGAGGTTCTCCACGCCGAGCCAGGTGAGAAGGGGCTGCGCGCAGTGGTGGCCCGCGCGGATGCAGACGCCGGACATGTCCAGGATGCTGGCCACGTCGTGCGGGTGGACGCCGCGCACGTTGAAGCTCACGACGCCGTGGTGGCGGGAGCTGTCCGCGCTGCCGATAAGGTCAATGAAGCCCAGGTCAGAGAGGCGCTCCATGGCGTAGGCGACAAGGGCCGCCTCGCGCGCGGCCACCTGATCCAAGCCCACGGTGCCCGTGAGGTAGCTGAGAGCCGCCCCCGTGGCGTAGATGCCGGCGGCGTCTTGCGTGCCGGCCTCGAACTTCTCGGGCACGGGTGCCCACGTGGCGTCCTGCTCGGTCACCGAGTCGATCATCTCGCCGCCGGTGAGCATGGGCGGCATCGCGTCCAGAAGCTCGTGCTTGCCCCACAACACGCCGATGCCCATGGGGCCCAGGCACTTGTGGGCCGAGAAGGCCAAGAAGTCCGCGCCCAGCTCGCGTACGTCGACGGCCAGGTGGGGCGTGGACTGCGCGGCGTCGACCACCATGTAGCCGCCGTTGGCGTGCACGGCGTCTGCCAACGCGCGAACGGGCAGCTCGCAGCCCATGACGTTGGAGATGTGGGCGCAGGCGACGATGCGGGTCTTGGGGCCCACCTTGGCCGCGATCTCGGCGGCGGTCAGGGTCCCGTCTTTCTGGGGATGCATGACGACCAGCGTGGCGCCGGCCGCGCGGCAGGCCTGCTGCCAGGGAATGAGGTTGGAGTGGTGTTCCATCACGGTCACGGCCACCTCGTCGCCGGGGCGCAGGACCGTGGGCGCGAAGGACTTGGCCACGAGGTTCAGGCTCTCGGAGGTGTTGCGGGTAAAAACGACGTCCGCGGCCAGCGGCTTGCCCTTCTCGTCCACGGCGCCGATGAAGGCGGCTACCTGGGCGCGGACCTTCTCGATCTCGGACGTGGCGGCCACCGATAGGCTGTAGAGGCCGCGCAAGGGGTTGGCGTTCATGGTCTCGTAGAAGCGCTCCTGGGCGGTAAGGACGCACGCCGGGCGCTGTGCCGTGGCGGCCGAGTCCAAGAAGGCGATCTCGGGGTGGCCCGCGAGCAGGGGAAAGTCCGCCTTGTACGGGTTCTTCTCGATGTCGACGGCTGTCATTACTCGCTCGCCCCCTCGTCGAAGTCGTGGGCGATCTCGGGCCCTAAGACCTTCTCGGCAAAGGCGACGGCCGCGTCGTGCGAGACGGGCTCGGGCGCGCTCATGATGGCGTCCTCGAAGATGGCGCGAACAAAGAGCTGCTCAGCCTCGTGGCGAGAAAGGCCGCGGTCCATGAGGTAGTCGATCTGGGCGGGCGACACGCTGCCGATGGTGGCGCCGTGGTTTCCGGCCACGTCGTCCTCGTCGCAAAGGATCACCGGCATGGTCTTGTTGACCACGTCGTCGCCCAGGACCAGGACGTTCTCGGCCTCGTTGCCCTTGGAGCCGCGCGTGCCGTGGACCAGGTCGATCGTGGCGCGCAGGGTCTTTCTTGCGGCGTCGTCCAGCGCGCCGGACTCGCTCACCTCGGCGCGGGTGTTGCGGCCGCGCTGGCGAACGATGTGGTTGATGTCGAGAAGATCGTTGTCGTGCGCGAAGTAACGGCAGGTCAAGTCGATGCGGGAGCGGTCGCCGGCGAGGTTTGCGGCAAGACCCATGGCAACGGTGCCGCCGCCCAGGGCGTACTGGCGGACCTCGACGCGGGCGTCGTCGGCGCAGGTGATGCCCACGCTCTCGAGGTGCTGCTCGCCTGCGGCGGCGCCCACGACCTCGACGATCGTGACGTGCGCGCGGGCCTCGGCCCACACGCGAAGAAGCGACGCCGTGGTGCCGTTCTCGCCCTGGCCGGTGACGGCGACCACGATGGTGCAGCTCGCGCCCTCGCGGACCATGACGCCGGTGTCGGCCGCGGCCGCGTCAGCCCCCACGGTCACAACGATGACATGGTCACGCACGGTGTTTCTCGGCACCTCGACGTAGCGGGCGCCTGCTGCCTGGGAGGTGACCCAGGCCGTGACCTTCTCGCCCATGCCGCACTCGATGCCGTCGAACAGGCGCGGCAGCGCGAAGTAGACGTCGCCCTTGCGGGAGACGTTGGGCACGTCGAGGGTGATGTCGTTGGCGCGCAGGCGGTTCCAGGTCTGGGCCGGGGGAGTGTTGACGCGCTCGAGCCTGGTCGCGCAGGCGGCCGCGCCGGTGGCGTTGATCCTCTGTGCCATTAGCCGATGGCCCCTTCCATCTCGAGTTTAATGAGGTTGTTCATCTCGACGGCGTACTCCATGGGAAGCTCCTTCGAGACCGGGTTGGCAAAGCCGTTGACCACAAGGGTGCGGGCCTCGGCCTCGGAGCAGCCGCGGCTCATGAGGTAGAGGATGGTGTCGTCGCCGATGCGGCCGATCGTGGCCTCGTGGCCCACCTGGGCGGTGGCGTTTCTCACGTCCATGGCCGGGATGGTGTCGGAGCGGCTGATGTCGTCGAGCATGAGCGACTGGCACGACACCGTGCAGCGCGCGCGGTCGGCGCGACGGCCCACCACGACGGAGCTGCGGAAGGTGTTGACGCCGCCGTCCTTAGAGATGGACTTGGTGTTGACCGAGGCCGTGGTGTCGGCGCCGTTCATGATCACCTTGCAGCCGGTGTCGAGGTCCTGCGTGGCGCCGGCGAAGGTGATGCCGGTGAACTCGCAGCTCGAGCGGTCGCCCTCCATGATGGTGGTGGGGTAGAGATAAGAGACGTGGCTGCCGAAGGAACCCGAGACCCACTCCATCTTGGCGTCCGCCGCGATCTTGGCGCGCTTGGTGTTGAGGTTGTACATGTTCTTGGACCAGTTCTCGATGGTCGAGTAGCGAAGCCTGGCCCCTTCCTTGACAAACAGCTCGACCGCGCCTGCGTGGAGGTTGGCCTCAAAGTACTTAGGAGCCGAGCAACCCTCAATAAAGTGCAGGTCAGCGCCCGGTTCGACGATGATCAGGGTGTGCTCGAACTGACCGGCGCCGGCGGCGTTCAGGCGAAAATAGCTCTGCAGCGGGTAGTCCAGCGAGACGCCCGCCGGCACATAGACGAAGGAGCCGCCGCTCCACACCGCGTAGTGCAGGGCCGCGAACTTGTGGTCGGTGGGCGGGATCAGGGTACCGAAGTACTCGCGCACCACGGGCTCCCAGGTGGGGTCGTGCAGCGCGTCCTCGATGGTGGTGTAGACCACGCCCTGCTTGGCCACGTCCTCGCGCATGTTGTGGTAGACGATCTCGGAGTCGTACTGGGCGCCCACGCCGGCCAGGCTCTCGCGCTCGGCCTCGGGGATGCCCAGGCGGTCGAAGGTGTCCTTGATGTCTTCGGGCACGTCGTCCCAGCTCTTGGCCTGCTTGGTCTTGGGCGAGACGTACGTCGAGATGTGGTCGAGGTTGAGGCCCGCGATGGAGGGGCCCCAGTTGTCGGCCATGGCGCGGGCGTGGTACTTCTCCAGCGCGTCAAGGCGCATCTGGAGCATCCAGTCCGGCTCGTCCTTCTTGGCGCTGATGGCGCGCACGATGTCGGGCGTGAGGCCGTCGGCGTAGCGCTCGTAGCCCTCCTCGGACTTGGTGAAGTCGTAGAGGGAGCGGTCGACGTCGGCTACCTGCGTGCGCTTCTTCTCGGGCTCGTTAGCCACTAGACCTCGGCCTCCTCGGTGGAGACGGGCTGGTCGGCGGCGGTGTCGGCGCCTGCGCCAGCCCCGGCGGCCTTGGACTCGAAGCGCTCGAAGCCGTGGGCGTCGATCTCGTCGATAAGGGAAGCCGGGCCCTCCTCGACCATGCGGCCCTTCACCATGACGTGGGTGCGGTCGACCTCAAGGCGCTCGAGGATGCGGGTGTTGTGGGTGATGACGATAAGGGCGCCGTCGCACTGCTCGCGGTAGGCCGCGATGCCGCGCGAGACCACGCCCAGAGCGTCGACGTCCAGGCCCGAGTCCGTCTCGTCGAGGATGGCGAGCTTGGGCTGCAGAAGCAGAAGCTGCAGCATCTCGATCTTTTTCTTCTCGCCGCCGGAGAAGCCCACGTTGAGCTCGCGCATGAGGAAGGACTGGTCGAGGTCCAGGGAGTCCGCGATCTCGCCCACGCGCTGGCGGAACTTGCGCGCGGTGGTCTTGAGCTCGGGGCGCATCTGGCAAATGGTGCGCAGGAAGCTGTAGAGGGGCACGCCCGGCACCTCGACGGGGGCCTGGTAGGAGAGGAAGATGCCCGCCAGCGAGCGCTTGTCGGCGCCGGCCTCGGTGAGGTCCTGGCCGTCGAAGGCGATGGTGCCCTCGCTCACGCGGTAGGTGGGGTCGCCCATGACGACGTGGCCCAAGGTGGACTTGCCCGCGCCGTTGGGGCCCATCAGGACGTGGCACTCGCCGGCCGCGACGTCCAGGTCGATGTTGCGCAGGATGGGCTTGTCCTCGGTGCCCGCGCTGACGTTTTGCACGCTGAGAAGCGCTTGCGACATTGTCTCTCCTTATGCTCGGCGCGCGGGTTCGCGAGGCCCCGCGCGCGTGCCTTTCTCGCTAATTCGTAGTAGCGAGATGGGATTATACGCCCGACCCGCGGGCGCGTTGAAGGTAAATACCCCCAAATCGGAGGGAATTACACATGAGGGGTTTGGAGGGGTGCGGCCAAGGCGCTTCCGACAAGTGCGCATAACGTTAGCGCATCGCCCGGCCCTCGGTCGCCGGCGTTCCGTACGCGCGATAAAAACCGCCGGTAGAAGGGTGTGTCGGCGCCCTGGCAGCCAAAGCGGCATACCATGCGTGCAAAGGGTTTCTTTGCAAGAGCGCGTATCGAGGAGGTTTTACATGAAGCAGTTGAACGAGAAGGTAGCCATCGTGACCGGGGCCGGCCAGGGCATCGGCAAGGGGATCGCGCTGTGCCTGGCCAAGCGCGGCGTGAAGATCGTCGCCACCGGCCGGCGCCTCGAGCCCATCGAGCAGACCATCGCCGAGGTCAAGGAGCTGGGCGGCGACGGCTTTGCCATGAGCTGCGACTCCGGCGACCGCGCCCGCGTGGACGAGGTCGTGGCGGCCACCGTCGAGAAGTTCGGCACCGTGGACGTCGTGGTCAACAACGGCCAGGCCATCGTCCCGTCCGCCCCGGTGGAGGAGACCACCTACGACAACATGCTCAAGGCGTGGCAAAGCGGCGTCATCGGCTCGCTCAACTACATGCAGGCCGCCTTCCCCTACATGAAGGAGCAGCACGAGGGCCGCGTCATCAACTTCGCGTCCGCCACGGGCATGTTCGGCATCGCCGGCCAGCTGGCCTACGCCTCGAACAAAGAGGCTATCCGCGGCCTGACGAAGATCGCCGCCAAGGAGTGGGGCCAGTACGGCATCTGCGTGAACGTCGTTCTCCCCGGCGCCGAGTCGCCCGCCGCCAAGGCCTGGGCCGAGAAGTTCCCGGAGGAGTACGCCAAGCAGGTGAACCTTAACCCCATGAAGCGCTTCGGCGACCCCGAGGGCGACATCGCGCCCGTCATCGCGTTCTTGGCCGGGCCCGACTCGTGCTACTTCTCGGGCCAGAGCGTCATCGTCGACGGCGCGAACTCGATCATGCCGTAGGGTTTTGCGGGCCCCGTATGCCCCCGCGACCCCCGGCGCATCCGGTCCCAGGATGCCCGGGGGTTTCTTATGCCGCGCCGCGTCTGGCTGCGTCCGCCCGCCTGCCCCGGTCTTCTCGCCAACATCGAGAAGACCTTGTAACCGCGCGGAAACACGGCGGGTGGTAGGGTGGGTGGCGTAAACTCCGGACAGAGGAGGTAGCCCCATGCTGTACATGTTTGAGAGCGGAGTCTATCTGCCGCACTAGCTGGGCCTTATTGGCCATTGCCTTGCTACAACTCTGTCTTTAGGAGCTATGTATGTCTCTTTTTGACTCGCCCTCGCGGCGAATCGTCGGCATCAACCTGTTCTTGATGCTGGCCCTGCAGGCCACCTATTTCGTGGGGATCATCGGCTGCGCCACATACGATCTGGGCGCGGGTGCCCTCGAGGTGAGCGCGCTTACCTTCTCGCTCAACACGCTGCTGGTCGTGGGCAACCTGGTGAGCGGCCCCATCATCGACCGAATTGGCCCCCGGAAGACCCTGATCGCGATCCTTGCGGCCATCGTGGCCTTTGGTTTCTTCGACTGGCTGTGCCCCGTCAGCTACCCGAGCCTGTTTCTTGCGGCCGTGACCAACGGCTTCTTCTTTGGCGCGGGCACGACGGCCATCGACGCCTACCCGCGGTTCTTCTCGCAAGACGCCAAGGATCTTGTGCGCACCAACAGCCTAAGCCAGGTGGCCACGGGCATCTCGGTCATCCTGGGGCCGGCGCTGGCCGGCTGGATTACCACCTGGGCCCCCAACCAGTGCGTCTTCTCGATCATGGCCCTGGCGCCCTT
This sequence comes from Oscillibacter sp. ER4, assembly GCA_963611755.1. Taxonomy (GTDB): domain Bacteria; phylum Actinomycetota; class Coriobacteriia; order Coriobacteriales; family Atopobiaceae; genus Paratractidigestivibacter. The sequence continues at coordinate 9,769 of CAVDTK010000039.1, forward strand.
CCCGGCGCTCGCGCTTGCGTGGGCGACCAGGGAGGAGAAGCCCGTGGGGCCGCGGGCTTTGGAGGCTGAGGAGAGCCCCGGCGCGGCATCCGGCGACCCCGTCGTACCGGCCGAGAAACCCAACTTCTTCCGCGAGGTCTGGGAGGGCGTGAAGATCGTCTTTTCCAAGGATGACCTGCGGATCCTTTTCATCATCAGCTTCCTCGGCTTCTTCGCGTACGGCGCCTTCGACTCGCTGGAGTCGCTCTTCTACCGAGACGTGCTTCTCGTCGACTCGGACTGGATGGGCTGGCTCTCGTCGGCCGCGGGCATCGGCGGAACCCTGGGGTCGCTTCTGGTCTTGAAGATCGACCACAAGAAGTTCTCGACCTGGCTTTTGTCGATGGTCCTGGTGCTTGTGGGCACGGGCTCGATGGTCTATACCGGCACGCCGTTTGTGCTGGTAGCGGCCGTGGGGCAGATCGTCACGGGCGTGGGCTTCGGCATGCTGGCGCCCATCCGCACCACGCTCATGCAGATGCGCTGCGACTCGTCGACCATCGGGCGCGTGGCCTCGGTCATGCGCGTGGCCATGAACTCGGCGGGCGCGCTGCCGCTTTTGGCCGCGCCGGCGCTCTCGGCCCTCTTTGGGCCGCAGGCGGTGCTCTTTGGCGCGTCGACCTTCGCGGCGCTTTTGGGCGTCGTGTGCGCGTGGCTCTATAGGGGCACGCGCGTGAAGTAGCTGCGCGGATAAGTAACGCGCGCTTTAACAACCTGCGGCGTTTTGGTCCGCCCGGGAGCACGTCGCCCCGGGCGGACCTATCATGTCGGGGCGAGCGATTCTGGCGCCGGGCGCGCCGGTCTTCTCGCCGCCCGCGCCGTCGCGAACGGAGCGAAAGGCGCCGTCACCAACACCCCGAGGAGGCATTTTCTCGTGCAGGCTTGGAAGTCTTTTGGCAAGTTCATCGGAGGCCACCTGGCGTTCATCGCCCCCATCTGCGTGGCGCTGGGCGTCCTGTTCCCAAGCCAGCTGTCGGTCCTCAAGCCTTGGGTGACGCCGCTTTTCGCCTTCATGACCTTCCAGGGTGCCTTGGGCAACAACCTGCGCCACCTGGCCGAGGCCTTCCGCCACCCCAGCGCCATGATCGTGACGCTGTTTATCTCCACGGTGGCCATGCCGCTTGTGGCCTTTGGCCTGGGCAGCCTGTTCTTTGGCGACAACACCAACATCGTCTGCGGAATCGTGCTTGAGTACAGCGTGCCGGTGGCCGTGGTCTCGGCCATGTGGGTCAACATGTTCGACGGCGACTTGTCGCAGGCCCTGGCCACGCTGCTGGTTTCCACCATCCTGGCGCCCCTTACCATCCCCGCGACCTTGCTTTTGTTGCTGGGGCAGTCGGTCGAGGTCGACGTCTGGGGCATGATGAGCGGCATGCTCATTCAGATCGCGCTGCCGGCCATTGCCGGCATGGCCGTGAACGACCTCACGCACGGGCGCGGCAAAGAGGAGTTCTCGCCCGTGCTCTCGCCTGCGGCCAAGATCGCCCTGGTGCTGGTGATCCTTTCCAACTCGACGGGCGTTTCTCCGTACATGAGGAACCTCAACCCGCAGCTGGTGGGGGTCATCGTGTTCATCGGCCTGTTTGCCGCGACGGGGTACTTTTGGGGCCTGGTGATCTCGCGCCTGTGGGGTCGCAACAGAAAAACGCAGGTCACCATGACCTTCCAGACGGGCATGCGCAACATCTCGGCCGGGGCGGTGATCGCGGCGCAGTACTTCCCCGGTGAGGTCATGTTCCCGGTCATCGTGGGAACCCTCTTCCAGCAGGTCCTGGCCGCGTGCTTCGGCAACTTCATGCGGTGGCTTCTGGCCAAAGACGACGCCCGGGCCGCGCTGGCGGCAGGGGAGAAGGCTGCGACGGCGGGCCAGGGCCCCGCGACCGCGGCGTAGGCCGGGCTCCGGGGCTCCCGATTGCCCGCGGAGTCGTCCGCGGAGGCCTCCGGAGCCCGCGGCTCTCGCCACGCGGAGGCCCTTCTTATCAAAAACGGCGAACTTTTGTATTTTGTACAAAAACGTCGAGTAGAGCCCGCTTTTTTCTTCTTGCCAACTGGGCAAACGTCGACGCGATGAGGCAGTCTACTCGGCAATCCCGTACAAAATACAAAAGTTCGCCGTTTTTGGTTTGGCCGCCTAAATCAGGGCCCGGATTTCTTCGCGCCGGGCCGTTTATGGGGCTCCTGGCCCTGCCCGCGCCGCGTCGGCGCCCCGCACGCCCTGTTACGTTTGCGCTGCAATTTGGTGAAGCGGCGGGCCCGCCCAGGATTGCTCATATAATGGTTCGCGTTGTGTACGAAATGCGGAAGGAGCGCCCATGGCACTCAGCGAGAAGGACGTGCGCGGCATCGCCGAGTACGCGAAGATCGCCTTGACCGACGATGAGCTCACCGAGATGTGCGCGTACTTGAACGACGCCGTCGACATGCTCGAGCCCATCCTCCAATATGACCTGCCCGACGTCGAGCCCACTTTTCACCCCATCGGATCGCTCTCCAACGTCATGGGCGCCGATGAGCTCGAGCCCGAGCGCGACCTGCCGCTCGACGTGGCGCTCGAAAACGCGGGCAGCTCGCGCGACCGCTACTTCCGCGTCCCGTCGATCCTCGGAGAGGGGGAGAGCGAGTAATGGCACTTTCCATCGACTCCATGACCGCCGCCCAGATCGCCGCCGGCGTCGCGGCCGGCGACTTCACCGCCACCGAGGTGGCCCAGGCCTCGCTTGACGCCATCGAGCAGCGCGAGGGCGCGGTCCAGGCCTTCCTGCAGGTCACGCCCGAGCTCGCGCTCGACGCCGCCGCCAAGGTCGACGCCGCCCGCGCCGCGGGCGAGGCCCTGCCGCCGCTCGCGGGCGTGCCGCTGGCCATCAAGGACAACATGAACCTCGTGGGCACGCGCACTACCTGCGCTTCTCGCATGCTCGAGAACTATCAGAGCGTCTACACCGCCACCTGCGTCGAGCGCATGCTCGCCGCGGGCTGCCTGCCCATGGGCAAGGCCAACATGGACGAGTTCGCCTTCGGCTCCTCGACCGAGAGCTCGGCCTTCCACCGCACCAACAACCCCTGGGATACCGAGCGCGTGCCCGGCGGCTCGTCGGGCGGCTCGGCCGCCTCGGTCGCGGCCGGCGAGGTCGCCCTGTCCCTGGGCTCGGACACCGGCGGCTCCATCCGCCAGCCGGCCAGCCTCTGCGGCGTCGTGGGCATGAAGCCCACCTACGGCGCCGTTTCCCGCTACGGCGTGGTGGCCTTCGGCTCCTCCCTTGACCAGGTAGGCCCCTTCGGCCGCACGGTCGAAGACGTTGCCCTGGCCATGAACGCCCTGGTCGCGGCCGGTCACGACCCCTACGACTGCACGAGCCAGGACTGCCCGGTCGACTTCCTCGAGCACCTGGAAGACCCCGTCGAGGGCAAGCGCGTGGGCATCATCCCCGCCTTCATGGAGGCCGAGGGCTTGACCCCCGAGGTCCGCGCCGCCGTCGAGTCGGCCGCCAAGAAGCTCGAGGAGCAGGGCGCCCAGCTCGTCGAGGTCGACCTGCCGCACCTCGACGCCGCCATCTCGGCCTACTACGTCATCGGCCCCGCCGAGGCCTTCTCCAACCTGGCCCGCTTCGACGGCATCCGCTACGGCTACCAGGAAGAGGGCTGCTCCAACCTCACCGAGCAGAGCTCGCTGTCCCGCGCCCACGGCTTTGGCGCCGAGGCCAAGCGCCGCCAGATGCTGGGCGCCTATCTTCTCTCCTCCGGCGTCTACGACAAGTACTACTACGCAGCTCAGAAGGCCCGCACCCTCATCACGCAGGACTACAACGCGGCATACGAGAAGGTCGACACGATCCTCATGCCCAGCTCGCCGAGAACGGCGTTCAAGTTCGGCGAGATCTCCGACCCCACGCAGATGTACCTCTCCGACATGTACACCATCTCGCTGAACATCTGCGGAAACGGCGGCATCTCGGTGCCGCTGGGCCTGGGCGCCGACTCCGGCCTGCCCGTCTCGGCGCAGCTCGTGGGGCCCGCGTTCAAGGATCGCCAGCTGCTCACGTTCGCCCGCGCCGTCGAGCGCGGCTTCGCGCGCGAGGACGGCTCGCCCGCGCTCAGCGTCGCGCCCGATTTCGCCGGGAAGGGAGGCGAGCTCTAATGAAGAAGCTCTCCGAGGTCCTTGAGGACTGGGAGGCCGTCATCGGCCTCGAGATCCACACCGAGCTCACCGCGCTCGACACCAAGATGTTCTGCAACTGCCGCCTCTCGCACGACGACGAGCCCAACGCCAACGTGTGCCCGGTGTGCCTGGGCCTTCCCGGCGCCCTGCCGGTGCCCAACAAGCGCGCCATCGAGAGCATCGTGAAGGCGGGCCTGGCCACCAACTGCGAGATCCAGAAGCACTCGATGTTCTACCGCAAGCACTACTTCTATCCCGACATGGCCAAGAACTTCCAGACCACGCAGGGCCCGGTGGCGTTTGCCATGTACGGCCACCTGGACCTCGAGGTCACGGGCCAGGGGGCCGCGGAGCGCCCGGACTGCGCCTTCGGCGAGGCCGAGGCCCAGAGCCTGGCGTCGGCCTCTGCCGGCGCCGAGGGCCTCTCGACCTCGATGACGGCCACCATGCGCGAGGGCAACCAGCGCGCGGGGCACCTGGCCAGCTACGACGCGACCAACATGCAGATGCCCGAGCGCCGCGCCGACGGCTCCTACACCGTGCCCATCCGCATCCTGCGCATCCACATGGAGGAGGATGCCGCCAAGATGGTGCACGTGGGCGGCGCCGAGGGCCGCATCACCGCCGCCGCGGAGTCGCTGGTCGACTACAATCGCTGCGGCACGCCGCTGATCGAGCTCGTCACCGAACCCGACCTGCGCACGCCCGAGGAGGCGCGCCTCTTTATGGAGAAGCTCCGCCAGGTCTTCCTTACCCTGGGCATCTCCGACTGCTCCATGGAGAAGGGCTCCATGCGCTGCGACGGCAACGTGAGCCTGCGCCGCCGCGGCTCCACGAAGCTCGGCACCAAGACCGAGATGAAGAACCTCAACTCCTTCAAGAGCCTGCACGACGCCCTCGAGTACGAGATCTGCCGCCAGGCCGAGGTGCTCGAGGAGGGCGGCATCATCTACCAGGAGACCCGCCACTGGGAGCCCTCCAAGCGCCGCACCGTCGTGATGCGCGTGAAGGAGACGGCCGACGACTACCGCCTGTTCCCCGATCCGGACCTGGCGCCCTTCGACCTTTCCGACGAGTTCATCGAGGAGGCGCGCGCCTCGATCCCGGAGCTTCCGGACGCCAAGCGCGACCGCTACATGGCAGACTTCGGCCTGAAGCGGGCAGACGCCGCCCAGCTCGCGGGCGACCCGGCTGTGGCCGACTTCTTCGAGCAGGCCGTGGCCGGCGCGGACGCCAAGGTCGTGCCCACCGTGGGCAACGTCATGGTGAACCTCGTGCCCAGCTACGACGCGCTCACGCCCGCGCAGGTGCGCTCCATCGCCGGTCTTCTCGCCGCCGACGCCATCACGTTTGCCCAGGCACGCGAGGTGCTGGACGCGGTCAACGGCACCGACAAGGACCCCGAGAAGGTCGTGGACGAGAAGGGCCTGCGCCAGGTGACCGACACCGCCGCGCTCGAGCCCATCGTCGACGAGGTCCTGGGCCGCTGCACCGACCAGGTCCAGCAGTACCGCGACGGCAACAAGAAGGTCATCGGCTTCCTCGTGGGGCAGTGCATGAAGGCCGCCAAGGGCTCGGGCAACCCCAAGCTCTTCAACCAGCTGTTGGCGCAGAAGCTGGGGTAGGAGAGTCGCGCGGGAGGCGCCACGCGAACTTTTTTCGGACTTCTCCAAAAAAGTTCGAAATTGTGCTTGCATTGGGCGGTGCCTCTCCTGTAGTATATCTCCTTGCGTCACGCGGGCTTAGCGCAGTTGGTAGCGCGCCACCTTGCCAAGGTGGAGGTCGCGGGTTCGAACCCCGTAGCCCGCTCCATGAAATGACAGGCCGGGAACCTTCGGGTTTCCGGCCTTTTTTCTTTGGCGAGGCGCCGCGGGCTTTTCGCCGCGCGCTTCTCGCTGCCGCCCCCAAATTCGCCCGACGTTTGTACAAAGATCGGCTCACTTTAGGAAAATGGGCCCCTTAACCTACAAACATCGGTGCAAACGAGGAACCGACCCACAAAGATCGATGAGTTTTGAGAAGCGCCTTTCGCTGGCCAAAGGCCCCCGCATCGGGGTATGGTAAACACGTATGTGCAACTTCTGCCGGAGGCCGCATGGTTTTCTCGATCCTCTCCCTCTTGTTTCTCCTTGCCGTCGTGCAGGGCTTTGTTCGCGTGGTCATCTACTTCTGGAACTGGCTCTCGCGCGGCGAGAAGCTCGACGCCGCCGAGCTCAGCCGTGCCCAGGCCGCCCTCGACGAGTCCGAGGACGCCTACGAGCGCGAGCTCGCCCGTGCCCGCGCCTCCCGTGGCCCGGCGCGCGTCTTTGCCCGCTGGCAGGCCACCAAAGAGGCCGTCGACGAGTACATCGACCACATGCACCTGGGCTGGTACCAGGTCATCATTATCTTTTTCGTCGGCTGCATGGCGGGGCTTCTGCTCGAGGAGATCTGGATGCTCGCCACGGCCGGCCTCACCGAGAACCGCGTCGGTCTGGTCTGGGGACCCTTCTCGCCGCTCTACGGCACGGGCGCGGTCCT
>CAVDTK010000040.1:0-12056 GCA_963611755.1 Oscillibacter sp. ER4
ATCTCGAGGTGCAGCTCGCCCATGCCGGCGATGATGGTCTGGCCGGTCTCGTGGTCGGTGTGCACCTGGAAGGTCGGGTCCTCCTCGGCCAGCTTGGCCAGGCCCACGGACATCTTGTCCTGCTCGGCCTTGGTCTTGGGCTCGACGGCGACGTCGATGACGGGGTCAGCGAACTGGATGGACTCGAGGATGATCGGGTTCTTCTCGTCGCACAGGGTGTCGCCGGTGGTGGTGTTCTTCATGCCGACGCAAGCGACGATGTCGCCGGCGGAGCAGGCGTCACGGTCAACACGGTCGTTGGCGTTCATCTCGAGGATGCGGCCAAGACGCTCGCGGTTGTCCTTGACGGAGTTGTAGACGTAGGAGCCGGCGTCCGCGGAACCGGAGTAGACGCGGATGTAGGTCAGCTTGCCGACGAAGGGGTCGGTCATGATCTTGAACGCCAGGGCGGAGAAGGGCTCCTTCACGTCGGCGTGACGGACGTCGGGCTCACCCTTGAGGTTGGTGCCGTCGATCTCGTTGATGTCGAGCGGGCAGGGCAGGTAGTCCACGACGGCGTCGAGAAGCTCCTGGATGCCCTTGTTCTTGTAGGCGGAGCCGACGAAGACGGGGTTGAGGCCGCCCTCGATGACGCCCTTGCGGATAGCGGCCTTGAGGGTGTCCACGGGCACCTCGGACTCCTCGAGCACGGCCTCCATGATCTCGTCAGAGAAGTTGGAAGCGGCGTCGAGAAGCTCCTCGCGCTTCTCAGCGGCGAGGTCGACGAACTCGGCAGGAATCTCGTCCATGGGCTCGGGGTAGATCATGCCCTTGGCGTCTTCCTTGAAGTCCCAGGCGGTCATGGTGACCAGGTCGACGAGACCCCAGAAGTTGGACTCGGCGCCCATGGGGATCTGCGCGGCCACGGCGGGGGCGTGCAGACGCTCCTTCATGGTGTCGATGGCGTGGAAGAAGTCGGAGCCCACGCGGTCGAACTTGTTGATGAAGGCGATGCAGGGCACGCCGTACTTGCGGGCCTGGCGCCAAACGGTCTCGGACTGGGGCTGAACGCCGGCGACGGCGTCGAAGACGGCAACGGCGCCATCGAGAACGCGCAGGCAGCGCTCGACCTCGGCGGTGAAGTCAACGTGGCCCGGGGTGTCGATGATCTGGATGACGTGGTCCTTCCAGAAGCACGTGGTGGCCGCGGAGGTGATGGTCACGCCGCGCTCCTGCTCCTGGACCATCCAGTCCATGGTAGCGGCGCCGTCGTGGACCTCGCCGATCTTGTGGGTCTTGCCGGTGTAGTAAAGAATACGCTCGGTAGTCGTCGTCTTACCGGCATCGATGTGGGCCATGATGCCGATGTTGCGGAGGTCTTCGAGCTTGTACTTAGCCTTAGCCATGTGTAGCTACTCTCCTTTGACGACTTAGAAACGGTAGTGGGAGAACGCGCGGTTGGCCTCAGCCATCTTGAAGAGGTCCTCGCGCTTCTTCACGGACGCGCCGACGCCGTTGGAGGCGTCGAGAATCTCGTTGGCCAGACGCTCGGCCATGGTCTTCTCCTTGCGGGCGCGGGAGAAGTTGACCATCCAGCGGATGGCGAGGGTGGTGGCACGACGGGAGTTGACCTCCATGGGCACCTGGTAGGTGGCGCCACCGACGCGCTTGGGCTTGACCTCGAGGGTCGGGCGGATGTTGTCCATGGCCTTCTTGAAGACGGTCATGGGATCCTCGCCGGACTTCTCGGCGACCATGTTGAAGGCGCCGTAGACGATGCGCTCGGCGGTGGCCTTCTTGCCATCGAGAAGGACCTTGTTGATGAGCTGGGTTACCAGACGGTTGTTGTAGACGGCGTCAGGCTGAACCTCACGACGGTTTGCTGCTGCACGACGCGGCATGTTCTATCTCCTTAAGAACTGATTTGAGTAGATGTTCGTAGTTAAGAACTACTTAGGACGCTTGGCGCCGTAGCGAGAACGAGCCTTCTGGCGGTTCTGGACGGCTGCGCAGTCGTAAGCGCCGCGGATGATCTTGTAACGAACACCAGGGAGGTCACGGACACGACCGCCGCGGATGAGGACGATGGAGTGCTCCTGCAGGTTGTGGCCCTCGCCGGGGATGTAGGCGGTGACCTCGATGCCGTTCACGAGGCGCACACGGGCGACCTTACGAAGAGCGGAGTTAGGCTTCTTGGGGGTGGTGGTGAAGACACGGGTGCAGACGCCGCGCTTCTGGGGGTTGTGCTGAAGTGCTGCGTTCTTGGACTTGGCCTTTGCGCTCACGCGACCTTTGCGTACGAGCTGGTTGATTGTAGGCAAAGCTTTCTCCTTCTTATACCAGTTGACATGCTCTTTTGTCTTTTATTCAAGGGCCGCTCAGCACAGCCGCCCCGGATTGACGCGAAGATGAACTTTACTCGCAACGTTTTGCTGTTGTCAAAACGCCACGGAGCCGGGCGTATCCCTTTCACAAGGCGTTCACATCCCGACTCAAAAGCGCCGGCCGCGCGGGCGTGGGGGATGCTCGCGCGGCCGGGTTTTGACGGGTTTCTCAGCTGCCGAGAAGCTCAGCACGCCTCGATCGAGGTGAGCTCCACCTGGTCGCCCGTGACCAGGACGGTATCGGTGCTTTGGCAGTACGGGCAGGTCTTGCCGTGCTCGACCGTGGGGTAGGTCTTGCCGCAGGCGTTGCAGACCGTGGTGGCCGGGGCCTCCTCGATGACCAGCTCGCTTCCGCGAAGCAGGTCCTCTTTGTCTGCCGCCCAGCGCCAGCAGTCGGTCATGTAGGACGGCACCACGCCCGAGACCTCGCCCAAGGTCATGGTGACGCGGCTCACGGAGGTGAGGGAGTTCTCCTCCCCCACCTCTTTGACCATCTTGATGAGGTGTACGACTATACCGAGCTCGTGCACGGGTTTCTCGCCCCTTACTTCTTGTTGGCCTTGTCCTTGTTGCCCTTGATCAGGAGCTTGATGCCGCGCTTGGCGGCGTGGGGCAGGATGGTCCCCATCTTCTTCTCGGAGGCGACCATGGTGGAGCAGGCGGGGTTGTCGCGCATCAGGTGGATGGCGTCGAACTTGCAGCGCGTGGTGCACAGGCCGCAGCCGATGCAGCGGTTGGCGTCGACGATGGAGGCGCCGCACTTGAGACAGCGGGCACACTCGGTCTTGACCTGCTCCTCCGTGAAGGCGTGGTGGGTGTCGGTCCAGTCGTGGAGCACGGTCTTGGCGTGGTCGACCTGGGCCTTCTGGCGGCCGGCGTGGTCGTAGCCGGACGGGTCGAGAAGGATGTCGTCCTTGTTGAGCTCGACGTAGTGCAGCTGGTTACGACCGATGGTGAGCGAGCCCTTCTGGACATAGCGGTGAATGGAGATCGCGGCCTCGTGACCAGCGGCGATGGCGTCGATCACGAACTTGGGACCGGTGTAGACGTCGCCACCGGTGAAGATGTCGGGCTCGTCGGTCTGGTAGGTCTTGGGGTCAGCGACGGCGCCGTTGCCGCGGCCGAGCTTGACCTTGGAGCCGGCGAGAAGGTCGCCCCACTCGATGCACTGGCCGATGGACAGGACCACGTTGTCGCAGGCCACGGTCACGGTGTCGGACTCGTCGTAGACCGGGCTGAAGCGGTGGTCGGCGTCGAAGACGCTCGTGCAGCGCTTGAAGGTGACGCCGGTGACACGGCCCTTCTCGTCCACCTCGACGCGGGCCGGGCCCCAGCCGTTGTGAATGGTCACGCCGTCCTCGGCGGCCTCGTCGATCTCCTCGGGCAGGGCGGGCATCTCGCCGGCCTGCTCAAGGCAGTACATCGAGACCTCGGGCGAGCCGCAGCGCACCGAGACGCGCGCGGCATCGATGGCCACGTTGCCGCCGCCGATGACCACCGTGGTGCCCTTGACCTCGTGGTTGGGGTCGTCGAGCGCCAGGCGCAGGAAATCGACCGCGGTCGAGACGCCCGCGGCGTCCTCGCCCTCGACGCCCGCGAGGCGGCCGCCCTGGCAGCCGATGGCCAGGTAGAAGGCGGCGAAGCCCTGCTCGCGCAACTCGTCCAGGGTGACGTCTTTGCCCACCTCGACGCCGCAGCGGATCTCGACGCCCATCTCGCGCAGGACGTCGATCTCGGCGGCCACGACCTGCTTGGAGAGCTTATAGGCGGGGATGCCGTAGGTCATCATGCCGCCGGGCAGCGGGTTCTTCTCGAAGACGACGGGGTTGTAGCCCTTGTCAGCCAGGTAGTAGGCGCACGAGAGGCCCGCGGGGCCGGCGCCGACGATGGCGACCTTCTGGGAGAAGCGGCCGCGCATCGAAGGGATCGTGGGCTCGGGTACGTAGCGGGTCTGGGCGTCGAGGTCCTTCTCGGCGATGAACTTCTTGACCTCGTCGATGGCCACGGCCTCGTCGACAGTGCCGCGGGTGCAGGCGTCCTCGCAACGGCGGTTGCAGACGCGGCCGCAGACGGCCGGGAACGGGTTCACGCCCTTGATCAGGGCAAGAGCCTCGGTGTAGCGGCCCTGGGCGGCCATGCGCAGGTAGCCCTGGACGGGGACGTGCGCGGGGCACGCGACCTTACAAGGAGAAGTGCCCGTCTCGTGGCACTCGATGCGGTTGTGGTCCTTGTAGTCCCAGTCCCAGTCCTCCTCGCCCCAGTGGTTGTCGTCGGGCAGCGGCTGCTTGGGGTACTCTACCTGGCCGTTCTTGGTGCAGAGCTTCTGCCCGAGCTTGGGGGCGCCCGCCGGGCAGACCTCGACGCAGGCGCCGCAGGCCACGCACTTCTCCTGATCGACATGAGCCACGTAGGCCGAGCGGCTGAGGTTGGGCGTGTTGAACAGCTGAGAAGTACGCAGGGCGTGGCAGACGTTCACCTGGCAGTTGCAGATGGCGAAGATCTTGTCCTCGCCGTCGATGTTGGTGATCTGGTGGACGAAGCCGTTCTTCTCGGCGCGCAGAAGGGTATCGATGACCTGGTCGTAGGTGATGAAGTGGCCCTTGCCCGTCTCCACAAGATAGTCGGCCATGTCGCCCACGCCGATGCACCAATCCTGCGGGTCGTCCGAGCTGCCGGCGCCGCGGGCGCGCTCGCCCAGGCGGCAGGAGCAGGCGCCGGCGGCGTAGCGGTCATACTTCTTGAGCCAGTGGGAGATGTGCTCGACGTCGACGGACTGGTTGACGTGCGAGATGGACTTCTCGACGGGGATGACGTGCATGCCGATGCCGGCGCCTCCGGGCGGGACCATCTTGGTCACCTTGGTGAGGGGCAAGAAGGCCATGCGCTCGAAGAAACTGCCCAGCTCGGGGTGCTCCTCGAGCTGCTTCTGGTTCATAAGCGTGAACTCGGCGCAACCGGGGACGTACATGGGCAGGACGTACTGCTTCTGGTGGGCGGGGTTCTCCCAGTTGTACTCGAGGATGCCCTTGACGGACATGGAGTCGAGAAGGGCCTGGACCTCGGCCTCGGGCTTGCCGGAGGCCTTGACCAGCTGCTCCAAGGTGATGGGCTTGCGGACCTTGATGTACTTGGTGAGCTCAGCCTCGTCCTCGGTCATCACGGACGCCAGGCCCCAGTAGTCGGGGTCATCCTGGCTGGTCTTGTTACCGATGCGGTCGGTGATCTTTGCCGCCGCGGCGAGAACCGCGGGCTTCAGCGGCTCCGATGCGGCGGGGCCCGGCGTATCGCGGTCCTCGTTGGTCCAGGTGGTAAAGGTATCGACCTCCTGGAAGTAGTCCGGCGCCAGGATGCGGTGCGGCTCGCCCGCGGGGTTGGTCGTCGGGATGACGTTGCGCGCGGCGATCTCCTCGTCGGTGAGCGTGCCCCGCATGGGGTTCTCGTTCATGTTGACGGACATGTTCCTCTCCTTTATCACAGACAATGCTCCCTCAAGCATTGCTAACAGATACGTGCTGTGAGCTGGCCTTTATTGCGTCGCACGCATGCCATGTGCGCGCAACGGCGTGCCCGGCCCGGTCGCCCCTACTTCGAGGCCTTCCAGGCGCTCACCTGGTCGCGAATCCAGCCGTACCACTCGTCCATCCCCTCGCCGGTCTTGGCGCAGATGGGGATGACGCGGGCGTCGGGGTTTCTCGACGCCACGTTCCGGCGGCACTTCTCGAGATCGAAGTCGAAGTACGGGGCGACGTCGATCTTATTGACCAGGACCACGTCGCAGACCTTGAACATCAGGGGGTACTTCAAGGGCTTGTCGTCGCCCTCGGGGACGCTCAGGATGCAGACGTTCTTGCAGGCGCCGGTGTCGAACTCGGCGGGGCACACCAGGTTGCCCACGTTCTCGAGGAAAATAAGGTCGGCGTCGTTGGCGGCCAGGCCGGCCAAGCCTTGCGCGCACATGCCGGCGTCCAGGTGGCACATGCCGCCGGTGTGGAGCTGGATGGCCTTGGCGCCCAGCGCGGCGATGGTCGCGGCGTCGACGTCGGAGTCGATGTCGGCCTCCATGACGGCGAGCTTGAGCTCGCTGCCCAGGGCCTCGATGGTGCGCGAGAGCGTGGTGGTCTTGCCCGAGCCGGGCGAGCTCATGAGGTTGAGCAGGTACTGGCCGCGGGCGCGAAGGTCTTCTCGCAGCTTATCGGCCTCACGGTCGTTGTCGGCAAAGACCGACTCCTTGATCTCCAGGACCTTGTACTGCTCCATGGGCCTCTCCCCTGCTATCGACAGAAAACAACATTCTTAGTTTAACGGGAGATTTCAGGAATTGTTGACACACTGTCAACGTCTCGGCGAGCGGTCGCTTTGCCGGGCAAGGGGTCGGATCCCAAACCGCGCGCGCCGAGAAACGCAAATCGGACGCCGGTCTGGGGAGTAAAGACCGGCGCCCATGGGAATAGGGGGACGATATGTTACGCGGCTGGCACTTCTTGTGGCCTATGCCTGGGCGACGCGCTCCTTATAGCGCTTGGCGGCGAGAAGGGCCAGACCAGCCAGGGCCACGGCGCAAACCGCGTCGGCCACATACATCGCGATCATCCACGCAGGCGTGACGCTCGCGGGGTCGCCGTCGGCGTAACGCCAGCTGTTGACCGCGGTGTACAGGATGTTGTGGGCCGCGCGACGCATCTGGATAACGGCGGTGGCGGAGAGGTCGGTGACGTAGTTGGTGGTCTCGGTGGTCGCCAGCATGATGTCGGTGCCGCCGCGAATCAGCTGGTCAGCGTTCTGGTAGCAGTAGTTGGGACCGCTGAAGTAATCAGTCTCGACCATGCCCTTGAAGCCCCACTCGTCACGAAGGACCGTCTGGTTCAGGGCCAGCGAGGCGCTGGAGTAGGTGTTGCCCACGTAGTTGAAGGAGCCCATGACCGCCTGGGCATCGCCGTCGGCCTTGATCGCGATCTCGAAGGGGCGCAGGTAGATCTCGCGAATGGCCTGCTCGTTGGACCAGGTGCAGAGCTGGCCGTTGCGCTGGGTCTCCTGCTCGTTCAGGGCAAAGTGCTTGATGAAGGCATAGACGCCGCGCTCCTCGGCGCCCAGGACCTGCTGGGCCGCCTGCGAACCGGTGAGCACCGGGTCCTCGGAGAAGTACTCGAAGTTGCGGCCGCCAAAGGCGGAGCGGTGAATGTTGACGGAAGGCGCGTACCAACCGGAAACCTGCAGCTCATGAGCCATGTCACCGATCGTCTCGCCGTAGTGGCGGGCAAGGTCTTTGTTCCAGGAGCACGCAAGCGCCACGTTGCAGGGCAGGCCGATGGAGCTCACGCCGGTGAAGTTGTCCTTCAGGGCCGCGGGGCCGTCGACGTCGGACAGGCGGATCTTGCCGATGGAATCGACCGCCGCGTTGGAGTAGCCGCCGTTGGCGATGAGGTTGTTCATGTCGTCGACGGTCAGCTCGTCGAGAAGATCGTTCCACTTCTCGTCGTCGTAGTCGACGCCGCGCAGGTCGTAGAGGCGAAGGCCGTTGTTGGCGCCGGTGGTGGGCATGACGTCGTCTGCGTTGTCGAACTTGGTGGGATCGTAGTTGCCGTTGTTGTAATAGGTCGCCTTGTACTCGTCGGACATGCTGTAGCTCGTGGGTGCAGCGGTCGCCTCGGCGTAGTTGGCAAAGCCGTCGGCGCGCGACAGGTAGGTCAGCCCGCCGTTCACGTCGTCGAAGGCGTTGGTGGCGGCCACCGCGTCGCCGCTGTGGGTGTTGTCGTCGGAATCGTAGGTAACGGTCTGGGCAACATTGATGACCTGCGACGCAATCTGGTTGTGGCTGTCGGCGTTGATCGAGATGTTGTAGTCGCCCGCCTCGAGCACGTAGGCCTTGGCGTTCTGATAGTCGTAGGAGGCCAGCTCATCGTCCTCGAAGCTCACGGAGATGACCTGCGACTCGCCGGGCTCCAGCAGCTTGGTCTTATCGTAGGTAATAAGGTTTGCCGTGGCCTTCTCGATGCCGCCATTGGTGTAGGGCGGGTTGGAATAGACCTCAACGACATCCTTACCCGCGACGTTGCCGGTGTTGGTGACGGTCACGTCGAAGCTCACGGTGCCGTTGGCGTAGGTCACGGTGCCCATCTGCTGGGTGAAACTGGTGTAGGACAGGCCGTAGCCAAACGGGTACTGGACGGTCGAGCCGTAGTCGATCAGACCCTCGTCAGCCGCGGTCTCGTAGAAGCGATAGCCCACGTAGATGCCCTCGTCATAGTTGACGAAGCGGGGCGAGCGGGTACCGCGCGCGGACTCCATCTGGAACTCCTCGACGTTGTCATAGGCAAAGTCGCCGAAGTTGTTCCAGCTCGGGGACTGGGTGAGATCGTAGATAAAGGTGTCGGACGTCTTGCCGGAGGGGTTGGTCGCGCCGGACAAGACGCTGCCCAGGGCCTCAAAACCGGCCTGGCCGGGGTGCGGGGCCCACACTACGGACTTGATCTGCGGGTAATCGTTGACGAAGCCCATCTCAAAGGCATTGGCACCGTTGTAGACCAAGACCACGTCGTCGAAGTTGGTGCATACCAGATCGAGCATGTCGCGCTCGGACTGGTCGAGCTCCAGGTAGTGCTGACCTGCGGAGAAGTCCTCGTAGTCCGCCGAGTTGTTGTTATAGGTGATGCCGGAGGCCTTCATGTCGGTCGGCAGGTCGAGGCCCTCGCCGCCAACACGGCTGATAACCACAACGGCGGTGCTGGAGTAGGCCTTCGCGTTGTCGATGAGCTCCTGGCTGTAGGTGGACGCCGGCGGCTCGGGCAGGGTCCAGTCGGCGGCGGTGACGGTGATCTTGCCGCGGGTCACGCCGTAGCTGCCATAGAAATCGGTGAGCTCCTGATTGGTGTTGAAACCGGCCATCTTAAGGCCGTCGAGCAGGGACACCGTGTCGTAGGCGTCGGACAGGGAGCCTGAGCCGGTGCCGCCATAGATGGGGCTCGTCGAGGCCCATCCAAAGACGTTGATGTTGCCCGTCGACGAGAGGGGCAGAGTGTCCTCCTCGTTCTTGAGCAGGGTGATGCCCTCGCTCTCGATGTCGACCGCAAGCTGGTTGGTCTTCTCGATGGTCTCTGCAGAAAGCGAGAGCTTCTCGGCTGTGGCCATGGTAACCACATTCTTCAACGGGCCCACGAGCATCAGGTTGACCGAGCAGATCGCCACGGCGGCAGCAACGATCCAAGTCACCGAATGGGTGAGCTTTCGCCTGGCCTCCTGGGGCATGCGGCCCTTGCCGGATGCCAGGGTCACCGCAACGGCGGCGACCAGCGCGACGATGATCGCCGCGAGCTGCGGCGCCACGGACTGCAGGACGGCAACGACGTCGTCCATGTTGATCTCAAGCATGTCTTCTCCTCCCTTGTTCGAGCTGCTTGATCTGCGCGCGTTTGCGCATTTGAACAGGCCCACTGTATGAAAGGAGACGCAAGGCGATAAGGCCTCTGGATCGTTTGGTCGCTTTTTCGACCGCACCAGGCGGGCGCAAGCCGCTTACCGGGCGCCGCAAGGATGCGGTCTCGGGCGGCGGGTTAGAATAGGAAACACCGCGGCCCCTCTCGCATGAAAGGCCATAGCATGATCAAAGTTTTAATCATCGAGGACTACCCTGACGAGGCCGACGCCCTGCGCGAGGCCCTGTCGCTCTACGCCAAGAAGCACAACGTGGAGTTCTCGGTGGTCTGGAGCGAGAAGGCCCAGGCCCTAGCATCTGGTGAGAAAACCTTTGACCTGGTGTTTCTTGACATCGAGCTGCCCGATATGAGCGGCATGGATGCAGCCACCCTCATGCGCTCCTACGACAAGGGCACGCCGATCATCTTCACCACGAGCCTTTCTCAGTACGCGGCCAAGAGCTACGAGGTGGACGCCGCGGGCTTCATCGTCAAGCCCGTCACCTTGCCAAAGCTCGAGATGTGCATGGACAAGGTCATGGGCAGCCTGAACCGTGCCCACAACGCCAAGATCGTCTTGCCGCAGGCAGGCGGCGTGCGGGTCCTTCTCGCGCGCGACATCGTCTACGTTGAGCTTATTCGCCACGATTTGGTCTTCCATCTGTCCGGCGACGAGCCGCCCGCGAAGATCCGCGGCACCATTAAGCAGGTCCTGGACTGTATCGATGCCGACGGTCCGCTTTTGCAGGTCTCCAGCGGATGCCTGGTCAACATGGACTACGTCCAGCTCATCAGCGGCAACGAAGTGAAGATGATGGACGGAAGCGTGCTTGGCGTGAGCCGCGCGCGCAAGAAGGATGTAATCGCCCGGTTCTCGAGCTACGTAGGCAGGACCTTCTGATGGATTTTGCCGCAAGCATCGCAGGCAGCGGGGCGTCTTTGGGAGAGATCCTGTACCGTGCGGCCTTCTCCAGCTTTCCCAACCTGCTGTCGATCTTTGTGGGCATCTGGCTGTTCTGCTCGCTTTACCCAATAAAGGGCAGGTCGTGGGCTCGACTTGGCACCTGTCTTCTAGCGTGCGTCAGCCTGTCGCTTCTTAGCACCTGCAACGTCATGTTTGTGCGCCCGGCCGTCACCGAGCTGCTGGGAAGCTTTGCTTCTGGCCTGCCCACCACGGCTTTCTTCCTGCTGGTTCTGGCATCCTGCCCGCCGCTTTCCCGCCTTACCTTTGAGCTGGGCCGATGGGACGCGATCTTTTGCTGTACCGCCGGTTACATCGTCCAGAACATCGCCCATATGGCCTGGGTCGCGCTCAGCGGTCTGGTCCCCGCGCTGGGCACATTGGGCGCGCCCGTCTCGGCGGCCTGCAAATGCCTTGTGTTTACCCTGGTATTCGCCCTTATCTACCAGACCGTCATCAAGAACATCCATGCCAACCGGCTTGAGGGAGAAGGGGACGCCAAGACCATCCTGGTGCTCATAGGCGTCATGGCCGTCAACATCATCCTGAGCACCTTGATCAACGAGCTGAGCGACCTGAACGCGCTTCACCCGGTCGAGTTCTTGACGCTTTGCCTGACCCAAATGCTTGTCAGCGCCCTTACCCTGGTCTTGGACTATCAGATCCTCTTTAGCAACCGGATGCAGGCCGATGCCGTGGCCACGCGCCAGATGATGGAGGACCAACGGCGCCAGTATGAGCTTTCCGCCAGCACCATCGAGGCCATCAATGTGCGTTGCCACGACATCAAACATCAAATCAGACGCTTGGGCCAGGGTGACGGAGCGACAAGTCAGGAGTTCATGGATAACCTCTCTGACCTCGTAAGTATTTACGACGCGGGCATCGACACCTCAAACAAGGCCCTGGACGTCATCCTTACCGAGAAGAGCCTAATCTGCCAGAGCAAGCACATCCAGCTCACGTGCCCCGTCAACGGAAGCCTTCTCTCGTTCATGGCCGAGCAGGATATCTACTCGCTGTTTGGCAACGCACTGGACAACGCCATTGAGGCTTGCGAGAAGATCGAGGACCCCGCGCGGCGCCTTATCGACGTGAGCACGCGAGCGCAGGGGCAGATGGTCTGCATCCAGGTAAGAAACTGTTTCGACGGCACCGTGAGCGAGGCGCCGGACGGCGGGTTTGCCACAACCAAGACCGATGGCGGCTTGCACGGGTACGGGACCAAGTCGCTGCGCCTCATCGCGGAGCGCTACGACGGCAGCTGCACGTTCGAAGCGAGCGACGGGATCTTTCGGGTACTGATCCTTCTCCCCATGCGGT
>CAVDTK010000040.1:12095-16353 GCA_963611755.1 Oscillibacter sp. ER4
CTTCTCCCCTCTTATTCCTCGACGCGTCAAGATCAGCATCAAAGAAGGACGGCCTCCTTGGGAAGCCGTCCTTCTTGTTGTGAAGCTATATGAGCGACGCCGAGGTCTTACTCCTCGTCGTCCTCCTGCTTGACGACCTGGGAGAGCAGGTCGTCGAGGGAGCCAAGATCCTCGTTGATGATGTCGCCGGAGTCAGCGGACGAGTCGTCCGAAGAGCCACCGATAAGCTCGTCATCAAAGTGGTGCTTGGCCGGGGCCGCGGTGCCGAGCATGATGTCGGAGTCCGCGTCGGGCGAGAAGACCATGTTCAGGAGCTGAGACAGGTCCTCGGAGTCGGCCTCGTCGTCATCGGGCTCGAGGATGTAGAGCAGGCCGCGGGCCTCAAGGCCGTCGCGCAGCTCCTCGATCGCCTTGGCGCCGATGCCGTCGATGCGAAGCAGGTCGTCCTCGGTCTTGCCGATAAGGTCACCCACGGTCTCAATGCCGACCTCGCTGAACTTGTTGGTCCAGCGCTGCGACACGCCGAGGTCGTCGAAGAGGTAGAGCTTGGCGTCCTCGGAAGAGAGGGTGCGGCCGTTCTTGGAGTAGACCCCGCCGTAGGCGTAGTCGTCGCCGATCCAGTCGAGCTGCTTGGGAAGCTGCTCCTCGATGCCCTTGAGCTCGTCGGGCGCCCACTCGGGCAGGCTCTTGGCCATCGGGCTGGTGGGGCCGTCGATCTTGGTGCCGTGGTAGGTGAGCTCGACGTTGTTGTAGGCGTCGAGGCCGGTGCCGGCGGGGATCTTCTTGCCCACGATGACGTTGGACTTGAGGTCGAGCAGGTGGTCGACATCGCCCTCGATGGCGGCCTCGGTGAGGACGCCGGCGGTGCGGATGAACGACGCGCTGGACAGCCACGAGTCGATGGAACTGGCGACCTTCAGGGTACCAAGGATGACCGGCTCTGCCTCGGGCGGGGTGCCGCCGGCGAGGGCGACGTTCTTGACCGTCTCGGCAAAGACGTAGCGGTCGACGTACTGGCCCAGCAGGTACTGGGAGTCGCCGGGGTTGGTAACCTGGACGCGGCGCAGCATCTGGCGTGCGAGAACCTCGATGTGCTTGTCGTTGAGGTCTACGCCCTGGGAGGTGTAGACGTCCTTAACGGACTCGACGAAGGTGTGCATCGTGGACTCGATGTCGGTCAGCTTGCGGAGCTTACGGAAGTTGACGAAGCCGCGCGTGATCTGGTCGCCGGCGCGAACCTCCACGCCGTCCTCGATGCCGGGCATGAAGCGGGCGGAAGCCGGGACGCGCCACTCCTCGATGATGCGGGTGGGGTCCTCGGAGTCGAGGATGCGAATGAGGTACTCGGTCTGCTCGGGCTGAATGCGCAGCAGGCCAGAGACGGGGGCCAAGTCGGCCTCGCGGCCCAGGATCTTCTCGTTGACGTTGCCGACGATGTCGAACATACGGGCAACGGTCGGGAGACCCTGCGTGATGTCGTCGGCGCCTGCGACGCCGCCGGAGTGAATGGTACGCATCGTGAGCTGGGTACCAGGCTCGCCGATGGACTGGGCAGCGATGACGCCGACGGCGGTGCCGATGTTGACCGGGCGACGGGTGGAAAGGTCCCAACCGTAGCACTTCTGGCAGACGCCGTACTTGGACTTGCAGGTGAGAAGCGCGCGGAGCTGGATCTTCTTGAGACCGTGCTCCTGGAGCATCTCGAGGTCGGCCTTGGACTCGATGTAGCCGTCGGCGGCGATAAGAACCTCGCCGGTAACGGGATCCACGATGTCGTTCAGCGCGCAACGGCCAACGAGGTCGGCGTCGACGGTGGTCTCGCCGGGCTTGCACAGCGGGTAGGTGACGGCCTCGTCGGTGCCGCAGTCCTCCTCGCGGACGATAACGTCCTGGGCGGCGTCGACCAGACGACGGGTCAGGTAACCGGAGTCGGAGGTGTGCGAAGCGGTGTCGACCAGACCCTTACGGGCGCCGTAGGTGGAGATGAAGTACTCCAGGGGCTCGAGGCCCTCGCGGAAGTTCGCCTTAATGGGAAGGTCGATCGTCTCGCCGGACATGTCGGCCATGAGGCCTCGCATACCAGCGAGCTGACGAAGCTGGGTCTTGGAACCACGGGCGCCGGAGTCGGCCATCATGTAGATGGGGTTGTCCTCGGTGAAGCCCTCGAGCATCTTGGAGCCCAGGGTGTCGGTGCACTCGGTCCAGGCGTTGACGACCTCGACGTGACGCTCGCGCTCGGACAGGAAGCCGTCCTCGTAGTACTCGTTGATCTGGTCGACGCGGTCCTGGGCCTCTTCGAGAAGCTCGGGCTTGTCGGCGGGGATCACGGCGTCCCAGACCGAGACGGTCAGGCCGGCGAGGGTGGCATAGTGGAAACCGGTGGCCTTGATGGCGTCGAGGATCGGCTCGACGTCGGCCAGGTGGTAGCGGTCGCAGCAGTCGTTGACCAGCGCGCTGATGTCGCCCTTGACCATCTTGTAGTTGATGAAGGGGTAGTCGGCGGGCAGGCACTGACGGTTGAAGATGATGCGGCCGATGGTGGTCTCGAAGCGGGCGGTGTGCTCGGTGACGTCGAAGTCCTGGGAGTCGCCGCGGCCGTTGAGAACGCGGAAGACCTTCTTGCCGTCCTCCTCGACGTTGGCGTCGGCGGCAGAGACGCGCACGACGACGGGCGCCTGGAGATCGATGGTGGAGTCCGCGTCAGAAGCGCGCAGGGCGTCCTCGAACGAGCCGTAGACCTGGGCAGCCTCGGTCGTCTCGCCGGCCTTGGGAGAGGTCAGGTAGTAGACGCCGAAGACCATGTCCTGAGAAGGAACGGTGAGCACCTTGCCGGAGGCAGGCGAGCGCAGGTTGTTGCTCGAGAGCATGAGCACGCGGGCCTCGGTCTGGGCCTGGGTGGACAGCGGCACGTGGACAGACATCTGGTCGCCGTCGAAGTCGGCGTTGAAGGGGGCGCAGACCAGCGGGTGCAGGTGGATGGCCTTACCCTCGACGAGGACCGGCTCGAAGGCCTGGATGGACAGACGGTGCAGCGTAGGTGCACGGTTGAGAAGGACCAGGCGACCCTGGATGACCTCTTCGAGGACGTCCCAGACGGCGGACTGCTGGCGATCGATGGCGCGCTTGGCACCCTTGATGTTCTCGACCTTGTTGAGCTCGACGAGGCGGCGCATCACGAAGGGCTTGAAGAGCTCCAGGGCCATCTGCGAAGGCAGGCCGCACTGGTGCAGCTTGAGCTTGGGGTCGACGACGATGACCGAACGGCCGGAGTAGTCGACACGCTTACCCAGCAGGTTCTGGCGGAAGCGGCCCTGCTTACCCTTGAGGGCCTCGGCCAGGGACTTGAGCGGGCGACCGCCACGACCGGTGACGGGACGGCCGCGACGGCCGTTGTCGAACAGGGCGTCCACGGACTCCTGCAGCATGCGCTTCTCGTTGTTGACGATGATCGCGGGAGCGTCAAGGTCAAGGAGGCGCTTGAGTCGGTTGTTGCGGTTGATCACGCGACGGTAGAGGTCGTTGAGGTCAGACGCAGCGAAGCGGCCGCCGTCGAGCTGGACCATCGGGCGAAGGTCGGGCGGGATGACGGGAATGACGTCGAGGATCATGTCGGCAGGGTCGTTGCCGCCCTTCAGGAAGGCGTCGACGATCTCAAGGCGCTTGATGGCCTTCTCGCGCTTCTGCTTCTGGGCCTCGTCGTTGGCGACGATGGCGCGGAGCTCGGTAGCCTCGGCCTCAAGGTCGACGCCGCGGAGAAGCTCGCGCACGGCCTCGGCGCCCATGCCGCCCTTGAAGTAGATGCCGTAGTAGCGCTTGAGCTCGGAGAACAGGCCCTCATCGGGGATGAGCTCGCGCTCCTCGAGCTGCATGAACTTCTCGTAGGCCTCGCGGCGGAGGGTCTTCTCCTCCTCGTACTCCTCCTCGAGGTCCGCGATACCGGCGCGGATCTCATCGGCGGAGAGGGGCTCGACGTCGCCGAACTCGTCGTCGGCAGCCTCGCCCTGCTCCTTCAGGCGCTCGATCTGGTCGTCGCGCTCGGCGTCGAGCTCCTCGAGGTCGGCGGCCAGCTCCTCCTTGAGGGTGTCCGCGTCCTCCTCGCGAGCCTCGGTGTCGACGTTGGTGATGATGTAAGAGGCGAAGTAGAGAACCTTCTCCAGGTCCTTGCTCTTGATGTCGAGCAGGCGGGCCAGGGGGAAGGTCGCCGGGCTCTTGAAGTACCAGATGTGGCTCACGGGAGCGGCGAGCTCGATGTGGCCCA
>CAVDTK010000041.1:0-16057 GCA_963611755.1 Oscillibacter sp. ER4
AGAACTGCAGGTGGCGAAGGAAGCGCTCGTAGGCAAGCGAGGACTCGTCGAGCTGGGTGGCGTAGTAGGTAGAGACGATGGCGAGCGCATCGCGCACAAGCTCGACCGAGACGATCAGGCGGTCGGCCCGTTGGCGCATGGTCGAGTTCACGATGTGCAGGGTAATGAAGCCCTGCTCCTGCAGGCTAATGGCGACGCCGGTATAGCTCTGGATGATGGCCGCGGCCTTCTGGGCAAGGGCGAACTCGCGCTTGTAGAAGCTGCGGATCTCGGGCAGCAGCGGGTTGTCGCAGACGGTGCCGAGCTTCTCCCGCTCGATTGAGAGGCTTATGTGGTCGGCCAGGGCCATGACGATGCCGTCATCGATCTTGGGATCGAGCTCCTTACGCAGCAACTGCGCGATCTCCTCGGCGATGACCAGGTAAATCGTGGGGATCGACTGGATAAGGCGCTCCATGCGCGCCAGGGCGTCCCCGTCTTGGGCCGCAGGCTGGCGAAGCGCGTAGACCTTCTCGACCAGCGAGTCATCGATGACATCGTTGGCGTGACGGCCAAAGCAGAGGCCGCGGCCAATGACCATGACCTCGCTGCCGTCGTCGGCGCACGCCATGGCCACGTTGTTGTTAAAGACGCGTTTGATGCGCATGTGCCGCACCTCCTCGGGAAGGTTGTTTACTCGCTGAGCCAAATGACCGTCTCGCCGGCCGCAACGGGGCCGGGCTTGCGCTCTTTGATCAAGCTGCCGGACGCGCGCTCACACACGACGCAGAAGGTCGTGGGGTCGAAGCCCGCGGCCTCAATGGCGTGGAGGTCGATATCAACCAGAGGCTGGCCGGCTTCCACATGGTCCCCCTGGCCCACGCACGCTGTGAAGCCGGAGCCGCCCATCTCGACGGTATCGATGCCGATATGGATCATGACCTGCGCCTCGTTTGTGTCCGCGGCGATTGCAAGGGCATGGGCGGTGGGAAAAATGGCCGCGACCGTGCCGGAGACCGGCGCAACCACGTGGCCATCGACAGGCTTCACGGCTATGCCGTCGCCCATGGCGCGCGACGAGAACGCGGCGTCACCGGTCGACTCAAGGGTCATGAGCTCCCCAGTGACCGGGGACAGGATTTCGAATGGAGTGAATGCGGGCTTAGCGATGTTTTGCTGCTTGCCCATAAGATGCGAGAAGAAGCCCATAATTTTCTCCATAAAAAATGAACCCACCAAACCTGAGGAACGTCATGCCAACGCAAGCATTCTCTCAAAGACTTTGGTTAGGCCCATGTCTTTACGGACGAGGTAACCTTCCGCATTTCTTTAAGTGGCACCGATCATACGATGTCACACCCGGTCGTGCCATCTTGCGAAGGCGAGTGGCATGAATTCGGGGGCCAGCGGCAAAAAGACTCGCACCGCACTGTCCTGCAGGTGCGAGGCGCGCTCAATTTTGAGTGCATATTGGTACTTTCCGGGGCGATCGCACGGACCGCGGGGACGTTTGCCCAGTTGGTTTTGGCACACCCCCTACCCCTCGGGCGAGAAACGGGCCTCACAGTACCAATACCCCATCGAAATTGAGCGGGGTCAGGCGCGAAACCACCAACATGCGGCCTAAATTGAGCGCCCAGGGCATCCGTGCGCCAAGCGCCGCGAACATGCACACAAAAAGCCGCCCGGGCGCAAAACCCGGGCGGCTCCAAACTCGCGCTTTACCGCAGAACCCTTACGCAGCCTTCATCAGGACGTTGCGGATGATGGCGGCCACGTCGTTATAGGAGTTGATGACCATCTCCATGCGGTCGAAGATACGCAGCCAGGTGACCGAGTACTTGCCGTCGGAGGGCACGTCCTCGTCGTGGAACAGGCGGCGCAGAGCGTTCTGGTAGACGGTGTCGCCCTCGTCCTCGATGTCGTCGACCGCGCGAGCCTTCTCCATCACGGGCTCGGGGGCCTTATTGTAGTTGGGAAGCAGGTTCATCATCTCCTGCATCTCCTTGGCGGCGCGCACGGTGAGGTCGGCGAACTGCTCGGCCTCGATGCGGCAGTCGGAGATGTTGAAGAGGTCCAGGCGCATGGTCACGCTGTACATGTTGTCGGCCACGTCGTCCAGCGCCAGGGCCAGCTCAGAGATGTCCTCGCGGTCGATCGGGGTGATGAACGAGGTGTAGAGCTTCTCCATGATGGTCTTCACGCGGTCGTCGCAGTTGGTCTCGTAGACCTTCATCTGCGGCACGCGCGGCATGGAGCTGGGGAAGTTGTGGATGATGCCCGCGTACTCCTCGGCCGTCTCGACGATCAGGGCGGAGAAGTCCTTGAGCAGGGTGTAGAACTCGTCTTCTTTCTTGTTGCGCGGCATGATGGCTCCTTGTCTTGGGTTGGTGGTCGGTATCCGACGAATCTGGCGAGAAGAACGTTGAGAAAACGATAACTAGAAGATCACGAGGAAGAGCTTGGCCAGGACATAGCCGATGATGCCGCAGCCGGGGAAGGTGAAGATCCAGGTGAGGACCATCTCTTTGCAGACGCCCCAGTTGACCGAGCGCATGTCCTTGGCGGCGCCGGCGCCCATGATGGCGGCCGTCTTGGTGTGGGTGGTGGAGACGGGCAGGCCGGTGACGGTCGCGATGAAAAGCGACACGGTGGCCGAGATGGACGCGGAGAAGCCCTGGTACTTGTCGAGCTGGACCATCTCCATGCCGACCTTCTTGATGATCTTCTTGCCGCCGATGGCGGTGCCGATGGCCATGACGCCGGCGCACAGGACCTCGATCCACAGGGGGAAGCCGCCCATGTCGCTCACGTTCTTGCCCAGCGACAAGGCGATGGCCAGCATCGCGGTGGACATGAACTTCTGGCCGTCCTGGGCGCCGTGCATCAGGGCCACGCCCGCGGCGCCGGCGATCTGCATCTTGCCGAAGAAGTTGTTGGCGCGGCGACGGTCGGCGTTCTTGCAAGCGATGGGGATCACCTTGGCGATGGCCCAGCCGGCGAGGTAGCCCAAGATGGTGGACAGCACCAGGCCGTAGATGACCTTGGCCCATTCGTCCATGTTGACGCCGTCAAGGCCACCGGAGACGGCCAGCGCCGAGCCGGTGAGGCCGGCGATCAGGGCGTGGGACTCCGAGGTGGGGATGCCAAAGATCCAGGCGGCCACGCCCCAGCCAACGATGCCCACGGTCGAGGCCGCAAGCGCGATCAAGGCCAGGTGGGTGTCTCCGCCGAAGTCGACCATGCCGCTGATAGTGTCGGCGACGGCGGTCGAGATGAACGTCATGCCGATAAGGCCGATGAAGTTGCAGATAACGCTCATGGTGATGGCATCGTCGATGTCCATCGAGCGCGTGCCCACGACCTCGGCGATCGCGTTGGCGGCGTCGGTGGCACCGTTCACGAAGATCGTGCCAAGGACAAGAACCATAACCAGAATCAGGAACGGGTTGGAGGCGAGAACGCCAAAGAAGTCCGATAGGGTAATCAACGAGATCCCTCTTTCATGCAGGCGCGCCGCCGGATACCCGGTGGCGCGCTTCTCGTTTGTCACGGCCTTGTAAACGCCAGATAAGCATAGCGTAAGTTAAACGCATGTTTCTGGCTAGTTTATGAGTGTTATGTAAGCTGATTGTCAGGGATTGGAAAGTTAGACACGTGTTGGGCGGAGGGCTGCCCGCGCGCGTCAGGCCTTCTCCCTTATGTCGAGAAGCGCCGCCAGGGCGGCCGAAAGCGGGATTCGCTCTTGCTCGATCCTGCGCGGGCCTGTCCAGGCGGGGTCGCAAAGCCGCAGGTAGAGCTCGCGTTCGGCCGGCGAGAGGCACGGTGTGGGACGCGGCTCCTTGGGCGCGAGGGCGCGGCCATGGGCGTCGGTGGCGGTGCCGAAGGCGCGGTAGCGCTCGTAGGCGGCGATGTCCATAAGCATGCTCTTACAATCGATACCCGCTTGGCGACACCCGTCGAGGATCTCGAGGCCCGCGGCGTCCATGTCGCCCCAGTAGACGACGAGAGGCGCGTCGCCCACCCAGGCAAGGCGCGGCAGGTTGTTGATCGCGGCAAAACCGTCCCCCATCACGGACAGGCCGCCTTCTACCTGGCCAAACCACAGCGCAGTGTCACGGTTCTCGCAGATGACGACCACCTGCGGCTCATACGGCAGCGCGCACGCGTCGCCCACCACCCACGAGTCGTGGCGGCGCAGGCCGCGAGCCAGGTAGTCCGGGTCCAGGTAGGTGAACCGCACCTGGGCGGGGCGCTCGGCCAAGGGTAGCTCGTCCAGGCCGGCCAGGCGCGCCACAACCGAGCGGCGGCCTGCCGCGTCCAGCCACTTGGCATGGAAGCCCTCGAGCGGAACCTGCCGCGCCGTGAGGCCCCGGGCGTCGTTTTGGGCAAACCACGCGCCCGCCCGGCACGCCAGGTCGAAGTCGACGTCTTCCGGGACGCTGCGCCGCATTTCTCGCAAGAGGCGCGCTACGTCGGCGGGCCCAAGCTGCGGAAAGTCGCGAGAAAGGCGCGTCGCTCGCCGCCGCGCGCAGGCAAAGTCCTGCTTCCTGCGCGCCGCCCCGGCGAGAAGGTCCATGCTCCCGACCGTCAGGCGCACGGGGATCGTCTGCTTGGTGCCGCAGACTATCCGCGTGGCGTGCTCGAGCCCAAGCCCGAGGGTCGCCGCGAGGCTGCGCAGCTCGTCCGCCCGCTCGCAGACCTCGACAAACCGGTCTTCCAGCTCTTTCTTTGAACAGCGGCCCAACGAGAAGCCCAGCGGCCACGCGACGCTGCCGCAACCGGCCGCCTCCTCGGCCCATAAGCGCTCGTAGCAGCGGGCGAGCTCGTCTTTGACCTCGGCCGTCGACTTAAGCGCCAAGGCCGGTCTCCTTTCTCGTGGGGTGCCACAAAACCGAGGCGCCCCTCTTGTCCTTCTCGATGTACACGCACGCCGAGGCGGACATCGCCATAGAGCTGAATTTGTCCTGGGAGGCGACCACGATGAGCTGGAACCCGAAGCCCTTCCACGCGGCGATCGCCCGCGCGGTGAAGTTGCTGTCGGCCTTGCTAAAGCCCTCGTCGAGCATCACGGGCGCGAACACCGGCTTGCAGCCCTTCTTGGTCCCCTGGCAGTACAGCAGCGCCGCCGCCGAGATGAACGCGACCAGCTCCTGCACCTCTCCCCCGCTCTTGCCGGCAAGCGAGTCGTAGTAGCTGTCAGCCCGGCCCAGCGCCTCTGGCCACGAGGCCTTGGCCGTCACCCTAAGGTACCTGCGGGTATCGAGAATGACGTCGCGCTCGCGGCTGCCCAGGCGGATCTTGGCGAGAAGCCCGGCGACGCCGTCGTGGAACGCCACGGGGTCGAAGTCCGCCGACGAGCTGGCGTGGGCGGAGAACTCCTGGAGCTTGCGCTTGAACTCCCTGATCTCCTGGCCGTAGCGGGCGCGGTAAGACAGGCGAAGCATGCCTGCGTCCGCGCCAAAGGGCAGGCCGGCGAGAATACCGTTGATGACGGGGATGCGATCCTCGAGCTTGAGCTCGCAGGAGTCGAAAGACTTGCGCAGCGGCAGCAGGTCCGCGCGGATCCACGCGACCATCTTGCTGCGCCAGGCCGCCTCCTCTGCGTCGATTCCGTGGCTCTCGATCTCAAACAGAATGTTCGCGTAGTCGTCGTACGAGTCGATGGTCTCGCCGCGGTTCGGGTCGTCCCAGCGCATCTGGAACTGGGCGAACACGGCCTCGATGGAGCGCTTCTCCGCCTCGGCCTCGGCCCTCGCGCGGGCAAGCGCGTCCTTGTTGGCATTCTCGACCTGGCGCTCGAACGTGAGAAACGACGCGTGCAGGTCGCGGGCGGTCGCATAGGGGCACTCGAGCCTGTTGACCAGGGCCTCGATATGCTCGGCGCAGGCCGGATCGAGCTCTGCGGCCTTCTCCGCCGCGCCCGCGAGGCCCGCGGCCTCGGACCTTAACACGGCGAGCGCCCCTTCGGCCCGCTCGAGCGCCTTCCTGGCGCTTCCCTTGTCCATCAGGCAGTTCTCGTGTTGTTTCTTCGCCTCTGCGAGCTGCGCCTTGAGGTCGGCGAGACGCGCGTTGCCGCGCAGGAACTCGTCGAGCGCGCGGCTAAGGTTGTCCAGCTCGCGCTGCGCCCCGGCCACGTCGATCTCCGGAAACGTCGTCTCCAGCACACGGCCGGCAGCGGCGCGAAGCGCCTCGGCCTCACTGCGGCGCGCCTGGTTCTTGGCCTTCTCGCCGCGCAGGCGCGCCTCTTCCTCGCCCAGCTTGGCCAGATCTTGCGTCAGGCGCGCTACCTGTGCCTCGTTTGAGAAACCGATGACGTTGGCATCCCTGCGGCCGCGCCCGTGCGCCCCCTTGGCCCCCTGGCTCATCTGGCCCGAGCGGGTGATTCGCAGGTCCGCACCACGCAGCTCGCCCGGCCCCTCGACGCACAGTGCGTCGTGGTTCTCGTCGGCGAGCACCCGCGAGAGCCACGGCGTAAACGGGCTTTGCGGGTCCAGCTCGAGCTTCTCGGCAACACCGCCCGCGCGGCCGCGACGCCGCTCTTTATCGCTAACGTCAATCCCGCGGAAATTCACGCGAACGCCCAGCTCAGCCGGGTCGATTGTGTCGATGCTGCGTCGCAGGTGCTCAAGGCGCCCCTTGTCGACCAGCACCGTGCGCGACAGGCCGTGCAGGCAGATCTCGATGGCCTGCCGCCACTGATCCTGCCCCTGGGCCACCTCCATGAGCTCGCCGGCAAAGGGCAGCTCCTCTGGGTCCAGCCCCGCGGCGCTCGCCATCTTGTCGCGGGCCAAGCTCAGCTCGCGCGGGATATTGCCGCGATGCTCCCGGCAATAGGCCAGGTCCGCGCGCACGCTGTTCGAGCGCTTCTCGATCTCGGCCATGCGCACGGCGAGAAGATCGTGCTCGGCTTCGATCTTCTCGACATCGGCGGCACCCTGTTCAAGGCAGGTCTTGGCCCGGGCGGCAAGAAGCCCAAAGCCCTTCTCGTCCTGCGGGATCTCCCAACCCGTGCCCGCGATGCTCGCAGCCAGCCGCTCGTAGGCGCGCTTGCGGCGCTCGCGCTCATCCTTGGCGGTCGCTATCTGCGCCTCAAGCGTCTTGACCTTGCCGCCACCGGCCTCCTCGACGCGCGCCTCAAGGTTCTGTACCTGCGCATTTGCCTCGTCAGCCTTTTTCTGCGCCTCCTCTACGCGCTCCTTGGCAGTGCGCACCTCCGCCACGGCGCCTTCAAGGACCTCTGCCACAACCTCTTCGCGCCGACCTTTGAGCCACACGCGCAACGGGCTTGCCTGATCGGCCAGGCTCCCCGCCCGCTCGCACGCCTCAACCTCAACGAGCGCCTGGTCATAAGCCTTTTTATGCTCAACGATGGGAGCCAAGGCCTTGCGCTGCTCAGAGCTTTTCTTGAGCTTTTGGTAGGCCTCCATGTGGGCATCGAACTCTTCGATCGCCTTGTCGGCGCGCTCGTAGGTATCGGGCTGTTCCAAGACCAGGTCGCGGAACAGGGCGCTCACGGTGGTGAAGTCCTTACCAGAGCGAATCCGCGTGAGCAGGGTCATGAGCGCGCGGGTGTCGACATCGCCCATACCGAGCGACCGGCCCACACATTCGAGGAATTCACCGCGCCCGTCGTGCTGGCTGGCGTGCGGCAGCGCACGCGCGATCGAGCGCTTGTCGAATTTGCTCGTGGCCACCTGGTCGAGAAGAGAAAGGTCAAGCTCCTCGTTTGCAGTGAGATAGAACGCGCTCTCTCGATCCGACCCGTCGCATCCCGGGGGCAGGTAGAAGGCCTTCGCCGCCGTGAACCGGTTGCTCAGGCTGTCGACAAAAACCGCCCCTATCGCCGACCAGCGGGCGCGGGACCCGTCGCGCAGCATGCGCTCCCGCTCTTCGTCCGCACGCTCGTCATACTCATAGTCGAGCATGCCTCTCAGGTAGGTGGACAGCGTTCGCTTGCCCCGGTCGTTGCCCGCGCGTCCATTCGAGGCCTCGTTATAGCGCGGGCTGCGCGTCATAATCTCGCTGTAGGCGTCCTGCAGCGTCGACTTTCCCGTGCCCGACTCGCCGCAGATCACCGTCACCGCCGGGTTCTCGAAGTCGTTCTCAAAGTGCGCCGTGGTCGCCCCGTCAAAGGTGCCCCAGTTAATGAGCTGCAGGTGAGAGAGCTGCCACTGCGCCTCCTGCGCCGTTCCGTCAAACAAGCTCGCCGTCATCGTGCCCACCATCCTCAATCAACTTCCCGTCCGCCGCGCCCTCGCCTGCCTGGGCCTGGCCGCATCGGGCCTCGGCATCCCTTTGGTAATCGTTCAAAAGCGCCACCGCCCGCTCCAGCGAGAAGACCGTCTCCAAAATGGGCATGATGCGATAGCGGTCCTGCGCGCCGCGCACCTCCTCCAGGAAGCCCCTTGCCCTAATGGACTCGATCGCGCTGTTGATCGTCTGGGACGCTTGGGCGCGGTTCACGACCTCCTTGGGATACAGAGGATCAAGCTGCGCACGTATCTCGTCGCCATCGATCCAAGCCTTTTGCGAGCCGCCCGCGATCTGGCTCGCGTAGCGTTGCCGCAAAAAGACGATGAGCAGCGACTGGATCTCGGTGAGCTCGCGCTCTTGCTTGAGCTTGGGAAAGTCGTCCATCGCGTCTGCCGGGGGCATCGCGTACGCCAGCTCGTTGCGCTCATCGATGAAAAGGTCCAGGAACAGGTCGTTGAGCACGCTTTTGATGGGTTCTTTGAACTCGATGAGGCTAAGCCAGTCGTCGGGCTTTTTCTCGGCGCTCAGATACGGGTCCTTGAGCAGCCTCACCAGCACACGGCGGGCGGGCTCGGGAAGTATCCCCGCATCCCCGGCAAAGAGCTCGACCTCGCCCAGGTCATCGAGCATCACATCCCGCTCAAGCATTCCCGTTCCCTTCCTCGATACCATCTACCTGCTCTTTTATCACCGTGATCCGCGGTGCGCACCAGGTCCGGTGCTGTCCATCAAGGCTTACGCAGTCGTAGGCGTCCTCGGACTCCTTGCCCATCGCGAGCCCGTGCTTGAACGCGTAGCTGATAAGGCCAAGCACCTCGACTTCGCGGCGCAGCTCCGCCGGAAGACCAGCGAACAGCTGGGCGGCCAGCGCTTCCTCGCCCGGGGCCAAGGCCTTCTCAAAGGCGTGGACGACGTCTTTCGTGAGCGGCCCGCCATAGCGCCTGAGCTCGCGGATATCGACCTTGGTCTCCCTTTGCGGGCCCTGCTCCAACGGGGGCGGCGGCACGTGGTTGGCCGGGCCCCTGAGCTTGCGCTGCAAGGCGTTGATCTTGGTCGGCGGCAACATATCCGGCATGAGTGACGGGGCCTTCTCCGCGCCGCGCCGCAGCGTGGCCCGCTCCCACATACGCGACTCCAGCTCCTTCAAGGTCTTGGTCATCATACGGTAGCGCGCCATGTCGTAGCTGCCCACGGCGTTGGCGATGGCACGCGAGCAGCCGGCGCGCATGACGGAGATGCCGCTCATGCCCTCCGACACGGTGTCCCACGCCTTGCGGATGTCGTACCTCTCCCTGATGCTCGAGTTGGTCAGAAGCCAGGTTGAGGCGATCCTTCTCACCGCCCGATGCATCTTTGCGTCGAAGCCGTCGTTCGAGAACATCTCGAGCGCGCCGTTGTAGAGCTTGCCGCCGTCGGTGCCGTTGAACAGAATCTCGCTTTTATCCAGGTAATACTTGATGATCTCGCCGTGCGGGCGCTCATCGCGGCGAAACTCCTTGACCAGCTCCTCCTGCTCGAGCTTGAGTTCCTCCTCGATCTGGCGCATATCCTGGGGCACCTGGTCGAGAAGATCGACGACGCTCATCAGGCGAGCCTCGACCTCGTCGGGCGAGGCCTCCTTCGCGCCGCCGTTCTCGTCAAACTCATCGAGCGCGCGCTGGGCCGCATCGCGCCGCTCAACGAGGATGCGGCGTTTCTCGTCGGCGTCGTTGCTCACCAGCGCGGCAAGCTTGTTGATCTGTTCCACGATGAGCTCCATGCGCGGGCTGCTGATCACGATGTCCCTGGTGCCCATGCGGCGCACGGCGTCCAAGGCCGCGATGGTCGACGAGCGCAGGCGGTACTGCGTGGTACCGTCGTCGAGGGCGAACTTCTCGACAAGGCGCATGTCGCCCATCCAGTGCTCCGAGCAGACGGTGCGGCCGTCGCCCGCGGGCGCCTCGGCCCCAAGACCCTTCTCACGCATGCTCTCGAGCATCGCCTGGACGCGGGCGTGCAGGACATCGCACCCAACCGGCTTCGACCGGTCGGGAAAACAGGCGTTGAGCAGGGCGACCGTGGCCCTTGAATGCGGGCTTCTCAGCAGCTTCCAGCCATCGCTCTCATACGCGTCGCGCAGTTTGTGGTACTCCTCGAAGACGTCCGCCATCGCCGCCCCTCTCGCCTTGCGACCCCGCGGGGCCGGTAGACCTATAGCTGGCCTCAGCTTAGAAGAGCGACCGGACATAAATTCATCGACCCTTCTGAGCTGCGCGAACGCGCAAAGGTCGTATCCTAATCAAGGCAAGCTGGCAAGAAGAGAGGCTCCGGTATGGCAGAGAAGATCCGCAACATCGTGTTCGACATGGGCAACGTGCTCATGCGTTTCGACGGGCCGTATTTCTCGGCGCAGTTCACGGATTGCGAGGCGGACGCCGCGGCGCTCAACCGGGCGCTGTTTGGGAGCACGACCTGGAGCCTTCTGGACTCCGGCACCATAAGCTACGACACGATGCTGCGCGTAGCGCGCGCCCACCTGGACGAGCGCCTGTGTCCCAACCTCGAGGCGTGCTTTGCCGGCTGGGCGGCGTATTCTTCGCCCATCGAGGAGACGAACGCGCTCGCGGCCGAGCTCAAGCGCGAGGGCTACGGCATCTACCTGCTGTCAAATGCGGGCACGCGCATCCACGAGCAGCTCAACCACATGCCCGCGTGGGAGCTCATGGACGGGGCCGTGGTCTCGGGGCAGGAGCGCATGATGAAGCCCGACCCGGCCATCTACCAGCTGCTATGTGAGCGCTACGATCTGGTGCCCGGCGAATGCCTTTTCGTGGACGACAACGCCGACAACTGCGAGGGCGCCCGCGTCGTCGGCATGCAAGCGGTCCTCTACACCGGCGACGCAAGCGTAATCCGAGCAGCCCTCTAGGTCCTTCTCGGCTAACCCCAATAGCCACTGATAACGGTCATGTCGGGCGTGATGAGGCATCCCATTACCATTGAGAGGATCTTGTCCATGCCCTTCTCGTCGATGCTGCCGACAAGGGCAGCGTTGCGGGCGCGCAGGTCGAGCGATTTGAGCTGTTCCACCTCAGCGAACCCTTTGAGCGGGGCATCGTTTCCCTCGGTTGGCACCAGCCCCACCGGAATATGGAGCGGATAGCCCGAATCCGTCGAGGTTATGGGCACCGTCATGGTCAAGCTGCAGTGAGCGTTGAACTTGTCGTTGCTCACCACGATGAGCGGGCGACGCTTGTTCTGCTCGTGACCAGCAGACGGGTCAAGGTCGGCCCAGACCACGTCACCGCACTTGAACGGCATCACAGCTCCTCGCTTCCCATGGGAGAGACAAAGCCGTCCTCGCTCGGGGCGAACGAGCTGTCGTAACCGGCGAAAAGCACGTCGAGATCGGGCACCGCGACGGTTCGTTTAACGGGCTGAATGGTTATCGTGCCGTCGCCGGACGCGCGACCAGACGACGCGGGGCAGACGACGGCCCAGGGCTTACCGCCCTTGAGCACGCGAAACGGCACGCCGGTCGCATTGGCCTCGGCCGTGAGGGCGCTAAAGCGGTCCTTCGCCTCGGTCAGGGGATAGTCCTCGATCTGCTTCAGGGGCATCATGGGCTCCCTTCTGTCGCGCTTATATCTAGCCAGATTATATCAAAACAGGCTAGTTTTGGCGCTTTCCCAGGCGCAAACTCCGCGCATTGCGCAGATTAGTGTACACAATTATAACGAGCGCCTTGGATATGCCCTGTATTTTGAGCGCTAATTGAAATTGTGTACACTAATCGGCCTAAAAGCACCAAAAACGCGGCCGATGTTGTACAAACGTGGTGTAACGGCCGAAAAACGCCCCGCCAAACAAAAGCAGGCCAGAGGCAACAATACCCCTGACCTGCTACTTTGCAATGGAGCCGGCAATCGGACTCGAACCGATGACCCCCGCTTTACGAGAGCGGTGCTCTACCAACTGAGCTATGCCGGCGCACGACCTATTAGGTTACCGAAACCCTCCCCCGGTTTCAAGACCCCATTTTAAAGCAGACGCAGAACCCCACGAACCAGGCGCTCGAAGTCGTCGGCATACTCGCCGGCGGCCTGCAGCACGCTCTCGTGGGTCACAGCGGGCGCCCCCGCCTCGTTGGCGGCAAGCGTCAGGCCCAAGACGTTCATCTCCAGCGCCTTTGCCATGATGACCTCGCACACGGTGCTCACACCCACGTAGCTCACGCCCAGGGTACGCAGCGCCGCCACCTCGGCCGGGGTCTCGAAGCTCGGCCCCAGAACGCCCGCGTAGACGCCCTCCTCGACGGCGATCCCCAGGTCATCGGCCACGCCGCGCGCGATCGTGCGCAGGTACGGCGAGAAGGCCTCGTTCATGTCCACAAACGGCGTGTCCACGTCGCGCAGCTCGTCCCACTCGGCAAGCGGGTTTCTCCCCGTGAGGTTGATCTGGTCGGTCAGGATGCCCAGGCCCGTGTGGGCGTTGCCGGGCACGGCGCCCGTCGCACAGGCGAAGACGATGTCGCGGCAGCCCAGGCGGTGGGCATGGCGCACCAGCGCGGTGACCTCGGCGGCCGAGTAGCCCTGGTACAGGTGGATCCTGCCCGGGTAGACGACCACCGGTACGTCGTCGATGGAGCCCACGGTAGCCTGGAAGCTGTGGCCCTCGACGGGGTTGGCCGCGGCCGGGAAGCCCTCGATGTCGTGGTAGTCGATGCGGCGCACCGGCTTCACCAGCTGCGCCAGGTGGCCCAAGCCGCTGCCCAAAACAATGGCGACGGGGTTTTCGACGGACGGCTTGCAGGATTCAACGACGTCTTCTGTGACCACGCAGATCCCCTCCTTCTTGAGCCGGGCGGCAAAAACGCCGTCGCCGGCAGTGAGCGTTGACGTATAGGTTCCATCGTAGATGAGATTCGAGCCGCACGACGGACTTTTTGCCTTGAGTACGGCAAGCGGCGCCCCGGCGGACAAAACTTGCAGCGCGCAAGCCTCGGCACCGGCGTAAAACGCCTGCGTGACGTCTGTGCCGTCGGCGAGAAGGACCTTCTCCCCTACCCGCTCGGCGGGCGGTCGCGGCACAAAAAGCCCCGCAGCCCGCTCGGGGCATACGGGGCAGGTGTCGCATTTGCCCGCCAGGTCGATGACCGGCGCGCAGGGCTTGGCGGAGCCGTCGTAGCGGACATGGGCGCCCAGAAGGCACGCGCTGACCGCCAGGCGCATCTTAGACCGCCAGGGAGCCCAGCTGGATGGTGGCGTTGGACAGCAGGGTGTCAACGTAGGCCACCCACTCGGTCGAGATGGAGCTGTAGGCCGAGGAGTACTTGGAGGAAGCCACGTAGTAGGCAGCCTGCGCCGCGGCGTAGGTCGCGGAGTCGTTGGTGATCGTGTAGGTCGCGAGCGCGTTGTAGTAGTCGCCGTCGGTGGAGGCCCAGGTGTTGTTGGCGGAGTCCCACTCGTCGCCGGCCAGGTTGATGATGTAGGTGGCGTAGTCGGCGGTGGCCACGTCCTCCTGGCCGTCGGCCGGGGAGGTGGGGGCGGTGGGCTGCTCGGGAAGCTCGGTGGTGACCACGGAGTCGCGCAGCTTGGCCATCAGGGCAGAGCTCTTGAGGGTCGACTTGGCGGTGTCCTCGTCGATGCCGTAGTAGGAGGCCAGGGTCGAGTAGTCGGTGGTGCCCATGGTGGAGCTGGCGTAGGAGTCCACGTCGTCGTCGGTGACGGTGATGCCGGCCTTATCGGCGGCGGACACGACGATCATGTTGCGGACGTAGGAAAGCACCTGGTCGGCGGTGGGGATGGAGTACTCGTCGCCGCTCTTGGCGTTGTCCAGCGTGGAGTTGACGAGAATGACCTCGCGCGCGCTCACGTTGGTGGTCTTGCCGTCGTAGGTGTAGGTGGCGATGGTGCTGTCGAGCTGGTCCTCGGCCAGGGTGGTCTTGCCGGAAAGGGCGACGGTGGAGCCGGAGGGGATCAGGAAGTGGCCGCCCAGGACGCCCACGACCACAGCGATCACGACGCACACGACAAAGACCGGCAGGGCGACGGCGGCGGAAGCCTTGGGGGCGTCAGCGGCGGCCTCGGGGGCCTTCTCGTCGACAGCCGCGACGACCTTCTCGTCGGCGGCAGAGACGTTTTTCTCGTCAGACATTGATAAAGAACCTTTCTTGCGAACCAACAGGTAACTTGAACGTTGTACCACACGCGGGCGCTTGGCGGGCTGAACGCGAGCCAAGCCACGAGGCCGCCATTACTTCAAGGCGGCCAGGATCTGCGCCGAGAAGGTCTTGATGTAGCCCGTACCGTTCTCGGAGTCGAACTTCACGCGCGCGGCCAGGGCCTCGGAGGTCTGCTGCGAGATCTTGCCCTGGGCGAAGGCGAGAAGCCCGGCCAGCATGTCGCGGTACTCGGCGTCGCCGTGGTAGCACTGGATGGCCTCGTCGAGAAGGGGCCACACGGCGTTCGAGCGCTCCTCGCCGGAGGCGCCGTAGCGGCAGAGAAGCACGAAGGAGGCCAGGCGAACCATCGAGGAGCCGTCGTCGAAGAGGTTGTCCTCGGCGGCCTCGAGGGCGCACTCGACCGCGTTCGCGTCGACGCTCGCGGCGGCGGCCAGGGCGGCCATGGCCTCCCAGCGGGTCTGCGCCTCGGGGTTCTCGAGGGCCGCGGCGATGGCCTGCGCGTGCTCGACCACGGCGGCGGGGTCCTTCTCGGCGAAGGTCGCCAGCTGGTGGGCCACCTCCTGGCGGCGGCGCCTGCTGGGAGACAAGAGGCCCTCGACCAAAAGGGCGATCTGCTCGGAGTTATCTGCCATACAAAAACTTCCTCTCAAGACTTACTTTGACTTGGCCGGGCCGCTCTTCTTGGCGGCGTCGACCACTTTGGTGTCCGCGACGCTCATGTACTCGGGCTCGGGCGTGCCGTCCCTGCGCGCGCGGCGATAGGCCTCGGCGTTCTTGCTGCCAACACGCCTGACCTGGTCTTTATTGGTGCCGGCCTTCTTGTCCGCAAAGCCCCAGGGGCCAATGGACTCGCCAAAGCCGAACTTCATGCCGGCCAAGGTACCGGCCACCACGCCAAAGACCAGGGCAAGCAGCATCGAGAGCTGGATGACAAAGATGACCGCAGCCGCGAGGGCGGCCACGCCCAGCACGGCGAGGTTCATGCGGACGTACTCGCCGCGCGTGACGCAACGCTTGGCCAGGATGTCGCCCAAGCCCACGCCCGCGAAGATGCCGAACAGGAAAAAGACCAGCGCCAGGATCGCGCCCGCGAAGGCAAAGTCCACGCGCTACTCCCCCTCGTGGCAACAGCAGCCGCCACCGTGGTTCTCGCCGTGGCCGTGGCCACCGCAGCAGCCGTCGCCGTGGCCCTCGTGGCCCTCGTGGTGGTGGCCGCCGCAGCAGCCGCCGTCGCCGTGCCCGCCGCAGCAGCACTCGTGCTCCTCGCCCTCGGCATAGGCCTCGGCGTCGAGAAGCGACCAGTCGAGGCCGGCCGCGGTGGCCTTCTCCTGCTCGGCGTAGAGCAAGGTCAGGGCCTGCGTGCCCATCCTCGAGCCGCCGATCTGGCAGAGCATGTCGAACAAGGTGAAGGCCGTCTCGGCGCCGGGCAAGGTGACGTCGAGCTCCTCTGCGCGCTGAAGGGCCAGGCCGATGTCCTTGCGCAGGTGCTCGGCCATGAAGCCGGGCTTGTAGTCGTCTGCCAGCGACTTGGGCGCCAGGGTGGACGCCGCGCCGGAAGAGCCGGTGCCGGACGCCATCAGGTCCAAGACCTTCTGGGGCTCAAGCCCGCCCTGCTCAGCCAGGGCAAGCGCGTCGGCGTAGCCCATCATGCAGGAGGCC
>CAVDTK010000042.1:0-13211 GCA_963611755.1 Oscillibacter sp. ER4
CGAGGTGGCTCGAGGACCACAGGCCGCACACGTACTCGAAGCCGCTGTAGCAGCCAAAAGAGAGGATCGCGGCCGCCGCGCCGGGAAGGCGCAGGGCCTCGGCGTAGGTGAAGCCCTTCTTGGCGGCGGGGCCGGAGGCGTCCGGGGAGCCGGCGCCATCCGACGCCCCGGCCGCGTCGTCCTTCTCGCCGCCGTCGCCGGACCTTCTCCACAACGGCAGCGAGAAGATCAGAAGCGCCGTGATGCAGCACTGGATGATGCCCACGGCCAGGTAGCCGCCGTGCCAGCTCATGGGGCCGGCGAGCGCCCAGCCCATGATGACGGGGCTCACGCTGGTGCCGATGCCCCAGCAACAGTGCAGCCAGCTCATGTGCCGCTCGCTGTAGTGGATGGCCACGTAGTTGTTGAGCGCGGCGTCGACCGAGCCGGCGCCCAGGCCGTAGGGCAGGGCGAGCAGGCACAGCTGCCACAGGCTCGTGCTTGCGGAGAAGCCCAGGATGGCGGCGGCGGTCATGCCCACCGAGATGGCCGTGAGCTTGCCCGCGCCGAGCCGGCGCATGAGCGGCGTGGTGGCCAGGCTCGAGACGATGGTGCACGCGGTGATGAGGGTGGTGATGACGCTTTGGGCGGCCACCGGGGCGCCCAGCTCGGCGTACATGACGGGCCAGGCGGAGCCCAGCAGCGAGTCGGGCAGGCCCAGCGAGACGAAGGCGATGTAGATGACGGGGAGGAGCAAAGAGACCATGCGACTTCCTTGATTGCTGGGGGTGGGAATGATCTCTGTCATATTACCGACAGAGTTGTGCTTATAATGCCTTTGATTCGCCAGGAACTATAAGGAATCGGACAGGAAAATGCTAAAGGGACCGCGCTGCTCGCTCGAGCTCGATGACTCGCGCCAGGAGCTTAACGCCACCGGGGACAGGGACTTCGGCTGCATCGGCTTCGACGAGCTTTACGGCCACGAGCCCGGCGACGAGCTACCCTGGCACTGGCACGAGGGCTTTGAGGCCGTCATCTGCTTGGAGGGGACGTTCCGCCTCTGGGTCGCCAACAAGGAGGTCGCGCTCGCGCCGGGCATGGCGGCCTTCATCAACGCGTGGCGCCCGCACGCGGCGGCCGGCGCGCCCCAGGCGCACATCCGCAGCATCACGTTAAACGCGGACCTGGTGAGCGGGGGTGCGGGCACGCTCATCTCGCGGCGCTACGTCGAGCCGCTGAAGAACGCGTCCGAGGTCGACCTGCTGGTTTTTGGGACGGACGAGGGGGACGCGGCGGGGGACGAGAAGGGCGAGGCGGACGAGACGGGCGAGGGAACGTTCGCGTATCACCTGACCCAAACGCTCACCGCCCTTGAGGCCGAGGAGCCCGGCTTCGAGATCGCCGCGCGCAACCATGCCTCTCAGCTGCTCTTTTGTGCCTGGCAGGCGGCCGGCAGCCCCGCGCCTGCGAGCGACGAATGCGCCGTGAGCGCCCAGCGAACCGGCCTCATGCGCGACTACATCGTGGCCCATTACGCCGAGAAGCTCACCGTGGCCCAGATCGCCGCGGCGGCAGGCGTCAGCGAGCGCGAGTGCTTGCGGTGCTTTACCAGGTCTTTTGGCGTGAGCCCTTCTCGCTACCTGCTGATTCACCGGCTGTCCAAGGCAGCCGAGCTTCTCGCCGGCTCGAACCTTCCCGTGGCCGAGGTCGGCCGCGCGGTGGGGATCCAGAGCCCCAGCAACTTCGCGCAGCTATTTCGCCGCGATTACCGATGCACGCCCCGCGCCTACCGCAGCCGCGCCCAGGGGTTAGCATCGCTGTGACGCCCGTCCGCGCGGGCGACAGAACTTCCGGCGTTTGAGAGGACCCCGCCCCATGGAGATCAGGAAAGCCACCGAGGCCGACATCGACGGCATCGAGAAGATCTACGACCGCATCCACGACGAGGAGGAGGCCGGCCGTGCGACCATCGGCTGGATCCGCGGCGTCTATCCCACCCGGGCGACGGCTTTGGCCGCCTTGGGGCGCGACGACCTTTTCGTCATGCTGGACGAGGGGCAGGTCGTGGCGGCGGCCGTTATCAACCAAGTGCAGGTAGAGGAGTATAAATACGGCTCCTGGGAGCACGAGGCCGCGGACAGCGAGGTCATGGTCCTGCACTGCCTGGTGGTCGACCCGCTGCAGGGCGGCAAGGGCTGCGGCCGCAAGTTCGTCTCGTTTTACGAGGAGTACGCCAAGGAGCACGGCTGCCCGGCGCTGCGCATGGACACCAACGAGAGGAATGCGCGCGCGAGGGCTCTGTACAAGAAGCTCGGGTACGCCGAGGTGGGTATCGTGAGCTGCGATTTCAACGGGATCCCGGGCGTTGGCCTGGTGTGCTTGGAGAAGTACCTGGGGTAGGGGCGCGGGTGGCCCCGGCCGGGCCGCCGAACCCCGCCGCGGCCGGCGCCGGCCGGGCACATCGACTCCCGACGGCCGTATGCTAGACTCTACGGCCAATGAAGGGCTGCTCGGAGGGACTGCTTTGGACATCAACCAAATCGCGCAGATGGCGGGCGTTTCTCGCGCCACCGTCTCGCGCTACTTCAACGACGGCTATGTGAGCCAGGAGAAGCGCGAGCGCATCCACGCCGTCGTCAAGGCGACCGGCTATTCCCCCTCCCAGCACGCCAAGAGCCTGCGGACCGGCAAGTCATCCATCGTGGGCGTCATCATCCCCAAGATCAACTCAGCCTCGGTGAGCCGCATGGTCGCCGGGATGACGCCGGTCTTTGCCGAGCGCGGCTACCAGGTGCTTCTCGCCAACACCGACAACGACGCCGCCCGCGAGGTCTCCTACCTGCGGCTTTTTGAGGAGAAGCGCCAGGTCGACGGCGTTGTCTTGGTGGGCACGGTCATCTCGGACGAGCACCTGGCCGCCATGGGCGACATGAGCCTGCCGCTCGTGGTGCTTGACCAGCAGCTTTCCGGGCACTCGTGCGTCTTCCAGAACGACCGCGGGGCCTTGCGCGACGTGACGGCCAAGGTGCTGCGCCGCTCCAAGTGCCCGGCGTTCATCGGCGTCTTTGAGGAAGACCTTTCCGCAGGCCGCGACCGTCACCTGGGGTTTCTTGACGCGTGCGGCGAGGTCGGCGTCGAGGTGCCGGCGCGCGCCCAGCTTGTGGCGGACTTCACCGTGGACGCGGGCTACACCGCCGCCGAGCAGCTGCTGGACGAGTACCCCGAGGTCGACGCCATCGTGTGCGCGACCGACTCCATCGCGTACGGCGCGATGACCTGCCTGCGCGAGTACGGGCGCCGCGTCCCCGAGGACGTGCAGGTCACGGGCGTGGGCGACGGTGAGCTGAGCCAGATCGTCACGCCGACCCTCACCACGGTGCACCACCACTACAAGACCTCGGGG
Source organism: Oscillibacter sp. ER4 (assembly GCA_963611755.1). Classification (GTDB taxonomy): domain Bacteria; phylum Actinomycetota; class Coriobacteriia; order Coriobacteriales; family Atopobiaceae; genus Paratractidigestivibacter. Next base: position 3,386 of record CAVDTK010000042.1, read on the forward strand.
ACCGAGGCGGCCCGGATGTTGTGCGAGCTTCTCGCCGGCGGCGAGGCCCGGCGCGAGATCCGCATGAGCTACGAGGTCATCGCCCGCAATTCGACGCTCTAGGCGGGCCGTCCCCAGCCGCTCTGCGAAGAAACTTCCGCCAATTTACCTCTTAATCTGGAAGTGGTGAGTAGCGCTGTGTTTTGCGCCTTTGCCAACTGGGCAAACGTCGCCAAAATCGGGCGGCTACTCGGTGATCCTGAATTAAGAGGTAAATTGGCGGAAGTTTGACCCGAACGGGCCGCAATTGGCCCCGCATCAGAGGCCGAAAAAGCGCGGGGCCGCGAAAACGACCCCGCGCGAACCTTAGAAAACCTCGACGCTGAAGCTCTTGGCAACCGTCTGGCCGGGCGCGGCCACCAGGCAGCCGCGCTTGTGCTCGAAGACGTCGTCCTCATCCGAGCAGGTGGAAAGCCCGCCCCACGGCTCGATGGCCACAAAGTTGCCGATCGGCTTGCTCCAGACCACCAGGTAGGGGAAGTCGGCGAACTCCAGGCGCACGCCGTGGCCGGCCGGCCCTGCCAGCTCGACCTTGCGGCTCTCAAGCACGTCGAAGATCGTCTCGGCGAAGTCGAAAAGCTCGTGCGACAGGGGCATGACCTGGCCTTCCATGGGGTTCTTGCTCCGGCCCTCGACGTCGATCAGGCCCGTGGAGGGAACCGCGGTGCAGAGCTCGGCCGCCTCGGGCTTCTCGAAGCGCAGCTCGTAGTCCGAGTACTTCTCGCCCTCCTCGATGGGGCAGCGGAAGGCCGGGTGTCCGCCGATGAAGAAGGGCAGGTCCGCCTCGCCGGTGTTCGTGACGGCGTAGGTCACGGTAAGGCGCGGCCCCTCGACGGCGTAGCGGGCCTCGAGGACAAAGTCGAACGGGAATTGGGCGCGGGTGGCCTCGCTCGACGAAAGACGCAGGGTGCACGCGGTGTCCCCGGCGCTCGCGACCTCGAACTCCGACGACTTGGCCAGGCCGTGGCGCGCCAGCTCGATCTTCTCGCCGGACTCCGTCACCGCGCGGCCGTCTCGCAGGCCGCCGCAGATGGGAAAGCAGATCGGGGCCTGCCCGGTCCAGACCGCGGGGTCGGGCTGCCACAGGTACTCGCGGCCGCCCGCCGCGATCGAGGTGAGGCTGCCGCCCTCGGTGGTCACGGTGACGCTCAACGATTCGTTCGAGATAGTCGTCTTCATCAGGGGTCCTTTCCAAAGCCCTCGAGAAGGGGCCGCCCGCACCGGCGGACGACCCCTAGGTGAACGTTAATCGTGATAATACCCCTGATCCCACTTCTCGATAAACTCATCGAGGTAGTGGGGGTCGGCCTGGGCGACGGCGTCGGCCTTGTTGACGGCGTCGATCTTGGCGACCAGGGCGTCGTGCTCGGGCGTGGCCTCGTAGCTCTCCTTGAGGAAGGCCAGCATGATGTCGGCCATCAGGAACTCGCCGGTGATCTTGCCGCCAAAGCCCACGACGTTGGCGTTGAGGACGCGGCGGGCGTACAGGGCGCTCGTCATGTCGCGGACCAGGGCGCAGCGGGCGCCGGGGACCTTGTTCACCGAGTTGGTGATGCCGATGCCGGTGCCGCAGAGGGCGACGCCCAGGTCGGCGCGGCCGGAAGCGACGGCCTCACCCACGGCCTTGCCGTAGATGGGGTAGTGCGTGCGGGTGTGGCTGTAGGTGCCCACGTCCAGGACCTCGTAACCGGCCTCCTCAAGGCGGTCGTGCAGGTAGGTCTTCTCGTCGGTGACGATGTGGTCGCAGCCAAGCGCGATGATCATGGTTAATCTCCTTATGTTAAATGCGATGGGTTTGCGGGCAGCGGGCGCGCGGATCTGGGCGCGTTACGCCAGCTTGTTGAGCATGTCGACGCGCACCTGGTGACGGCCGGCGGCGTAGTCTGCGGCGAGAAACTCGCGCGCGATCTTCTTGGCCACCTCGGTGCCCACCACGTTGGGGCCCATGCAGACGATGCGGGAGTTGTTGTGCTCGCGGGTCATGTAGGCGCTGCGCTCGTCGGAGATGTTGGCGCAGACCATGCCCTTCACGCGGGTGCAGACCATGTAGCTGCCCACGCCGTAGCCGTCGAAGCAAAAGCCCAGCGAACCGTCGTTGGCCTGGATGTCGCTTGCCACGGCAAGGGCCGAGTCGACAAAGTCGGCGGCGGGCTCGACGGAGAGGTCCACGACCTCATGGCCGTCTGCGACCAGGGCTTCCTTGACGACGTTCTTAAGGGACAGGCCCTCGGCGTCGGAACCGATAACGACTCTCATGGTTTTCCTCCTTGGGGATTTTTGGCGAGAAGGTCTAGCGCGCTGCCTCCGGGAGCTCTTCTCGCTTCTCGGCAAGGCTTCGCCACAGACGCGTCCGCGCCTTTTTGCTGGTATGCGATTGGATAGGGATAGGGGTGTGATGCGGGTGGTGCAAACCCTCGCGCGCCGCCGGGCACGGCGCGATCGGATACAGGGGAAGTGGGGGAGAAGCGCTACGCGGGTGCGGGTGCGGGCTCGGGTGCGGGTGTGCCCGCGCCCGCGGCCACCGTGCGGCCGCTACGCGGACACGATGACCTGCGTGTACTCCTCGATGCTCGCGCGCTGCTCGGCGGTGATGCCGCTGTCGCACACGAGCGCGTCGATGTCGGACAGATGATAGAACGCGTAGAAGTCGCGGACAAAGATCTTGCTGGCGTCGGCGACCACGTAGCGGGAGTCGGCCTTGTCGAAGGCGACCTTCTGGAAGTGGCCCTCGTCGGCGTTGGAGGTGTAGATGTCGTTGCCCACCATGCCGTTGACGCCCACGAACGCGGCGTCGATGCCCAGCTGGGCCATGGCGGTCTCGGCCATGGGGCCCACGAAGGCACCGGTGCGCTCGCGGAAGGCCCCGCCGGTAAGGTAAAGCTCGCGGTCCTCGCGGCCGGCGAGCAGGTTGAAGATGTTGATCGAGTTGGTGACCACGCGCAGGCGCCCCTCGGGGAGAAAACCGACCATCTGCTCGACGGTGGTTCCGGTGCCCAGGAAGATGGTCGAGCCCTCCTCGACCAGGCTCGCGGCCAGCTCGGCCGCCTCGGCCTTCTGGGCCACCTGCTTGTTGCGCTTCTCGGCGTGGGTGTACTCGCGGCGAAGCATGGAGTGGACGGGCGAGCTGCAGCGGCGGGCGCCGCCGTGCACGCGCTCGATGTCGCCGGCGGCGGAAAGCTCCTCGAGGTCGCGGCGGACGGTCATCTCGGACACGTCCAGGGCCTCGGAGATCTCCTTGACCGAGACGGTACCCTGGGCGTCGAGCAGGGCTTTCACGCGCTCGTGCCGCTCCGCCTTGATCATGTTGTCGCCTCCCGGGTCGTCGTTGGTCGCATGGCGTGGGGATCTTCTCGCCGCCGCCTGTTCGTTGCTGTCCCTATTTGAACACTTTCGAACAGCTTCGAACGCGAGAATCTCAAATTCTTCCCAAATTACCGCTCACCGGCTGTTTGATACCGTTCGAAGTTGTTCGTTTTGATTGACATTGTTCTTTTTTGTTTGAGAAGTATCTTAGTAGCAGTAACACGCTCGAATGTGCGACTGCCCGGACGCACGCGAGCCCGAATTGCCATCCATACATGAACTCTCACATGAGAAAGGGGCCCAAAGATGGCCACCAAAGAAGAAGTCTCAATGATCGGCTTCGAGATTGTCGCGTACGCGGGCGATGCCATGACCGACCTGCTCCACGCGCTGGACGCCGCCCGCGAGGGCGACTTCGACAAGGCCGAGGAGCTGCGCAAGACCGCCTACGACGCCTTGATCGAGGCCCACAACATCCAGACCAGCATCCTTTCCAAGGAGTGCGGCGGCTCCGAGATGGACGTCACCTTCATCATGGTCCACGCGCAGGACACCCTGATGACCACGATGATGCTCGAGAAGCAGACCAAGTACTTCATCGACGAGTACAAGAGGCTCGCCGCTCTCGAGGCCAAGTTAGGTTAAGTGGGTTAATATAAGATAGACCGGGGCCCCGCGCATAAGCGGAACACGGCCTCTTATGCCGCAGCAGAGGTCGTCGTGCGAGGTGTCGTGCGGCGACCTTTTTTCGAAAGGTAGGCGTTATGGAGAAGAAAGACCAGCTCAAAGCCCTGTTCGAGAAGAGCTTCGGGGATAGCGGGCAGCGCCAGCTCTTGGCCGTCCACGCCCCCGGCCGCTCCGAGATAGCCGGCAACCACACCGACCACGAGGGCGGCCACGTGATCGCCGGCGCCCTTGACGTGGCGATCGAGGGCGCGGCCGCGCTTAACGGCACGCCCACGACGGTGCGCGTGGTGAGCGAGGGCCACGACCCCTTTCAGATCGAGCTGGACTCTCTTGACCCCCAGGAAGGCGAGAAGACCCACGCCCCCTCGCTCGTTCGCGGCATGGCGGCGCAGATGGCGGCCCGTGGCCACAAGATCGCCGGCTTCGACCTGGCGCTGACCAGCACCGTTCCCTCCGGCGGCGGCCTTTCCAGCTCCGCGGCCATGGAGGCCGCCCTGGGTCGCGCCATCGAGGGCCTGTGGTCCGGCGTCGTGGACGGCGACGCGGCCGCGACCGACCCCATCGAGCTCGCCAAGATGGGCCAGCTCACCGAGAACGACTACTTTGGCAAGCCCTGCGGCCTCATGGACCAGGCAAGCGTTTGCCTGGGCGGCCTGGCCCACATGGGCTTCGAGGACGCCGCCGCCCCTACCGCCGAGAAGATCGCCCTCAACTTCGAGGACTTTGGCTACGCGTTGTGCCTCGTTGACGTGGGCTGCGACCACACGCCCTTCACCGCCGACTACGCCGCCGTGCCCGTCGAGATGCAGCAGGTCGCAGCCGAGCTGGGCCACGAGCGCCTGTGCGAGGTCGCGCGCGAGGACTTCGAGCGCGAGCTGCCGCGCCTGCGCGAGAAGCTGGGCGACCGCGCCTGCCTGCGCGCCGTTCACTACTACTACGAGGAAGACCTGGTCGAGCGCCGTTGGGCGGCCCTTCAGGCCAAAGACATCGAGGCGTTTCTCGCCCTCACCCGCGAGTCCGGCGCGAGCTCTGCCATGTACCTGCAAAACGTCAGCACCGGCGGCTCGTTCCAGCCCGCGATGTACGCGCTGGGCCTGGCCGAGCTGGTGCTGGGCGGCCGCGGCGCCGTCCGCATCCACGGCGGCGGCTTTGGCGGCTCTATCCAGGCGTTTGTTCCGCTCGACCTGGTAGACGGCTTCATCAGCCGCATGAACGGCTGGCTGGGCGAGGGCTCTGCTCGCCGCTACGCGATCGATGAGAAGGGGGCGTACGCGCAATGGCTCTAAATCAGGTGATCCAGCAGCTCGTTGACTACTGCGAGGCCAGGGGGCTTCTCGCCGCCGACGACCGCGTGTGGGCTTACAACATGGTCCTGGACGCCGTCGCCGCCAAGGGCCCCGCGCCCGAGGACGCCTGGGTCCTGGGCGGCGCGCCCGAGGCCGCCGGCTTCGACCTTGAGGCCGCGCTTCTTGTCCTGGGCGACGCCGCGGTGGCAAACGGGGCCGAGGAGGACACCGCCAGCGGCCGCGACCGCATTGCCATGCGGGTGATGGGTATCCTTATGCCCAAGCCGTCCGAGATATCCGCCCAGTTCAACGCGTCGCTCGCCGACGGAGACCCCCGCGAGGCCACCGACGACTTCTACCGCGTGTGCTGCGACGCCGGCTACGTGCGCCGCGCCGCCATCGCCCGCAACGTCAAGTGGACCACGGCCACCCAGTGGGGCGACCTGGAGATCACGATCAACCTTTCCAAGCCCGAGAAGGACCCGCGCGAGATCGCGGCGGCGGGCGCTGCCAAGAACGACGGCGAGAAGTACCCGGCCTGCCAGCTGTGCATTCAGAACGAGGGCTACCCGGGGCGCGGCGCCGCGGCCGCCGGCGGCGCGCACCCCGCCCGCCAGAACCTGCGCATCGTTCCTGTTGAGCTGGCCGGCGAGCGCTGGGGCCTGCAGTACTCGCCCTACGCCTACTTCAACGAGCACTGCATCGCCATGAGCTCCGTCCACCGCCCCATGCATATCGACCGCGATGCGCTTGAGCACCTGCTGGACTTCGTGGGGCTGATCCCGCATTACTTCATTGGCTCCAACGCCGACCTGCCCATCGTTGGCGGCTCGATCCTTTCGCACGACCACTACCAGGGCGGCGACCACGTCTTCCCGATGATGCGTGCTCAGGTGGCCGAGACCTTTGCCATGGCGGAGTTCCCGCAGGTCACGGGCGAGGTCCTGCGCTGGCCGATGAGCGTCTTGCGCCTTCGCGGGGCTTCTCGCCAGGAGGTCCTGGACGCGGCGGTCCACGTCATCGACGCGTGGCGCGCCTGGAGCGACGAGTCCGTGGGCGTGCGCGCGCACGACGAGGACGGCACCCCGCACAACACCGTGACGCCTGTCGTCCGCCGTGTGGGCGAGGACTACGAGGTCTACCTGGCCCTTCGCTGCAACGTGACGAGCGACGAGAACCCCCTGGGAGACTTCCATCCCCACGCCCAGTGGCACCACATCAAGCGCGAGAACATCGGCCTTATCGAGGTCATGGGCCTGGCGATCCTGCCGGCGCGCCTGGTGGCCGAGCTCGATGCCGTGAAGGGCCATCTGCTGGCGGGCGACCTGGACGGCCTTGACGGCGACGCCTTGAGCGCCTCCCACGCCGACTGGGCGCGCGAGATCGCGGCCGCCCACCCCGACCTCACCGAGGCCAACGCCGACGAGGTCCTGCGCGAGGGCGTGGGCCAGGTATTTGGCCACGTGCTCGAGGACGCCGGCGTCTTCAAGTGGGACGAGGCCGGCCGCGCCGCGCAGCGCCGCTTCGTCGAGTCGCTGTAGGGGCGCTTAGGGGTGCGGCGAGGGGGGTCTTCTCGCCGGTTGCTCGTCTCGCATTGCACGACCCTGCATTTGGAGTCACTTTTGAGCCAAAAAGTGACTCTGGGTGCAGGGTCGTTTTATGCCGCTGCTACGTGACCTTCTCGCCGGGCGCGCAAGGCCCCTCGGCCGCGAAAATGTCGCCGCCCGTTGCGCGCGCCCCGGCTGTGCGCGACAATTGACGCACGCAGTTAGCGCAGGCAACGTGGTAAGGAGGCCCCAAATGTCCCAGGAACCCAATGCCCTCAACGACCAGGAGCTCGAGGACGTCACCGGAGGCGTGGCGCGGCTCAACACGCCCAAGCCCACGACGGCAGATATTCGCGCCAAGCGCATCGCCGAGTCGAATTGCGCCCAGGCAGACAATTCGAGCGCCGCCAGGCGCCTTCGCAAGATCGTCTCTATCGACGAGGACTAAGCGGGCTTCTTTGCCCAAGATAAAACCGCAGGCTCAGCTAGAAGGAGGCCCCAAATGTCCCAGGAACCCAATGCCTTGAACGACGACGAGCTCAAGGACGTCAGCGGCGGATGGATTATTACTCCGCCCGCATTGAACCCGACCTACTCAGTCCGCGTCGAGGGCCTGGAAAACAGGGCGCGCTTAGCCCTCGACGGCACCGACCCCGAGGGCGAGGTCGAGGAGTTCCGGTAGACCGCTAAACGGCGGGGCATCCTTCTTGAAGGGTGCCCCGCTTCATTTTGCGACGACGGCGTGCCGCGTCGCGCGCCCGGCCGCGCGGGCGCCTTACCGCAGGTCATGCACGCTGCCGCGCTCGATCAGCTGGCCGGGGAACAGCACGTGCTCGATCTCGCCGCCGCCCCCGGCGATCTTGTCGACCGCCCACATGCCCACGCGCTTGTTGTCAAAGCGCACGGTGGTGAGGTCCAGCCCCGGCACAAAGTCGCCCAGCGAGTCGTCCACGCCCACGACGCTCACGTCGTCGGGCACGCGCTTGCCGCGCGACTCCAGGCCCTTGATGCAGCCGTAGGCCATGGCGTCGTTGGACGCGTAGACGGCCGTGCAGGTAGGGTCGTCTGCCAGGGCGACGCCCGCCGCAAAGCCGCTGTCCGCCGTCCAGTCGCCGCGGATAAGGCGCGGCGCCTCGATGCCGCGCGCGGCCAGGGCCTCTTTCCAGCCCTGCTCGCGCTGCATGCCGGAAAGCGAGCGCTCCGGGCAGCTGATGAAGTGCACCGTCTTGTGGCCGCGCTCCAGCAGGTGCTCCACGACCATCCGCGAGCAGCCCGCCTGGTCGCTGTCGACCGTCGAGCACGCGGGATGCTCGAGCATCGTGACCAGCACGGTTTCCAGGCCGGGCAGCGGCTGGAAGGTCCCGAAGTCGCCCGGCATCCGGTTCATGATGACCACCATGCCGTCAACGGGAAGGCCCGCCATGCGCCGGGAGGCCTCCTCCAGGGTGTAGGGCGCGTCCAGGCTGGTCAGCGTGATGGCATAGCCGTGCTTGTCGGCCGCGCGCGAGAAGCCCTCAAGCCGGTCGATGTTTCCCGTGCCCGCGATGTTGAACATCACGACGCCCACGGTCTTGAACGAACCGCGCCGCAGGGAACGGCCCGCGAAGTTGGGGCGATACCCCAGCTCGCGCATGGCGGCGCGCACGCGCTCCTTGGTCTCGGGGCGAACGGAGGGCAGGTCGTGGACGGTGCGCGAGACCGTCTGCTCCGACACGCCGGCCAGACGCGCCACATCCTTCACCGAGACCGACCTGGCCTGCGCGATTTCCGATGCCATCAAGGTCTCGCTTTCGTCGATAAGATGCCGAGAAAAACGCCGCGCGATGGCGACGTAAACACTCAAAGGTCTTCTCGATTCTAGAAAAGACTACGCTGGCGGGCAAGAAGCTGCCGCTTACCGAGACTTACGCGAAACTTTTCGCCGAGAACGGCTTTTCTCGCCAGGAATGTTAACGTTGCCATTGAGCAAACACCGCGACCGGGCATGCAGGATTGCTCCCGCACCACCTCGTTCCTTTTGTTTTGTGCTTCGTAAGAATCCGCACGGTCTGCGAGTGTCGTAAAATGGCAACGTCGCCATACAAACAAAGGCCTCGTGGGACCCCATCCATCCAAGGAGCAAGCATGGAAAAGCTCATCGCGACCATCGAGAAGGGCCAGCCCTTCTTCAACGCGATCGCGCGCAACAAGTACCTCAAGGCCATTCGCGACGGCTTTATCTCGGTCATCCCCATCATCATCTTCTCGTCCATCTTCTGCCTGGTCTCGGCCGTCCCCAACATCTGGGGCTTCTACTGGCCCGAGGAGTTCGACGGCTGGCTGTGGAAGGCCTACAACTACTCGATGGGCATCCTCGCCGTCGCCTGCGCGGCCACCACGGCCAAGCACTTCTGCGACGCGCAGAACCGCGACCTGCCCAAGAACAACCAGATCAACTTCATCTCGTGCATGTGCGCGGCCATCATCGGCTTCTTGCTGCTCTCCAGCGACATGATCACCGACGCCACCGAGGAGCTCTCCGGCCTGAACGTCGCCTACATGGGCTCCAAGGGTCTTCTCACGGCGTTTATCTCGGCTTTTGTCGTGGGCATCGTGTACAAGTTCTTCATTAGCCGCAACATCACCATCAAGATGCCCGAGCAGGTCCCGCCCAACATCTCGCAGACCTTCAAGGACATCATCCCGTTCTCTGTCTGCTGCGCCATTTTCTGGGTCGTGAGCATCGCCTTCACCTCGGCCTTTGGCTACACCTTTGCCCAGGGCGTCATCCAGGTCTTCCAGCCGCTCTTCACCGCCGCCGACGGCTACATCGGCCTGGCCGTCATCTACGGCGCCATGAGCCTCTTCTGGTTCGTGGGCGTCCACGGCCCCTCGATCGTCGAGCCCGCCATCGCCGCCGCGCTTGTCTCCAACATGACCGACAACATGGCCGCCTACCAGGCCGGCCAGCACGCCACCGCCGTC
>CAVDTK010000042.1:14146-15981 GCA_963611755.1 Oscillibacter sp. ER4
GGCCGAGCAGCTTTCCTAGCCCCCCGGTGGCCGGGGTCCCGCGTCCGGCGTGGGCTCCGGCTCTTCTCGCCATCTACCTGCGCTTGATTGGATAATCATGACCGATACCATCACCAACCCGCCCGCCGAGTTCCCCCAAGACTTTGTCTTTGGCGGGGCCACCGCCGCCTACCAGGTCGAGGGCGAGACCCGCACGCACGGCAAGGGCAAGGTCGCCTGGGACGACTTTTTGGCCGAGCAGGGCCGCTTCTCGCCCGACCCGGCGTCCGACTTCTACAACCAGTACCCTCGCGACCTGGAGCTTTGCGAGCAGTTCCACATCAACGGCATTCGCCTGTCCATCGCGTGGAGCCGCATCTTCCCCAACGGCACCGGCGAGATCAACCCCGAGGGCGTGCAGTTCTACCACGATCTCTTCGCCGAGTGCCACAAGCACCACGTGGAGCCCTACGTCACGCTGCACCACTTCGACACGCCGCTGGCCTTCTTTGAGAAGGGCGACTTCCTTAACCGCGAGACCATCGACGCCTTCGTCGAGTACGCCAAGTTCTGCTTCGAGGAGTACAAAGACCAGGTCGCGTACTGGTTTACCTTCAACGAGATCTGGGCCGACGCCAGCAACACCTACATCGAGGGCACCTTCCCCGGCGGCGTCAAGGCCCACCTGGCCGCGGCCTTCCAGTGCGAGCACAATATGATGCTGGCCCACGCCAAGGCGGTCCTGGCCTTCCATGAGGCCGGCCATCACGGCAAGATCGGCGTCATCCAGTCCCTGGAGTTCAAGTACCCGCTGGACGAGAACGACTTCGGCGATATCCGCGCGGCCAACAACGAGCACGTGCTGCAGAACCAGTTCCTGCTGGACGCCACCTTCCGCGGCGACTACGCGCCCGACACGCTTGAGGTCGCCAACCGCCTGGCCGCGGTCTCCGGCGGCTCGATCGAGATCCGCGACGAGGACCTGGTCGTCATGCGCGAGGCCGCGCACTACAACGACTACCTGGGCGTCAACAACTACCAGTGCCGTTTCCTCAAGGCCTACGACGGCGAGAACGACCTGCACCACAACGGCACGGGCGAGAAGGGCACCGGCCGCTGGCGCGTGAAGGGCATCGGCGAGCACGTCAACAAGCCGGGCGTCCCCACCACCGACTGGGACTGGATCATCTATCCCAAGGGCCTCTTTGACCTGCTCGTTTACATCAAGCACCGCTACCCCAACTACAAGCAGATCTTCATCACCGAGAACGGCATGGGCTACAAGGACCCCTACAAGGACGGCTTTGTGGACGACCAGCCGCGCATCGACTACATCGAGCAGCACCTGCGCTGGCTGCTCGAGGCCATGAAGGTGGGCGTCAACGTGGGCGGCTACTTCCTGTGGAGCCTGCAGGACCAGTTCTCTTGGACCAACGGCTACAACAAGCGCTACGGCTTCTTCTACGTGGACTTCGAGACCCAGGAGCGCGTCCCTAAGGCCAGTGCCTACTGGTACAAGCACGTGGCCGAGACGCGTCGGCTTGATTAGGTGTTCTAGCTGCGGGTTATTTGACGGGTTGTAAAACCTTGGCGAGAAGGGCGCGGGTGCGCGTAACATGTCTTGGCGGATATGTTCGCGGCGCCCGCGCCCTTGTGTGTCGCGGGCGGGCTGTGCCGCGTGGCTGCGCGGCGGGTTGTGCCGTGAACGGAAAGGAATCCTATGGTCAAGACCACTGTTTTGGGCGCCATGCCCGACGGAACGCCGGTCCACGTCTTTGAGATCGCCGGCGAGCACGCGCGCGTGCGGCTTATGGACCTGGGCGCCTCGCTCTTTGGGATGGACGTGCCCGACCGCG
>CAVDTK010000043.1:0-15894 GCA_963611755.1 Oscillibacter sp. ER4
CTTGAGTGCACCAACATCTACCCGCAGTGGTACTCGCGCATCGCGTACGACAACCAGGTCAAGGAGGGCCTGCCCGCTGTCAACCTGCTGAGAAGCGCCTGGGCGGGCTCGCAGAAGTACGGCAACGTGGTGTGGTCCGGCGACGTGCCCTCCACCTTCGAGGGCTTCCGCGACCAGTTCCAGTGCGGCATCAACATGGCCATCTGCGGCATGCCTTGGTGGACCACCGACATCGGCGGCTTCATGACCGACGACGTCTCGGACCCCTACTTCCAGCAGCTGCTCATCCGCTGGTACGAGTTCGCCGTCTACACGCCCATCCTGCGCATGCACGGCGACCGCGGCCCCTACAACATCCCCAACCTGGACAACTCGAGCTTTGGCGGCGGTTCTCAGCGCACCGGCCAGCCCAACGAGCTGTGGAGCTACGGCGAGAAGAACTTCAAGATCATGCGCGACTACCTGGACGTGCGCTTGGCCATGAAGCCCTACATCAAGCGCCTGTTCGACGAGGCGCACGAGACCGGCGCCCCGCTGCTTCGCCCGATGTTCTACGAGTTCCCCGCGGACGAGAAGTGCTGGGACCTCTACGACCAGTACATGTTCGGCGAGAAGCTCCTGGTTGCCCCCATCCTTACCGAGGACACCTGGGAGCGCGAGGTCTACCTGCCCGCCGGCACCTGGAAAGACACGCGCGACGGTAAGGTCTACGAGGGTGGCCAGACTATCGTCGCGGACGCCCCGCTCGAGTCCATCCCCGTCTTCGAGCGCCAGTAGGAGAGACCAAGCATGAACGAGTCCCAGTTCGGCTACTTCGACGACGAGCGCCGCGAGTACGTGATCACCACGCCCAAGACCCCGCTGCCCTGGATCAACTACCTGGGCACCAACGGGTTCTTCTCGCTGATCTCCAACACCGGCGGCGGCTACAGCTTCTATCGCGACGCCAAGCTGCGCCGCATCACCCGCTACCGCTACAACAACGTGCCGGCGGACAACAACGGCCGCTACCTCTACATCAAGGACGGCGACACCGTGTGGAACCCCGGCTGGCAGCCCACGCGCACACCGCTCGACTCCTACGAGTGCCGCCACGGCATGGGCTACACCGTCCTCGCTGGCGAGAAGAACGGCGTGGCCGCCGAGGTCCTGAACTTCGTGCCGGTCGACGACGCCTGCCACGTCATGCGCCTGACGCTCACCAACAAGACGGATGCCGCGAAGTCCCTCAAGGTCTTCTCGTACGTCGAGTGGTGCCTGTGGAACGCCGACGAGGATGACCGCAACTTCCAGCGCAACCTCTCGACCGGCGAGGTCGAGGTCCACGGCTCGATGCTCATCCATAAGACCGAGTACCGCGAGCGCCGCGACCACTTTGCCTTCTTCACGGTGAACCGCCCCGTCGACGGCTTCGACACCGACCGCGCGTCGTTTATCGGCGCCTACAACGGCCCGGACACGCCCGCGGCCGTCGAGGCCGGGGCCTGCACGGGCTCTGTGGCCTCGGGCTGGAGCCCTGTGGCCGCCCATCAGCTTGACGTCGAGCTCGAGCCCGGCCAGAGCTGGACGGCCGTCTTTGTCCTGGGCTACGTCGAGAACCCCCGCGACCAGAAGTGGGAGTCCAAGGGCGTGGTCAACCGCGCCGCGGCGCAGGAGCTTGCTTCTCGCTATTCAAACGAGATGCAGGTAGACGTCGCGTTCGCCAAGCTCAACGCCTACTGGGACGACCTGCTGTCGACCTACAGCGCCCACACGCCCGACCCGCGCGTGGACCGCATGGTCAACGTCTGGAACCAGTACCAGTGCATGGTCACGTTCAACATGAGCCGCTCGGCCAGCTACTACGAGAGCGGTATCGGCCGCGGCATGGGCTTCCGCGACTCCAACCAGGACCTTCTCGGCTTCGTGCACCTGATCCCGGCCGCCGCCCGCCAGCGCATCCTGGACATCGCGGCCACCCAGAAGGCCGACGGGTCCGCCTACCACCAGTACCAGCCGCTCACCAAGAAGGGCAACTCCGACATCGGCAGCGGCTTCAACGACGACCCGCTGTGGCTTATCGCCGGCGTGTCCGCCTACCTGCGCGAGACGGGCGACGAGACGATCCTGGACGAGCTGGTGCCCTTTGACAACGACGAGTCCACGGCTCGCCCCCTGATCGAGCACCTTAAGCGCTCGGTCGACTACACCCTGGCCAACCTTGGCCCCCATGACCTGCCCCTCATTGGCCGCGCGGACTGGAACGACTGCCTGAACCTCAACTGCTTCTCCGAGGAGCCGGGCGAGAGCTTCCAGACCACCGGGCCCTCCGAGGGCCCTGTGGCCGAGTCGACCTTCATCGGCGCGATGTTCGTCAAGTACGCCCGCGAGTACGCCGACATCGCCGAGAAGCGCGGCGACGCCGCCGAGGCCGCGCGTGCCCGCGAGGCGGCAGACCGCATGGTGGCCGCCATGGAGACCGACGGCTGGGACGGCGAGTGGTTCGTGCGCGCCTACGACGCGGCGGGCAACAAGGTGGGCTCTTCCGAGTGCGAGGAGGGCCGCATCTACATCGAGCCGCAGGGCTTCGCGCCGCTGGCGGGCGTCGGCCTTGAGAACGGCCTGGCAAAGCGCGCGTTGGCGAGCGTCGAGCGCCTGCTGGACACCGAGTACGGCGTCATGATCTTCCAGCCCGCCTACTCCGAGTACCACAAGGAGCTGGGCGAGGTCTCCAGCTACCCGCCCGGCTACAAGGAGAACGGCGGCATCTTCTGCCACAACAACCCCTGGGTCTCCATCGCCGAGACGCAGGTGGGCCACGGCGACCGCGCCTTCGAGGTCTACCGCCGCATCTGCCCGGCTTTCCTGCAGGACAAGGCCGCGCTGCACGCGACCGAGCCCTACGTGTACTCCCAGATGGTGGCCGGCCGCGACGCGGTGAACTTCGGCCAGGGCAAGAACTCGTGGCTCACCGGCACCGCTGCCTGGACCTTCGTGAACGTCTCGCAGTACATCCTGGGGCTCAAGCCCACGCTGGAGGGCCTCATGGTCGACCCGTGCGTCCCGGCCGACTGGGACGGCTTCGCCCTCACGCGCCGTTACCGCGGCGTCACCTACCAGATCGAGGTTGCCAACCCCGACCACGTGGAGAAGGGTGTCGTGGCCGTCGAGGTCGACGGCGAGAAGATCGCCGGGCAGGTGCTGCCGGGCGGCGCCATCGGGTCTGTCGCCCACGTCAAGGTGACGATGGGCGCCTCGGCCGCGGCTTAGCTTCGTTTTTCTCCTCCCCCTGAAGCCCGGGGGCGCGGGACCCTCCCTCTTCCCGGGGTCCCGCGCGTCTGGACCCCGGGCTTCTCCTTTCGGGCTTCTCGCGGCCCGTTGATCCGTCCCGACCCCGACCCCCGAACCTCAAGAGACGCGGGCTGCTGAGCCTGCCTGATACTCCCGTCAAGCAACACCCTTCTCTTCCCATGTTGCGGCCCGTGTCTCTTGGGGCTCGTCCTCCTCATCGGCCCCGGCTTTCCGCGGCCCTCGGCACCCCCTAGGGCGCCTGCGGCCTTTCTCGCCGACCACCATTGGAGCTGTGCCATGGCAGACGCCTACAGAAAAGCGCTCAAGCGCGGCGAGCAGGACCTGCGGCGCGCCGTCGCCGAGGGTCGCCACCCCTACATCACCGACCTCGACAGCATCGTCCTCGAGGGCCAGACCGCCGGCTGCGAGCCGTGCGGAACCATGGAGATCCCGCTCGACATGGTGGTGGGCACCGTCACGCGCGGCCGCCAGGCGGCCTTCTCGCGCACCTTCATGCCGCTTCTCGACCCCGAAACCGAGTTCGCCATCAAGTGGTCCCGCCTCTACGACATCCAGGTGGAGGAGGGCTACCGCGACCCCGTGCGCGTCATGGAGTTCATGCACCGCTTCTACGTGCAGGAGGGCAACAAGCGCGTCTCGGTCCTCAAGTACCTGGGCGCTCATACCGTGACGGCCGAGGTCACACGGCTTTATCCCAGCCGCTGGGAGGGCCCGGAGCGCAGCCTCTACGGCGAGTTCTGCGAGTTCTGGCGCGCCTGCCCCATCTACGACATCGACTTCTCCCGCCCCGGGTCCTACAGGCGCCTGGCCGCGGCCTTTGGGCGCGACCTATCCCACCCCTGGCCGCCCGACGCGGTGGACTACCTGCGGCAGAGCTATCTTTTCTTCGAGAGCGCGTATCGGCGCGCGGGCGGCGCACACCTGGACATCACGGCGGCCGACGCTATGCTGGTCTACCTGGGCGTTTATTCGCAGGACCGCATCTTGGACGTGCCGTCCTCCATCGTGGTGTCGCGCTTGACGCACATCTGGCGCGAGCTTCTTATCGAGGGCAAGCCGGAAAGCGAGAAGGTCGACCTGGTGGAAGAACCCGCGCCCGACGCGCCCGCCGCCGGCGACGGCGGTGGCCTGGCCTCCGGCGTGCTCAAGTTCTTCATGGGCAAGACCGCCTACACGGCGCGCCGGCCGCTTTTGGTGGCCTTCATCCACGACCGCCCGGTGGGGGAGTCCGGCTGGGCCTACGTCCATGACCTGGGCAGACAGCACCTTGAGGAGTACTTTGGCGGCATCGTGCGCACGCAGGTCTTTGAGAACCGCGGCGACGAGGCGAGCTTCGCCGAGGCCGTGGCGGCGGCCGCCCAGCGCGGGGCCGACGTTGTCTTCACCACCTCGCCCATGCTTATGGACCTCACGCTGCAGGCCGCGGCGCGCTACCCGCAGATCCGCTTCCTCAACTGCTCGCTGGGGCTGCCGCACCAGCTCGTGCGCTCCTACTACGGCAAGATGTACGAGGCAAAGTTCCTGCTCGGCGCCCTGGCGGCCAGCATGAGCGACACGCACCGGATAGGCTACCGGGCCTACTACCCCGTGCGCGGGGCCGTGGCCGAGATCAACGCCTATGCCCTGGGGGCGGCGCTCGTCGACCCGCGGGCGCAGGTGGTTCTCAGCTGGTCGAGGGGCGAGGAATGCGACCTTTCCGCCCTCATGCGCGAGCAGGGGATCGACGTGGTGAGCGGGTCCGACGTGGTCAAGCCCTACCAGGGCTCGGTCGAGTATGGGCTGCATATGCTGAGCTGCGACGGCGCGCTGGTGGACCTTGCCGGCCCCGCCTGGCGCTGGGACCGCTACTACGAGCTTATCGTGCGGAGCCTTCTCCACGGCACGTGGGACAGCGTGTCCGGCAGCGAGGAGGGCAAGGCGGTGAGCTACTGGTACGGCATGGCGTCCGGCGTGATCGACGTCGACCTGGCGCCGGGGCTGCCGTACGCGTCGCAGCGCCTGATGGGGTTCTTGCGCCGCGCGCTGGAGACGGGTGCGATCGCGCCGTTCGAGGGGGAGCTTCGAAGCCAGGACGGGCTGGTGCAACCCGCCGGGTCGGGGCGCCTTTCGAGCATCGACGTGGTGAGCATGACGTGGCTGGCCAGCAACGTCGAGGGGTCTCTCCCCAAGAGCTGGGAGATCAGCGAGCGGGCACGGGCCTGCGGAGAGGCGGCCGGGGTCATAGGGGCATGAAGGTTTTGGCCATCGCCGACGTCGAGGACCGGCGCCTCTGGGACAACTACTCCCCCGAGCGCCTGAAGGACGTCGATCTTATCCTTTCGGCGGGCGACTTGGACGCGAGCTATCTCGAGTTTCTCGTCACCGTTTCAAATAAACCGCTGGTATACGTACGTGGAAACCACGACGACGGCTACGGGCGCCGGGCGCCGGGCGGTTGCATCTGCGTGGAGGACTCGGTCTACGTGTGGCAGGGCGTGCGTATCGCCGGGCTGGGCGGGTCTGCCGCCTACCGGTTTGGCGCCAATATGTATACCGAGGAAGAGATGGAGTGGCGCGTGCGGCGGCTGGAGCTCAAGATCCGGCTGCTCGGGGGCGTCGACGTGCTGCTCACGCACGCGCCGGCCCGCGGGGTGGGGGACCTTGACGACCGGGCGCACCGCGGCTTCGATTGCTTCAACCGGCTGATCGAGCGCTGGCACCCGGACTACCTGGTGCACGGCCACGTCCACAAGGAGTACCTGCCCGATTTCCAGCGCACGCGCGTGCTGGAGTGCGGGACCCATGTGGTCAACGCGTACGACTACACCACGTTTGACCTGGCAAAAGACGAGTACCCCGACCGCGGGTGGATGGGGGCCTTGGCTAACTCGGCGTGCCTGCGCGACTCGATGGCCCAGTCCGGCGACCCGGTCTGGTAGGCGGGCGGTCGGGGCGACGACGCCACTTCAAGTTAATAATTCAACATCTTGGCCGACTAAATCGAATCCGGTGAGTATCCGTGAAACTCGCAAGTCTTCTACCTGGGCAAATACAAGGCGAACTTGCCTGTATACCTGCCAAGCCTAATTTAGTCGGCCAAGATGTTGAGTTTTTCATTTCTCGGGCGCAGAGGCGCGAGAGAAAAAAATGAACAAGTATGCCATCAAAATCGAAGTCGCCAGGTACAGCCCTAGGTGACAGAAAGAAAACCGCAGGTCAAAGACTTGCGATTTTCTCGTCTACTTGCCCATGCCGGTTTTGATGGCATACTTGTCAACTTTTTGCTGGAGGACGTCGCCTAGGCCGCCGCCTAGTGCACCTCGAGGGGGGAGTCCTGGCCCGCGTCGAAGGCGAGAAGCGCGTCGACGTTGGTGGCCACCACGTTCTCGACGTACTCCTCGGTGTAGAAGGCCATGTGCGGCGAGACGATCACGTTGGGGTAGCCCATGAGGATCGCGCGGTCGTGGTTGGGCAGCACGTCGCGCGAGCGGTCCAGGTAGTAGAGGCCGGCCTCGTGCTCGATGGTGTCAAGGGCGGCCGCCCCCACCTTGCCGGACTCGACGGCCTCCACCAGCGCGGCCGTGTCGATAAGCGCGCCGCGGGCGGCGTTGACCACCGCGACGCCGGGCTTCATCAGGGCAAACTGCGCCTCGCCGATCATGTGGGTGTTCTGGGGCAGGCCCGGCGCGTGCAGGGTCACCACGTCGGCGGCGGCGAGAAGCTCGTCCAGCTCCACGTAGGTGACCAGATCCTTAAGGCTTTCCTTCTCGAACGGGTCGCTCGCCAGGATCTTGCAGCCAAAGCCCGCCAGGCGCCGGCAGACGGCCTCGCCGATGGCGCCCGTGCCCACGACGCCCACGGTGCAGGCACTGAGCGACTTGCCGATCTTGCCCTTGAGGTCGAAGTCCTGGTAGGCGGCCCCGCCCATCACGAACTTGACCTTGCGCAGTGCCATGAGGATGAGCATCACGGTGTAGTCGGCCACGCCGCAGGGCGGGTAGACGGCGTGCGCCACGCGGATGCCCAGGTCGCGGGCCGCGGCCAGGTCGATGTGCTCGTAGCCGATGGAGCGCGTGGCGATGCTCTTGATGCCCAGCTCGGCCGCCGCGGACAAGAACTCGGGCGTCATCGGGTTGGTGATGATGGTCAGGGCGTCATAGCCGCGGGCGAGCTCCAGGTTGTCCAAGCTGGGGTACTCGGGGGTCCAGCCAAAGTCGAATCCCTTCTCGGCGGCTTGTTTTTGAAGGAAGGGCAGCTCATCGTATTCGCGAAGCGAGTAGGCAAAGAGTTTCACGGCGCGTCTCCTTATCGTTTGGCCACAGGCGTCGCGTAAGGCGGGCGCCCCTCGATGTCGGGTTTGTCTCCCTCCCAGTTTAGACATCTCGGCGAGCCGTGTGCTGGTGTATCCTCAAGTGCGTCTAACTGGTGTTTATTTGTTAACGAGGTCTCCATGCCCAACTCACTTAAGAAGGCCCTCTACGCCTTGGTCGCGGTTCTTCTCGCCGCGAGCTGCGTCGCGCCCGCCGCGGCCACGTATGCCCTCGCGGACGAGACGGGCGATGACGGCTCGGCGACGACCACGACGGCCACCGCGACCGCCGACGCGACCACAACCACGGCCGCCGTCGCGAGCACCGACGACAACCCCAACTACCTCAACCTCACCGAGCAGGAGCGAGACGAGCTCTACTCCCATGCCCGCCTGGGCGCGGTCGTGGGCAGCGCGCACGAGACCAAGCTCAAGGAGCAGTACCCCGAAGCCGAGCTCGACCTCTTCCAGAGCGAGGGCGACGTGGTGGCGGCCCTCATGGGCGGCAAGATCGACTACGGTTTTGTCTCGGAGTTCTACGCCAACCGCTTCATGGAGCAGCAGGACGGCTACCAGTACGTCACGCCCTGGTTCATCACCTTCCAGGACTGCCTGGCGTTTACCCCCAGCAAAACCGAGCTGCGCGACAAGGTCGACGAGATCCTCACGCGCTACAGGCAGGACGGCACGCTGGACGCCATCACCCAAAAGTGGGTCAAGGACCGCAACTACACCATGGACGGCATCCCCGTGCGCGAGGACGGAGAAGTGCTGCGCGTGGTCTCGACGGGCACCGATGAGCCCTACACCTTTGTGTCGAACGGCCAGCTCATGGGTCTGTCCATTGAGTTGATGGAGCGCGTGGCCTACGACCTGGGCATGCGCTGCGAGTTCCAGAACACCAACTTCGGCGGCCTGATCGCGGCCGTGGGCTCGGGCAAGGCCGACGTGGGCGTGCAGCTCGTGCGTACCGAGGAGCGCGAGAAGCAGGTCATCTTCACCCAGACGTACGTCTCGCTGAACTACGGCGCCTTGACCCGCGCGCAGGGCACCACGCAGACGAGCTTTTTCGGTGACATCGCCAAGAACATCAACTCGACCTTCGTGGCCGAGGACCGCTGGCTGCTGGTGCTGGACGGCCTGCGGACCACCATGGTGATCGCGGCGAGCTCGTTTGCGCTGGGTAGCGTCCTGGCGGCGGGGCTTTGCCGTATGCGCCGCAGCCGGCGGGCGCCGGTGCGGGGACTCGCGCGCGCCTACGCCAAGCTGGCCACGGGCATCCCGGTGCTGGTCTGGCTCATGATCCTCTATTACGTCATCCTGGCCGACGTCAACCTGCCCGCGGTCATCGTGGCCATCATCTGCTTTGGCCTGCAGTCGGCCGCCCCTCTGGCCGAGATCTACTGCACGGGCCTGGACAGCGCCGATAAGGGCCAGATCGAGGCCGCCTACGCGATGGGCTTCTCGCCGTCCGAGACGTTCCGGCGCGTGGTGCTGCCGCAGACCGCGGCGCGCGTGTGGCCGTTGTACGCGGGCCAGCTGACCTCGCTCATCAAGGAGACCTCGGTGGTGGGCTACGTGGCGATCCAGGACCTCACCAAGGTGTCCGACATCATCCGCAGCCGTACGTTCCAGGCCTTCTTCCCGCTTATCGCCACGGCCTTGGTGTACTTCGCGGTGATCGCGCTGTGCTCGTGGGTGCTGGGGCGGGTGGCGCTGCTTCTCGATCCCAAGCGCCGCAAGGAGGAGAAGATCCTCAAGGGGATTGAGCCCAGGGGGTAGGGGCGCCGTGGGCCGCGGGCTGTCGGCGCGTCGCGTCGTGCTCCCTCCCCAAAACCCATCGATCTTTGTGGCCCGAGGGCTTCTCGCTTCCTAAAACGCGTCGATCTTTGTAGGTTTTGCCACAAACATGCATGAAAAGAGCCGACCTTTGTACAAAGATCGGCTCGTTTTGGGCAGGGGCTAGAAGGCCCAAGAGGTTGAGGCGGCGAGAAACCCGCGGCGCCCTTCTCCGCTACTCCGCCTTATCGCTCAGCGCGGGGCGAATGACCAGCACTACCAGCAAAAACCCGACGAAGGTGACCACGGCCGCCACCAGGAAGACCGCGTTCACGCCGTTCTGGATGAGGGCGGCGTTGGTGGGGTCGGCCGCGGTGTTCAGGTTGTAGGCCACGCCAAAGACCGTGGCGGCGATGGTGTTGGCCAGCGAGTTCACGAAGTTCACCAGCGCGGTGCCCACGCCCATGTCGGCGGGCGGCAGGGTGGCCTGCGCGGTGGGGGTGATCGAGACGGCGCGGAAGCTCTCGGCCACGCCGGTCACCGTGATGGCCGCGAAGTAGACCGCCACGGGCATCGCGGCGCTGGTAAAGCCCATCGCCAGCATCGGCACGGCCACCAGCAGCGTGCCCACGGCCATGGCCTTCCAGGCGTTGGCGGATTTCTTGCCAACCCAGACACCCGCGACGGTGGGCAGGATCATCGTGAGGATGGTGCGCGGGAACTGCAGCGACCCGGCCAGGCCGGTCGAGGCGCCCATGACCTTCATGGCGCCGATGGGCGCGTAGGTGTTCATCGCGGTGGTGTAGAAGTAGCAGATGAAGCCCACGACCAGCAGCAACGTGTACTGGCGGTTGCCAAACAGGCGCAAGGGGATCAGGGGCTCCTCGGCCTTCTTCTCGATGTTCACGAAGGCGAGAAGGGCCACGATGCCCAGGACAAAGCCGCCGATGATGGCGGGGTTGCCCCAGCCAACGGAAGACCCGAAGTTCAACGCCAATAGGATGCCGCACAGGGCCACGACCAGGGCGCAGATGCCCGCGACGTCGATCGTGACCTTGCCCTCGCGCTTGACGTTGGGCAGGTTCGCGCCGATAAGCGCCACGCCCGCCAGCAGCGGCACGGCGGGCATCAGGATGGCCGCGGTGAGAAGCCCCATGTCGGTAAGGACGCCGGCGATGATCGAGCCGCCGAAGCCGCCCACGGCGATGGCGGTGGCGAGCATGCCCATGGCCTTGGGGACGTCCTTGCGCTCGTTGATGAGGCCCACGATGATGTAGGGCGCGGCGGTGAAGGCACCCTGCGCGAATCCGATGAGCAGGCGCAGCGCCATCAGCGGCACGAGCGAGCGCACGAAGGCGAAGGCGCAGCCCGCCACGGCGCAGATGATGCCGGGGATCACCACGATGTTGCGGCGGCCGATAAGGTCACCCAGCTTGCCGCCGATGGGCGTCATGATGCACACGCCCAGGCTCGCGAAGATGGTGAACAGGCTCACGTAGCCCATCGCGTCGATCTTCTCGAGGATGGGGGAGGTCAGCGTGGCGAATACCAGGCCGTACATGGCGACGGACAGCATCATGCAGACGCAGCCGATCTGCACGGCTCGCTTCTTACCGGCAGGCAGGGGGATAGCGACCGGGGCCGCCTGTTGCGTTTGGGCCATGGGTGTTCCTTTCGGTTGGGGAAGAGGGGGTGCCTAAAGGATCCTTATGCCTGGTGCTCCTCGAGCCAGCGCACCGCGCAGTGGGCGAGAAGCGCCGGGCCCTGGTCGCAGACGGCCTCATTGAACTGGACCTTGGGGTTGTGGGCGTTGTAGGCTCCGCGCTCGTCGGGGTAGCCCGCCGAGAGATACATGAAGGTCGACGGGATCTTCTCGGCGATGGTGGCAAAGTCCTCGCTGGCGCTGGCCTCGATGCCGGGATAGGGGGTAAGGCCGGGGATGGGGAGCTCTTGCATGTAGCCCACGATCTCGCGGGTGAGGGCGGGGTCGCAGATGAGGGGTGCCACGTCGGAGAGGGCTGTGACCTCGGCGGTGGCGCCAAAGGCCTCGGCGGTCTTGGTCGCGACCTCGCGCATGCGGCGCACCATGAGCTCGCGGGCGCCCTTGTCGTTGGAGCGGATGGTGCCCTCAAGGACCGCCGTGTCGGGGATGATGTTTGCCGCGGTGCCCGCCTCGAAGTGGCCGACGGTCATGATGGCCGCCTTGGTGGGATCGACCTCGCGGGCCATGATGGCCTCGAGGGCCAGGTAGATGTGGACGGCGGCGTTGATGGGGTCGATGGAGTTCTGCGGGTAGGCGCCGTGCGAGCCGCGGCCCTTGACCTCGATCCTAAAGCCGTCGACCGAGTACATCATGGTGCTCTTGTCGTTGTACATGAAGATGCCCACGGGCATGCGGCCCGCCGCCACGTGATAGGCCAGGGCCACGTCGGGCTTGGGGTCATCCAGGATGCCGGCCTCGATCATGTCGCGGGCGCCCTCGAAGGTCTCCTCCGCGGGCTGGAACATGAACTTGACGGTGCCCTTGAGCAGGCCTTCGTTCTCTTTGAGCATACGGGCCGCGGTAAGGAGCATCGCCGCGTGGAAGTCGTGGCCGCACGCGTGGGCGCGGTCTCCGGTGGGGCAGGCAAAGGGCTCGCCGCTCTCCTCGGGCATGGGCAGGGCGTCCATGTCGGCGCGAAGCAGGATCACGGGGGAGCCCTGGCCTAAGGTGCAGGTGACGCCGTGGCCGCACGGCTTGGGGTCAAGGCCGTATTCAAGGAGCTTCTCGGTAACAAATGCACAGGTCTTGGGGGTTTCGAGGCCCACTTCCGCGTTGGTGTGGATGTGGCGGCGGTTGGCGACGGTCTCGTCCTTCAACTCGCGGGCGCGCTCGTAAAAGTCCATAAGGCTCCTTCATTCAGGGGGTTTCCTCGTGGAACGCAAGTATCCCAGACCAGTGTGTCGCGGGGGTTAAACGTTGAAGACGGCGACCGGCGCGGGCGCGGGCGAGTTGATGTGGCGAGAAGCCCGGGGCGTCGGGGCCTACTCGTAGGCCGCCTCGAGGTCGGCCGTCTCGCCGTTGGCGTAGGTGACGCTCACGGCCTTGACCGAGGCCACGTCGCCGCCCTCGAGCCTGAACTCCGTGAGCACGAGGTCGAGGCTCGTGGGCTCGTCGCCGCTCCTGAGGGTCACGGCGAGCTTCTCGCCGTCCTGCGTTACGGAGTCGATCGTCTGGCCGGGGATGGAGCCGCCGGAGAGCTGCAGCTGGATATAGCCGTCGCGGGCCGCCCAGCCGTCGCCCGGCATTGCTACCACGGCGCCGCCCGCGACCTGCATGGACAAGACGTTGAGGTCGTCGTCTTGCGTGGCGGTCCAGGGGGAGGCGGGGGCGTCCGCGGATTGGGCCTTGGGCCCCGCGAGGTTAAACGCCAGGGCGCCCGCGATGCACACGCAGGCTATCGCTGCGATGATGATGCCGACGGTCTTCTTGTTGAGGCTCATGGTGGGTCTCCTTTTGAACGCGGCGCTGGTCAGCGGCCTGGTTTTGCAGGGCTGCGCGGGTTGCACGGCGGCGCTTCTCGCCTACGCCTGGCCCAACGACTCCACGGCGAGTATACCCGCCCGCGCGGCGTCCGGGTCAAGGAAGCTGCCGGGGCCCGTGATGCGAGGGCGCGCGGCGGGCGCGGCGCCGCCGGGGGCCGTCGCGGGTGCGGCGTCCGTCTCGTCCGTCTCGAATTCGTATGCCAGGGGCACGCCGGTGGGGATGTTCACCTTAGAGATCTCCTGCGCGGGTATGTCTTCCAGGGTTTTCTTGATCGCGCGCACGACCGAGCCGTGGGTCACCACCAGAACGGTCTGCCCGGTCGCCAGGCGCGGCTCGACGCAGGCTTGCCACCAGGGAGCCAGGCGGCAGACCACGTCTTCCAGCGACTCGGCGGTGATGAGCGAGGGGTCGGCGTCGTCCAGGCCGTCCGCGCGGTAGCGGGCGTCGCGGCCGGTGAAGTAGGCCGAGTCGGTGTCGATGGCCGGCGGCCGCACGTCGTAGCTGCGGCGATACAGGTTGAACTGTTCTTCTCCGTAACGGCGGCGCATGGCCGGACGCGTCTGTCCCTGCAGGGCGCCGTAGTGGCGCTCGTTCAGGCGCCAGGTCCGCTCGACCGGGATCCACAGGCGGTTGGCGGCGTCCAGGGCGATGTTTGCCGTGGTGATCGAGCGGCGCAGCAGCGAGGTGAAGCAGATCTCGGGCTTGAGGCCGGCGCTTTTGAGCAGGGTGCCGGCGTGGGCGGCCTGCTCACGGCCGCGCTGGGTGAGCGGCACGTCGACCCACCCGGCAAAGCGATTGACCGAGGGGTCCGTCCAGGTGCTCTCGCCGTGCCTCATGACCACCAGGGTCGCTCGCCTGCCCATAACAACCTCCGTCGTCGCGCGCGTGCAGCTTCAAACCCTATGGTAGCCCCCGTGGCATCGCCCCGGGACGACGGGTTAGATTCTCTCTAACACGATATTGGGCGGCTAGATTGCGAATTGGCGAGAAGACCCCGGTTTAGTCTTCTCGCCAACTGGGCTTTTGTCGTCGAAGGAGCGGAGTAAGTCCCTTAAACCGGTTTTAGCCGCCCACTATCGTGTTTGATTTTCTCCGTCGCCGCCTTCTCGACCCCCGCCTAGCTCAGTTCCATGTCGTCGGTGATGCCGTGGACCGTGACGTTCGTGCGCCCGAGCACCCACCAGCCGGCAAGCGACGCCGCCATGCAGCAGATGATGAGCGCCGCAAGCGACGTGAGGTCGTCGGTGGGGAGAAGCCCCACGACGAACATGCCCACGCAGCCGGCGGCCGTGTTGATGAAGTTGATGCACGAGCTGGCGGCGCCCGCGCCCTCGTCCTGCTGCGAGAGCAGGATGTTCACCGAAAGCGGGCGCGCCGCGGCCTCGGTGATGGCGAAAAACGTCATGCAGACGCAGAAAGCCAAAGGCGCCGTGTGCCCAACAAGCAGCATGGCCGTGCCCGCTGCAAGCCCGATGAGCATCAACGCGATAAGGAAGGTTCGGGCGCTACAAAAGCGTTTGGCGCCCTCCCACGCAAAGGGCCCGGCGGCGGTGCACAGCGCCGTGGCGCCAAAGAACAGGCCGTAGCCCATCTCGGAGAGGCCGAAGAGGCTCTCGTAGATGTAGCTGGCCACGCTCACGTAGGCCATAAAGCCCAGGTTAAACGTGCAGAAAATCATCATGAACGAGGTGAAGCCCGGGTTTTTGACCACATCGGCCAGCTGTCCGGCCAGGCTCTCCTGGCCCTTCTTCACGCGGTGCTCGGGCAGCAGCGTCTCCTGGTAGAGCAGGGCGAGCACCAGGCAGGCGGCCCCGGCCACGGCCAGGATGTCGAAGGTGGTGCGCCAGGTGAAGTGCGCCACCACGAATGCGCCCACCACCGGCGCGATCACGGGCCCCAGGATGAGCATCAGCTGGATGAGCGAGAGCACGGGCCCGCGCCGCTCCTCGCGCACGGCGTCCTTGACGATGCTGTTGGTCATGGCCTCGCCGGCGCCGGCGCCCAGGGCCTGCACCACGCGCGCGACGATGAGAAACTCGATCGTGGGCGCGAGCGAGCAGGCAAGCGAGCCTGCCACGTAACTCGTAAGACCGATGATCAGGACGGGTTTGCGGCCCATGCGGTCCGACATCGGCCCAAAGACGAGAAGACCGATGGCAAAGAACAGGTAGAAGCCCACGAGGGTGAGGTTGACCATCCCCGCGTCGGTGTTCAGGTGCTCGGCCATGTGCGGCACGGCCGGCGTGTACATGTCGAGCGACAGCGGGATGATGGTGGACAAGAAGGCGAGAAGCACCAGCAGGCCGGCCTGTCCCAGGCGCGGCTGCGGCGTCAACAGCCAGGACTCCGCGGATTTTCTCGGCGTGGCGGCAGAAGCGTTTTGCTTAGACATCGTTCCTCCAGACGTCTCGCCGGGAGCAAAAAGCGCGCCCGGCTATTCCATGAATAACCGAGCGCACTCGACATCTTTTCCGACCATTGCCGGCTTCGGCCGACGGTCCTCCGATGAACCACTGGGTACTCTACCCGAGCCTTCCCGCATTGGCAAGCCCGTTATTTGCGGAGACGCGCGGTGGCGCCTTGGCCCTGCGTCAGCAAAAAGGGGCACCGGCGCCTTGCCGATGCCCCTCAGCGGGTACAGGGTATGTCCCGTTAAGCGGGCCTTACGCCTCGGGGCAGATCTTCTTGAAGAGCTCGACGACGTCCTCGAGGGAAGCGTCGCGGGGGTTGCCGGGGAAGCAGGCGTCGGCGACGGCGTCCTTGGCGAGAACCTCGATCTCGTCGGCCTTCATGGCCTCGCAGACCTTGGGGATGTTCACGTCCTCGGAGAGCTGCTTGACGGCGGCGATGGCGGCGTCGGCGGCC
The DNA here is from genome assembly GCA_963611755.1 of Oscillibacter sp. ER4. Classification (GTDB taxonomy): domain Bacteria; phylum Actinomycetota; class Coriobacteriia; order Coriobacteriales; family Atopobiaceae; genus Paratractidigestivibacter. The sequence goes on from CAVDTK010000043.1 coordinate 15,750, forward strand.
TCGTCAACGCTCATGCCGGTGGTATCGACGCCCATGGCCTCGGCGACCTTGGCAAGACGCTCGGTCACGACGGGCTTGTTGAACTCCATCGCGATGGGGAGCAGCATGGCGCAGGCGACGCCGTGCGGGGTGTCGTAGTGAGCGG
>CAVDTK010000044.1:0-15813 GCA_963611755.1 Oscillibacter sp. ER4
GCTGGAACGACCGCCAGGCGATCACCATCGAGTGCGCCAACCAGTCCGACTCCTCGCTCACCGACGCGACCTATCAAGCCCTGGTGAACCTCTGCGCCGACATCTGCGCGCGCTACGGCATCGAGCCGTCCTACGACGGCACCCAGAACGCCACGTTCACCGAGCACCGCATGTTCGCATCGACCGACTGCCCCGGCGAGTGGCTGCATTCCCATATGTCGCGGCTCGTCGAGGACGTCAAGGCCGCCATGGGCGGCGGCTACACGCCCTCGACGCCTGCCTCCACCGAGACGGCGAGCGGCAAGGAGGGCACCGGCTTCGGCGGAGTCTACGAGTGCACCGTCGACTCCCTGCGCGTGCGCACGGCCCCCTCGCTGTCCGCCGACACCGTGGCCAGCTACGGCAAGGGCCAGACGGTGACGCTTGACGACTGGTACTGCATCGCGGACGGGTATGTATGGGGACGTTACACCGGGGCATCCGGCAACCTGCGCTACATCGCGGTCGGCAAGCCGACCGGCGGCTACGACCCGGGCGACTACCTGGTGCGCCAGGGCACGGCCCAGGCAGAGACCTCGTTTACTGCCGGGACCTACCGCATTGCGGTCGATGCACTGCGGGTCAGGGCGGGTGCGGGCACCGGCTACGGGTGCGTCGCCACCTACCACCGCGGCGAGACGGTGACGTTGGACGGCACCTTCGTCAGCTCTGGCGGCTATGTCTGGGGGCGCTACACCGGCGGCTCCGGCTATAAGCGCTGGATCGCGGTGGAGACCGAGAGCGGCGAGAAGTACGCGGAGCTGGTCTAGGTGGACGCGCTGCGCGGAGACTCCTTCTCGCCAGCCGACGAGGACGACGGCGGCTCCCTGCTGATGCTTTGCGTCCTCGCCGCGCTCCTGGCGGTCGGCGTGGCCGTCGGCATCGCGGGCGTCGTCACGTCCGCGAGCGCCGAGACCCCTCAGCAGGCCGAGCCCGAGCTGGTCACGGTCTACGACACGCCCGCCGAGAGCGTTGAGGTCACGGCCTCGCGCACCGACGGCCCCATCTACGACCTGCCCGAGAGCGTGAGCCAGCAGATCGTGTGCGACCGGCTCAACCGCGAGTACCTGCTGCTCACCACCGACCAGGGCGGTGTGTGCCTGGTGCCGTACCTCGACGAGGACGGGGACCAGGCCGTCATGCCGAACGCCTAGCCGCGTGGTATCCTGAGCAGCACGACCGCCCCGACCGTGCGTATCTCGGTTCGAGATTCTGTTCGGACAGGCCACCACATGATCAAGGCCTCCCGGCGCATAGGCGCCCGGAGGCCTTTCTTTATGCGCCGCCTATGCGCGGGATAGCACGCTGCTCGCGATCGCCTGACAGGTCTGGCGATAGGTCGTCGCCGCGTCCTCACCCTGGACAAAGACATCGTACTGGCAGGCCTCTTCAAAGGTGATGTCCGGCATCACGGTCTCGGTGTAGGTGCCGTGATCCACCACCTCAAGCGTGCTGTAATCGATGATATCGACGCGTTCCGGGTGGTCCGCGAGCCCCAAGGGAATTCTCGCGTAGGTGTGCTTGGCCAGAATGCAGATATGCTCGGCATCGGTGACGTCCATGCCTTCCGGGAAGCGCTTCTGCTCAAGGAAGAACAGGTACTTCTCCCCTTCTCGCATGGGGGCCATGCCGTTGTTGTAACAATCCGCCGTGGCCGAGACCACGCGTTCGCTTGTGAAGATGCCGCCACTGTGAGAGAAGGCCCCGGGCTGACGAATCGCGAAGGGGTCGTAGACGGTGATCGTGTCGCCAACATGGAACGCATCGCCCTTTATCACCTGCGAGACCTCGACGGTGCATCGGAATGCCTGGTACACATAGGCGCGCTCTCCGGTGAAGACGCCCGTGAGAACCACAGGGGCCAGCTCTTCCACGTCGTCTCCCGGCATGGTGAGAAGCGACCGTGCTTCTTGGGACGTGTACTCGGAAGCGTCGACGCCCTCGGTGCGAAGCTCCTCCAGAAGGGTTTCTTCGCTGTAGAGCGAGACGATCCCCTTTGTGGCCGGGGTCATAGAGAACGGCAGGGAACCGAGGGTCTTCTCGTCAGCGGAGAAATTCGTCAAGCTCGCGCGCATGCCGATAGCCGTGGCGGTGCATGCCCCTAACATGAGGCCCGAGGATATGAGAAACGCCCTTCTGCTCATCCGGGGAAGGGTAAGGTCGCGGTAGTCACGCATTGCTCATCACTTCGCTTGCGCGACCGGCCTCCATCCTAAAGGTGCGTTCGAAAAGGGCTTCAACGGTCGGCTCGTTGTGGCTCGAGACAAAAACGGTAGCCCCCGCGCGCCTGTTCCTCGCGTATCACTGAAGCCACAGTGGCGATGCCGTCGACGTCAAGCGAGTTTGTGGGCTCATCCATAATGAGAAGGTCGGGCTTTTCCATAATTGCCTGGGCGATGACCAGGCGCTGTCTCATGCCCATACTGTAAGCCGATACGGGCCTCGTATCGTTTGGGTCAAGCCCTAGTCGCGAGAGCGCGGACGCGGCCTCGTCGCGGCCCACGACGCCTCTGATCGACGCGAGATGGATAAGGTTCTCAAGACCGCTCTTCTCGTCCCAAAAGCCGCTCGATTCAAAGCACAAGCCCATGTTTGCAGGAAAGTCGACGTCTTTTCCCACATTCTGCCCAAAGACATCGATCTCGCCGCTCGTAAGATGAATCAGGCCGGAGATCGCTCTGAAGAGCATGCTCTTTCCGGACCCGTTTATGCCGATGAACCCGTAAATTCCGCCGCGGTCCAAGGCAAGCGAGACATGGTCGAGAACCGTTCTGCCATGGATGGTTTTGGTTGCTTCATTAATGATGATCTGGTCAGACATCGAATCCTCCCATCAGATGAGGTCAAATCTGTCGACCGCCCTCGCAAGGGTCTCGGACAACGCGATCGACAAAGCCAGAAGCACCGCGACGGAAAACGCGGGGTTGATATTGGCTGCGGCATCAGCAGATATGCCATACAACTCGCAGAGCCCCTTGTGCCAGGCAGAGGGATCCCGTGAGCTGAGACGAGCCAGGGAACAGCGACTTTGGCAAAATCAGCGGGAATCGCCGTAAGACAAAGGACCGTGGCCAGGTGAGCGCCGATTATCGTGGCAAAGCCAAAGAGAGCGTCTCTTTTTAGGGAGACGAGATTTATCGCCAAGGATAGGGCCGTGCAGAAGACGCTGTCTATCAAAACACTAAGCGCCGAGGCTGCTAATTTGCTTAGCGAAAAGGCCGAGTCGCCGAACAGGGCAATCACGCTGGCCAACAAAGCAAGTGAAGCCAGCTCATAGAGAGAAACACGAAGAGCCAGGCACAAGCAACGTGAAACCGTCCATCGCCTTCGTGAAGCTACTCTCGGCAAGGCCGAAGTTGACTCAGCGCGAAGCGTCTCGGGGATATAGTCGCTCTGAAGGTACAGAAACATAATGCCCGGAGAAAGGCTTATCGCCAAGGGGAAGGCGCTGTAGGACCCCACGAGCCTTGGCACAGTCGCGGCGCCCCCAAGACCGACGAGAAGGTAAGGAACCGCCTGAATGCCGCACAGCCATGCTGTCACAACGGCCCTAAGCGCCGCGCAGCCGAGCGCCGTCAGAATAAAGAAACGTTTTGATCCCCTACTCATGGAAGGCGCTTTCAAATACATCGACCGATTGAACGAGCCGGATTCCGGCAATAACGAGAATCGCGATGAAAGCCAGCAACCTCAAAGCGCCGGCCGTCGCGAGCAAAGGCTGGGCTGGGTCGGCATAACCCATGAGCATCCAACCAGACCAGAACTCGCCGTGATATGCACCAAAAGCAGCGACAAAAGAGTCCGAGCCGCCGTAGATGACGCAAGCAAGCAGCGCGAGGATGGCTGAGCGAGAAATCAAAAACGAAACAATGCACAGGGATGAGACGACGATGAAGAAGAGCGTCTCGTATAAAAACTGAACGACAGCGAAGCCCATTAGAGCATCGGCAGAGAACGTCAGGCCGGATTTAAACGCCAACGCGGCCAGGGATGGAATCAATATCGCCAGTGAAAACAAGCCGGATCCCAGGCACAGCGTGACCATAAGGCCGCAATAGGCCTGTAGCCACGATGACCTTCGGCTCATTCGATACGCGCAGAGCTGCATTTGGATTTGTCTCGCAGCATAAAACGAGAAAACCGGGACATAGAGAAACGTAGCTTGATTTGCGCTTACGAACGTTAGATAAACCGAGGAAATCGACGCGCTGCTCGACGCGTAATCCTCTGGAGTCGCCGACAAAAACCGAAGAACACCAAAGGCAAGCGGCACCGGCACAAAGAGTGCTAGGCGTGGAAGGATCTCAGACAGCGCGCTTCTCACCCTTGTCATAAGATCACGTCCCTCTTAGATGAAAGGACGCCGAGGATAGCCAGCAAACCGCACGCCGACATTACAAGAGGGACTGCAATCAGATAGGCGGCCGAAGCCGTTACATAGATCCCTGGAAGCAGGAGGTTCGCAACGTCGAATCCGTTGGGCAAGACAGCGGATACCCCCAGAAGAATCATCGTCGGCAAGCCCAAAAGGACCAGACGATTGCGGCGCAAGAATAATGAGCTGGCATAGGTGACAAGCGCCGTCGGCCCAGCAAAAATGGCAAGGTAGAGGCAGTAAACCAGGTTATACAGATATCGGTTGGAGAAAATGAGCGACGAGAAGGGTTGGCCTTCAAACATTTCGAAGCTTGATTGAGATGTGGGAGCCAGGTCCATCATAGTGAAATACGAGTCCCAGCCAGAAATCGCAGGAAAGGCGAGAGGCGACAGCGCCTGGGAAATGAGAAATACTGCGAGCGTTACAAGAGCTGCCATGACAAACGAGCAGGTGCCGCCGGCTTAAAGATAGGATTTGGCGGTACCGCGGCAAGCAATTAGGTAGACAGAGGATCTTGCCCTGTCTTCAAAAAATGACGCCGCAAAGAGAGCCGACGTCAGCGGGAACAGTATGAACCACACCATGAAGCTGATGAGCTTCGCGTTCGAGCGCCAGCCATTGCCGATCCACAGCGTTGCCGCAGAAGGGAGTTCTCCCCTATCGTGGCCCCAAAACATGAGACATGACTGGATAAAGCAGATCGTGACAAAGAGCAGAAGCGTTAGAAACGCATAAGGAAGGATCTTCGAGCCCATAGCGCGTCTCATCTGAAAACGGAACATGCCACCATGTTGAACTTTCATCAGAATCACCGTTTAGAAGGTTAGGCGATACGCGGTCTACTCTTGTTCCAAAACATAACCGATTGCTTGTCTTACTTTAAGCAAGTCGCATTATTAGACCCCCGGCGGTATCAATGAGCTGGATGAACGGTTTCAAACAGTGATTGGGTGGTTGAACATTTCACAATGATCATTGTTGCCCTGATTGTTTGAATTAGCGTACACAAATACGATAGACGCTCAATTTATGGGCCTTATACAGAGGTGCCGTTATAATTATGTACACTAATTGGCGAGCATGTCGCGGGTGATGGCTTCTGCAGTGGGGGCGCCGCACATTTCCATGGCGTCTGCCAGCTCACGGACCAGTTGGGCCAGATAGTCACGGACGCCCTGCTCGCCGACGCCAAATGCGGCCACGACAAAGGGTCTGCAGAGAAGACATGCGTCGGCGCCCAAGGCTAGCGCGCGGAACACGTCGAGGCCCGTGCGGATACCACCGTCTACCAGGATCTCGATGTCGTTGCCCACGGCCGCCGCGACGCCGGGAAGCACCGTTGCCGTGGCCGGCACGCCGTCCAGCACGCGTCCGCCGTGGTTCGAGACCACGATGGCGGTGACGCCCGCGCGGACGGCGGCCTCGGCGGCCCGCACCGTCATAACACCCTTAAGGACAAAGGGGATCCCGGCTGCGTGACACGTGGAGGCAATCTCGGCCACCTGAGCCTCGCTCTTAGCGCCCGCTGGGGGATTCTGGCCCTTGAGGAAGGGCAAACCCGCGGCGTCGATGTCCATGGCCACAGCAGCAGGCTTTGCGGCCAGCGCCTGGCCCAACTTATGCTCAAGGGTATTGGCGTCCCAGGGCTTCACGGTAACGACCCCTGCCCCACCCAAGCCCGCGATAACCTCGCAGGACTTAGTCATGATGTCAGGGTTCAGGCCGTCGCCTGTCCATGCGAGCGTGCCCGCCTTAGAAGCCGCGCGCAGGATGCACTCGTTGTAGGACTCGGTGTCGTACTTTTCGCCGTAGTGGCGCTGGACATCGCCCACGGGGCCGATCATAACGGGCAGGGCGAGATCGCGGCCCAAAACGCGCGTTACCGTGCTGGCATCAAAATACTCGTGGAGGGTGTCCATGTTAACCAGGACCTCGTCCCAGGCCTGCTTGTTGCGGATGGCAACGGTGCCCGAACCTTTAGCACCGGGACCAGGGATGGTGTTCCTACAGCCGCGACCGTCGCAGACCGGGCATGCCTTGCAGTGCGGGCCGATGTTGCCGCGGGCCGCCGCCGCGAGATCCTGATAGGTCATGTGCTCCCCCTTTAGAAATCGGCCCCGGACAGCCATTGCCGCCCAGGGCCAGGATTTACAAATAAAGCGCAGGTCAAAGCGATAAGAAGACTACGCGCGGGCTGGCACGATCTTCTCGGAAAGCCACCCGCAAAGCTCGTCCAGGGCAACGTCGAAGCGCTCGCCGGTGGCGCGATCCTTAACCTCGGCCATGCCGTTGGCCACGCCGCGCTTGCCCAGGATCACCTGGTACGGCAGGCCGATAAGGTCGGCGTCGGCGAACTTGACGCCGGGGCGCTCCTTGCGGTCGTCGAGAAGAACCTCGAGGTCGGCGGCAGAAAGCTCCTCGGTCACCTTCTGGGCCACCGGCCAGACCACGTCGTCGCCCACGTTCATGGCGATGACCTCGATCTCGTAGGGGGCGACGCAGACCGGCCAGCAGATGCCGTTCTCGTCGTTGTGCTGCTCGACTACGGCGCTCACCATGCGAGAAACGCCGATGCCGTAGCAGCCCATGAGGAAGGGCTTCTCGCGGCCGTCCTCGTCCATGAAGGTGGCGCCCATGGACTCGGAGTACTTGGTGCCCAGTTGGAAGACCTGGGAGATCTCGATGCCGCGGGCGGAGTGCAGGCTGCCGCCGCACTTGGGGCAGCCGTCGCCCTCGCGGGCGGTGACGACGTCGACCCAGGCGTCGACCGTGAAGTCGCGATCGGGCATAGCGCCCTTAAGGTGGTAATCAACCTCGTTGGCGCCCACAAGCCAGTACTTGGAGTCCTTGAGCGAGACATCGGCGGCTACGCGCACGCCCTCGGGCAGGCCAACGGGGCCGATGAAGCCCTTGACCAGGCCGTTCTCAACAAGCTCCTCCTCGGTCATAAGGTGGTACTCGCCAAAGGCGTGCTCGGCCTTGCAGTCGTTGAGCTCGTGCGTGCCGGGGACGAAAAGGACCCAAGGCTTGCCCTCGCCGTCGATCAGGGCCAGGGCCTTCCTGGTCGCGTTCTCGGGCACGCCCACGAAGGAGGCAAGGTCCTCGATCGTGCCGGCGGAAGGCGTGTGGATGCGGGTCAGCTCGCATTTCTCGCCCTCGATGACCTCGATCTTGGCCGTGGCGGCCTCGGTGTCGGCCGCAAAGCCGCAGTCGCACCACACGAGCTCGGCCTCGCCGGCGTCTGCCAGGGCCATGAACTCGACGGAGGTGTCGCCGCCGATCTGGCCGGAGTCGGCCACGACGGGCAGGGCCTTCAGCCCGCAGCGCTCGGCGATGCGGGCGTAGGCAGCCTTCTCGTCGTCGTAGCACTGCTGCAGGGACTCCTGCGTGGCGCTAAAGGAGTAGGCGTCCTTCATGATGAACTCGCGGCCGCGCATAAGGCCAAAGCGGGGGCGCAGCTCGTCACGGAACTTGTCCTGTATGTGATAGAGCGTGACGGGCAGCTGCTTGTAGGAGCGCAGCTCGTTGCGCACCAGGTCGGTGTAGGTCTCCTCGTGGGTGGGACCAAGCACGAACTGGCGGTCGTGGCGGTCGTGCAGGCGCATGAGTTCGGGGCCGTAGGCGGTGTAACGGCCGGACTGCTCCCAAAGCTCAGCGGGGGTCACGATGGGGGTCAGCATCTCCTGGGCGCCGATGCCCTCCATCTCATCGCGGATGACGTCCTCGATCTTGCGGATGACGCGCCAGCAAAGCGGCAGGTAGCTGTAGAGGCCGGCCGCGGTCTTGCGGATCATGCCCGCGCGCAGCAGGAGCTTGTGGCTCACGAGCTCAGCCTCGTTGGGGTCCTCCTTCAAGGTGGGTGCGTAGAGCCTGGACATCGTCTGGTAGCGTTTCATACCAAACCAACCTTTCAGCGCAGCCTTTGCGCGCGTTTGCCGAGAAAATCTTTTTGATTCTAGTACATGAGGCTAGAGGAAGCGCTCTTGGATTTCCGCGAAGAGCTCGTCGACCATCTGGTCTTCCGCGACCTTGCGAATGGGCTCGCCCTTGGCGAAGAGCATCGCCTGGCCGTTGCCGCTCGCCATGCCGATGTCGGCGTCCTTGGCCTCGCCGGGGCCGTTGACCGCACAACCCATGACCGCGACCGAGATGGGCGCGCCGATGGTCTGCAGGCGCCGAGAAACCTCCTCGGCGATGGGGATCATGTCAACCTGGCAACGACCGCAGGTGGGGCAGCTCACGAGCTCCGGGCGCAGGCGTCGCATGCCGAGGGCGCTCAAGAGGTCCCAAGCAACATAGACCTCCTCGACGGGGTCGGCGGTGAGCGAGAGTCGCATGGTGTCGCCGATGCCCTGCTCAAGAAGGATGCCGACACCGCAAGCGTTCTTGACGGTTCCCTGGCGTAAGGTGCCGGCCTCGGTCACGCCCACGTGCAGCGGGTACTGCGGCAGGCGCTGGGACAGCATTCGGTAGGTCGCAAGCGTCGTGGGCACGTCGTGCGCCTTGGCGGACAAGACGATGTCCTCGAAGCCGCGCGACGTGAAATGCTCAACAAACGACTCGCAGCTCATGACGAGCTTCTCCGGCTGAGAAAGGCCCGTGTCCTCGGCGATCTTCTTGTCGAGGGAGCCCGCGTTCACGCCGATGCGGATGGGGATACTAGCCTCCCCCGCCGCGTCGATGCAGGCGTCGACGCGCGCCCAGTCGCCGATGTTTCCGGGGTTGATGCGCATGGCGGCCGCACCGCGGTGCGCCGCCTCGATAGCGAGCTTGTGGTCGAAGTGGATATCCGCGACCACTGGCAGGGGCGATTCGGCGCAAATGCGGGTAAAGCCGTCGAGCACGCCCGCATTGGGGATGGCCACACGGATGATCTCGCAGCCTGCGTCGGCAAGACGGTTGATCTGGGCGAGCGTCGCCTCGGCGTCGGCCGTGTTGGTCGTGCACATAGACTGCACGCTCACGGGCGCGCCGCCGCCGACCTGGACCTTGCCCACCATGACGGGGCGTGTGAGCTCGCGAGCGGGCTTGCAGGAATTCTCGGTCATCGAAATTCGCCTACCCTATGAAGAAGTTCAAGATGTCGTTTCTCAGCGCAAAGAGGAAGACGAAGAGGAAAAACGCCATTCCCACGTAGCTGATGATGTTCTGGACGCGCACCGAAAGGTCGCGGCGGATGATGAGCTGAATCGCCTCGATGAGGATCTTGCCGCCGTCGAGGGGCGGGATGGGCAGGAGGTTCATGAAGCCCAATGACATCGAGATCGCGCCGCAGTACAGGGCAAGGGTCGAGGGACCACCCGCCGCAGCGCGAGACGCCATGACCGAGATGCCCACGACAGAGGACGACTGGCTCAAGACCTCTACCGTCTGTGTGGGGACGATCAGCTTGAACGCCATATCTGCCACCATCTTCGCATAGGCCAGGGTCGACCTAGACGCCTCGAGGAAAGTCGGGTGATGGACGTATGTCTCGGTGCTCACGCCAAAGGCATCGACCTTCTCGCCATCCGGCAAATCCGCGTTGATGGTCAGGGTCTGGCCGTCGCGCTCGACGGTGAGGGTGAAGTCGCGGCCTTCCTCCAGGCAGGGGCTGAGCGCCTGCAAGAACTGCGACCAAGAGTCGATCTGCTGGCCGTCAAAGGTCAGGATGGTGTCCCCGGCCTCGAGGCCAGAAGCCTCGGCGTAGGACCCTTCGGCCACGCTGTACAGGGTCGGCGAGTCCTTGATATAGGTCACACCCTGGTACATGGTCGAGGCCGTGACGATGAGAAACGCCAGGGCGATGTTCACGACAGGGCCTGCGAGCAGCATGAAGACGCGGCCGAGAAAACCGCGGCCCAGGTAGGTGTGCGAGCGCTCCTGCGCCAAGAACTGCTCAGCCGGGACCTCGATGGGGCGCGGCTCTGCCGCCTGGGTGGAGCCGGGTCGAGTGAAGTCGTGCCCCCGGTCGTACTCGGTGAGAAAATCCGCGTCGCGCGCAAGGGTCTCGAAAGCGGCGGGCCAATCCTTCTGGTTGGGGTCTTCGCCCAGGTCGGGGTTGTAATAGGGCCTGATGGAGCCCCAATCGGTAAGAATCTCGAAGAGGAAGTAGGCCTCTTTGACGTCGCAGCCGAGCTTGGCGGCAAGCTCCTCGCCGGTGATGCGGCCAGAGGCCTGGATGATCTCGAGCGCAGGTGCCAGCAGCGGGTCGTTGACCCCGCTCATACCGCAGATGCGGTTATAGCCGCCCAGAAGAAGCGGCGTCACGCCGTACTCGGTGCCGAGCTTCTTGCTCTTGGCGGAAAGGCGAAAGCGGCACGGGAGACCCAAGAAGAACTCGGTCACGCGGACGCCGAGGGCGCGCGCCGCGAAGAAGTGGCCGCCCTCATGGACGACCACAAGGAGCGACAAGACCACAAGGCCCCAGAAAACCGCAGATAGAACGCCTAAGACACTGCTCACTGGGCGACCCCGGAAAGAAGCTCGCGGGCAAGCTCGCGCGAGCGCGCGTCGACGTCGACGAGCTGCTCGAACGACTCGACCTTCTCGGGCACGGTCTTCTCCATGACCTGCGAGACGACCTTCTCGATGTCGAGAAAATCGCAGGCACCGGACCTGAAGGCGGCGTTGGCGACCTCGTTGGCCGCGTTCATCGCGCACGGCATCGTGCCGCCGATGCGGCCCGCCTCCTTGGCAAGCGCCAGGCAGCCGAAGCTCTTCTCGTCCGCCTCGGCAAAGGTGAAGGGATCGGCCGAGCACCAGTCGACGCGAGCGGCGGTTGCCTCCCACCGGTCGGGAAAGCTCAGGGCATACTGGATAGGCGCGCGCATGTCCGAGCCGCCGAGCTGCGCCTTCACGACGCCGTCGACGAACTCGACCATCGAGTGGATCTTGCTCTGGCGGTGAACCAGGACGTGCACGTCGTCGATGGGCACCTCAAAAAGCTGGCTGGCTTCCAAGACCTCAAGACCCTTGTTCATAAGGGTCGCGCTGTCGATCGTGATCTTGGAGCCCATGCGCCAAGTGGGGTGCGCCAAGGCCTGGGACGCCGTGACGTGCGCAAGCTCTTCTCGGCCCATGCCAAAGAACGGCCCGCCCGAGCAGGTGAGCCAGATCTTGGAGACCTCGGAAAGCCTCTCCCCCACCAAGCACTGGAAAATGGCACTGTGCTCGGAGTCGACCGGGATAAGCTTGCCGGGGCGCGTGAGCGGCATCAGCAGGTCGCCGCCGCAGACGATGGACTCCTTGTTGGCGTAGGCCATCGATTTGCCGGCGAGAAGCGCCTTGTAACCGGCGAGAATACCGGCGAAGCCCACAAGGGCGTTCACGACGATGTCGACCTCGTCCAAGCAGGCGAGCTCGGCCACCGCCTGGTCGCCGAAGGAGACGGCGCAGGTCTCCGGCATATCGGCCAGGTTGGGGTCGTCCTTCATCGAGGCGTCGGCCACGGCGGCGTGGGTGGCGCCCAACTCGTGCGCGGCCTGGGCCAAAAAGGCGGTCGAGGTGTTGACGGACAGGGCCACAACCTGCAGTTTATCGGAGTGGCGGCGGCATACATCGATCGTCTGGCGCCCGATGGAGCCGGAGCATCCCAGGATCGCGACCCTGATGGGGTACTCGCGAGAGGTGCCTTGGGGCTTTTCGTGCTCGAATATGCTCATACCAAAACACCTCCGACTAACAACAAGAAGTACGCTGCCATGCAGCCGAACAACAAAGAATCAGAACGATCGAGAAGACCGCCGTGACCCGGCATAAGGTTGCCGGAGTCCTTGACGCCCACGCCGCGCTTGATGCGCGACTCGAAGAGGTCGCCGATGACGCCGGAAATACCCACGACCAGGCCAGCGAAGAGCGAGAAGAAAAGCGACACATCGATGATGTGAAGTACCCTCATCATGACCCATACAAAGACCGAGGCGGTAAGGCCGCCTACAAAGCCCTCCCAGCTCTTGTTGGGCGAGATCTTGGGAGCCAGCTTATGGACGCCGATCTTGGACCCAACAAAGTAGGCCAAGGCGTCGTTGCCCCAGACGGACATCATGACGCCCAGGGCAAGAAGCGCGCCCGGAATGCCCTTGTCGTAAACACGGATCAACACGATGGTCGAGAACGCCAGGCTCGTGTAAAGGGGCCCAAAGGCCGTGACCGCGACGTCGGCGATGTTGGCCCGCGGCGTGAACACGTACCAGCACGCGCAGACAAACAGCACCAGGAAGCACACGATGATCAAGGCGAGGAGCCCACGCGCATAGGCCGCGAGCGGGAACAACAGCGCGGCCGCTAGCCCGATGGACTCGTTGGGCATGCGGCCGCCCATGCGGCAGATGCGGAAGAACTCCGAGCAGCAAAGCCACGCCATACACATGACCAAAAGCGTCGTGGTGAAGCGGCCGCAGAAAAGGCAGGCCAAGACCACCAGGGCATAGATGGTGCCCGTGGTGGTGCGCGTCAGGACCTTCTCGGTCTTGGAACGCACCTTCTGACCGGCAAGTGAGCCGGCCGCGCGCTTCTCCTCCTTGGCGATGCGGCGACCCTCGAGCTTGTCGATCTGACGGTCAAGACCAATGCTCTTCTCGGCAGGAACTTCAGGCTGCCGAGAAGAGGCGTTCTGCACCGTCTTGTTGTCCTGGGACTGGCTCACGCGGAGACAACACCCCCGAAGCGACGGTTGCGGGACTGGAACGACTTGATGGCGCGCAGGTACTCCCAGCGCGAGAAGTCGGGCCAGTAGGTGTCCGTGACATAGAACTCGGTGTAGGCGAGCTGCCACAGAAGGTAGTTGGAGAGGCGCAGCTCACCGGAGGTGCGGATGAGAAGATCGGGATCGGGAAGGCCCTGGGTGTAGAGATGATCCGCTAGAGCGTCCGCCGTGATGTCGTCTGCCGAAATCTTGCCATCGGCGCACTCCTGGGCAAGCATGCGAGCCGCACGGGCGATCTCCGCGCGCGAGCCGTAGTTCACGGCCAGGGCAAAGGTCATGCCGGTGTGGTCGGCCGTCTCGTCCAGGCCCTGCTGAAAGACCTCACGGGTCTCTGCGGGCAGGGCATCAAGATCGCCGAAGAAGCGGAGCTTCACGTTCTCCTGGTGGAAAAGCGGCAGCTCATGCAAGAGCGTCGTGGCAAAGAGGTGCATCAAAAGATTTACCTCTTCCTGCGGGCGCTTCCAGTTCTCGGTCGAGAAGGCGTAGACAGACAAGACGTCGACGCCCAGGCGGACGCTCGTGGTCACGGTTTCGCGCAGGGACTCGACGCCGGCGACGTGGCCCTGGCTGCGGTCAAGACCGCGGGCCTGGGCCCAGCGGCCGTTGCCGTCCATAATGATGGAGACGTGGCCAGGGATCCTGCCCATGTCCACGTCGTCCAACGTGATGTCTTGGGGCGCGTCGGAGAAGTACTCGACGAGCTTTTCTTTATCGTAGAGCACTAGATCTCCATGACCTCGGCGGTCTTGGCCTTGAGAAGCTCGTCGATCTGCGCGACGTAGGAGTCGGTCAGCTTCTGGACGGACTTCTTCTCGCGGGTCTGCTCGTCCTCGGGCAGCTCCTCGTCGCGCTCGATCTTGCCGTTGGCGTCGCGGCGGACGTTGCGCACGGCCACGCGGGCCTCCTCGGCGAGCTTGTTGCACTCCTTGGCCAGCTCGCGGCGGCGCTCCTCGGTCGGACGCGGGAACGGCAGGCGGATGCAGACGCCGTCGTTAGAGGGCGTGATGCCTAGGTCAGAGGACTCGATGGCGTGCTCGATGGCGCGAAGGGAAGACTTGTCCCAGGGCTCGACGACGAGCATCGAGGCCTCGGGGACCTTGACGGCGGCAAGCTGCGTGATAGGCGTGGGCTGACCGTAGTAGTCGACCTTGATGGGGTCGAGGATATGCGGGTTGGCGCGCCCGGAGCGAACGCGGGTGAAGTTGGCCTTCAAGGACTCGATGCACTTGTCCATCTTGTCCTTGGCGAATTCGGTGTGCTGGCTCATAGCTTAGTTCTCCTCTTCGTAAACGGTGGTGCCCACGTTCTCGCCGCTGACGGCGCGAACGAAGCCGCCCTCCTCGTTGATGTCGAAGACCATGATAGGCATCTGGTTGTCGCGGCACAAAGCCGTGGCGGCGGCGTCCATGACCTTGAGGTCGCGGTTAAGGACCTCGCTGTAAGAGATGGACTCGAAGCGCTTGGCGTCGGGGTTCTTGCGGGGATCGGCGTCGTAGATGCCGTCGACGTTGGTCGCCTTCATAAGGATCTCGGCGTTGATCTCGCAGGCGCGAAGCGCGGCGCCGGTATCGGTCGTGAAGAAGGGGTTGCCGGTGCCGGCGGCAAAGATGGTGATGCGGCCCTTCTCGAGGTGCCTGATCGCGCGGCGACGGATGTAGGGCTCTGCGATCTGACGCATCTCGATGGCGCTCATGACGCGGCAGGTCATGCCGGCCTGCTCGAAGGTGTCCTGCAGGGCAAGTGCGTTGATGACGGTGGCGAGCATACCCATGCTGTCGCCCTGGGCGCGATCCATGCCAGCGGCAGCGCCGGAGACGCCGCGGAAGATGTTTCCGCCGCCCACGACGACGGCGACCTGGACCCCGGCCTCATAGACCGGGCGGATCTCCTTGGCAAGGCGCACCGGGACGGCCGGGTCGATGCCAAAGGACTGAGAACCCATAAGGGCCTCTCCGGACAACTTGAGAAGAACGCGCTTGTACTTGTAGTCAGTCACGCCAACCTCCGCTCGCATGTGGGACACAGCATAAGACCCGCAATCAAAAACAATCCTTGGTGATTCTAGCAGAGCGGCCCTAGTGCTGGCCCCGCAGCGGGGTGAGCGGGTTCGCTCTTCACATAAAAGGAGCCGGTCACGTAAAGCGACCGGCTCCCGATTAAGCTAAAAGCTTGGTTTACTCGCCGAAGCGGTAAAGGACGAAGCTCTTGACCTTGATCTCGTCGCCGAGGTCCTTGGAGGTCTTCTTGGCAAGGCCGTCGATGGTGACGGAGGAATCCTTGACGAACTCCTGCTCGCACAGGACGAACTCCTTGAAGTACTTCTCCAGGCGGCCCTGAGCCATCTTCTCCTGGATATCCTCGGGCTTGCCGGACTCGGCAGCCTGAGCCTTGTAGATGGCCAGCTCGTGCTCGACGGTCTCGGCGGGCACGTCGTCGCGGGAAGCGGCGACAGGAGCGGTAGCGGCGATCTGCATAGCCACGTCGTGAGCGAAGGTCTTGAACTCGTCGGCCTCGGCGGTCTCGGCCTTGCCGAACTCGAAGACGGCCACGTTGGCGATCTTGCCGCCCAGGTGGATATAGGAAGCCAGGGCGCCGTTCTCGACGGCCAGACGCTGGAAGCGCAGGATCTTCATGTTCTCGCCGATGACGTGGATCATCTCGGTTAGGGCGGCGTCAACGGACTCGCCGTTGAGCTCGCAGACCTTGAGGG
>CAVDTK010000045.1:0-15740 GCA_963611755.1 Oscillibacter sp. ER4
TGCGGAGTCAGTCCGTGGGAGAGCAGGACGCCGCTGACCACCTTGGGGCGTTTTCGTTTCTCGGCCGCAAGCCGAGGCAAAAACAGAAAGGCCCCGGAGCTTCTTTTGAGGCTCCGGGGCCTTTCTGTTTATAACGGGCGACTATTACTTTACTGTTCGAGTTTCCAGTAGTATGCGGAATAGGGCGCAAGCTCGGAGCCCCCGCCGAAGTCGTGCTTCTCGCCGGTCACCAGGTCGACCCCGCGGCCGGCCTGGGCATCGAAATGGGCCGTCGCGGCCTCTGAGGAGGCGTTGACGGCGACGATCACTCGCTCGCCGTTGTGCTCGCGCTTGAAGACGAGCTGCTGAGGCGTGACCTGGAGCTGCTCGTAGCTGCCCCAGATGATGGCCTCACTCTTCTCGCGGGCATGGGCCAAGGCACAAATCCAGCTAGCGAGGTCGTTCCATTCGGGCGCGTCGAGGGCGGGGCGAAGCTCGTGATCTCCGAATTTCTGCTCGCCCTCGATGCCCCATTCGCTGCCGTAATAGACGCAAGGCACGCCGGCCATGCCAAAGAGCAGGCCGTAGAGGGGCTTGAGCTGCTGTTTATCGGAAAGCTGTGTGGCGATTCTCGGCACATCGTGGTTGTCGACGAAGTCGAGCAGGTGCTTTCCGGTGTAGAGATCCCAGGGGTGGGAGCCGCTCTGGCGCTCGAGGGCATAGGCGATCTCGTGCATGTTGGCGGAGTTCATCGAGGACCAAAGGCCCTTGTAGCACTCGTAGTTGGTCACGGTGTCGCAGAGACTGTCGCCCATCCACTGGTTATAGTCGCCGAACATCGTCTCTCCTAGAAGGAGGAATTTCTCGCCGCGTTTGTCGGTAAGCTCGTTGGCGATCTGCCTTAGGTAGCCGAGAAACCCGCGGTCCAGGCAGTAGGCCACATCCAGGCGCAGGCCGTCGATGTTGAACTCGGCCTCCCAACGGCGGATGACGTCTGCCAGGTAGTCGTTGAGGCCGAAGTTGGAGTGGTTGAGCTTGATGAGGTAGGGGACGCCTTGCCAGGTGGAGTAGGAGAAGCCGTCGTTCCACTCGGTGTTGCCGCCCCAGTCGATCTCGAACCAGCCGGCGTACGGGGAGGACTCGCGCTTCTCCTTGACATCTTGGAAGGCCCAAAATCCGCGGCCCACGTGGTTGAAGACACCGTCGAGAAGGACCTTGATACCCGCCTTGTGACAGGCTTCCACGACGTCTGCCAGGTCCTCGTTGGTGCCCAGGCGGCAATCGAGTTTGGTGTAGTCGCTCGTGTCGTAGCCGTGGGTCAAGCTGTCGAAGACGGGGTTCAGGATAAGGCAGGTGACGCCGAGCTTTTGCATGTGCTCCACCCAGCCGTCGTCGATGAGCTTTCGAAGGCGATGCTCGGTCACCCCGTCGTTCTCGTGCGGAGCCCCGCAAAGGCCCAGGGGATAGATTTGGTAGGCGAAAGACGGCTCGAACCAGCTCATGGCGATCCTTTCGGTAGGGTAGGTGCCCTACGAGTATAGCCAGCGACGTGGGCGAGAAAAACGTTTTCGGCGCCCGACGGTTGCGGACAAGCGGTGGGATGACGTTTTGAAATGTTCGGTACGTACTTATAAAACCCTTCCGGAAAGTTGTCTATTGCCGTTTGCCCCCTTATTTTTGCCGCTCGCCTGTTTTATACTGTCGAATCGTTAAGGGAACTCGGCGCGGCAAGGGCGCCGTGGGAGCAAAAAGGTTTCCGAAGGGGAAAACGATGAAGATTCTTTTTTACGGTACCGCTAGCTATGACCGCGATTCCTTTACCCAGGAGCTCAAGAGCTACCCGGAGATCAAGGTCGACTTCATCGAGTCCAACCTCACCCCTATGACCGCTGCCCTCGCCCGCGGCTATGACGGCGTCTGCGCCTTCGTCAACGCCGATGCCGGCGCCATGACCCTCGAGATCCTCGCCGGCTTTGGCGTGAAGCTCGTCCTTATGCGCTGCGCCGGCTTCGACGCCGTGAACGTTCCCGTCGCGCAGGACCTGGGCATGAAGGTCACCCGCGTCCCCGCTTACTCTCCTGAGGCCATCGCCGAGCACGCCATGGGCCTGGCCCTGTGCGCCAACCGCCGTATCCACAAGGGTTACAACCGCGTCCGCGACAACGACTTCAACCTCGAGGGCCTGGTCGGCGAGACCCTGTGCGGCAAGACCGCCGGCATCATCGGCACCGGCCGCATCGGCGCCGCCCTTTGCCGCATCTGCAAGGGCTTCGGCATGAAGGTCCTGGGCTCCGACCTGTATCCCAACCAGAAGCTCGTGGACGACGGCGTGGTTGACGAGTACGTCGATTACGACGAGCTCTATCGCCGCAGCGACCTTATCTCGCTGCACGCCTTCCTCAACGAGGAGAGCCGCCACATGATCAACGACGAGTCCATCTCCAAGATGAAGGACGGCGTGATCTTCGTGAACACCGGCCGCGGCGGCCTTGTGGACACCCAGGCCCTTATCCGCGGCATCCTCTCCGGCAAGATCGGCGCCGCCGGCCTCGACGTCTACGACGAGGAAGGCCCCAACGTCTATCAGGACCGCGCCGGCGAGATCATCGACTCCGTCACTTCTCGCCTGTGCTCCTTCCCCAACGTCGTCATGACGTCCCACCAGGCCTTCTTCACCAAGGAGGCCCTGAGCGAGATCGCCCGCGTGACCCTGGACAACGCCCAGGCCTACGCCAACGGCACCGATTTCGTGGAGCGCTCCGTAGTTTGTTAGTCCGCAGCCCCGGTCGCTTGGCCGGGGCCTTTGCCATACCGATAGAAAGAGGTTTTAGATGGCATTCAGCAAGAAAACCAAGATCGTCTGCACCATGGGTCCTGCCACCGAGGACGAGGAGGTGCTGCGTCAGCTCATCTTGCACGGAATGAACGTCGCCCGCTTCAACTTCTCCCACGGCTCCCACGAGTACCACCGCAGCATGATCGAGAAGGTCCGCTCCATCTCCCGTGAGCTGTCCATTCCCGTGGCTATCCTGCTTGACACCAAGGGCCCCGAGGTCCGCACCGGTCTTCTCGTCGACGGCAAGAAGGTCTCCGTGGCCACCGGCGACGAGATCGTCGTGACCGCCCAGCCCACCTCCGAGGACTTCCACGGCACCGCCCAGCACATCTCGCTGGACTACCTGGACCTTCCCTCCGAGGTCACCAAGGGTTCCGTCATCCTGATCGACGACGGCCTGGTTGGCCTTGAGGTCGACCACGTCGAGGGCCAGGACATGCACTGCGTCGTGACCAACGGCGGGGAGATTGGCGAGCGCAAGGGCGTCAACGTCCCCAACGTCAACATCGGCCTGCCTTCCGTCACCGCTCAGGACCGCGCCGACATCATGTTCGGCTGCGAGCTTGGCATCGACGCCATCGCCGCCTCCTTCATCCGTGACGCCGCCGCCGTCGAGGGCATCCGCCAGATCTGCACCGAGATGGGCGCCCCCAACGTCATGATCTTCCCGAAGATCGAGAGCGCCCTGGGCGTCGAGAACTTCGACGAGATCCTGCACGTCTCCGACGGCATCATGGTCGCCCGTGGCGACCTGGGCGTCGAGGTCCCCGCGGCTCAGGTTCCCCACATCCAGAAGACCATCATCAAGAAGTGCGCCGAGCACTACAAGCCGGTCATCACCGCTACCCAGATGCTCGACTCCATGCAGCGTAACCCCCGCCCGACCCGCGCCGAGGTCAACGACGTCGCCAACGCCGTCTACGACGGCACCGACTGCGTCATGCTCTCCGGCGAGACCGCTGCCGGTAAGTACCCCATCGACGCCGTGCGCACCATGTCCGAGATCTGCAAGGAGACCGAGAAGTACGTCGCCGAGAACAAGACCTACTACGACCGTCGCGGCGTGCGCAACGTGAACGGCGCCACCGGCTTCGCGGCCGTCGAGATGGCCGACCGCGTGGACGCCAAGTGCATCATCGTCCCCACGCACTCCGGCCGTTCTGCTCGCCTGGTCTGCAAGTTCCGTCCCAAGGTGCCCCTGTACGCCATGTCCCCCTCCGAGGAGACCATCCGTCGCACCTGCTTCTACTGGGGCGTCTACGCGTTCCGCACCACCGAGCAGGGCTCTTTGTCCAGCACCCTGTACAACGCGCTGACCACCGCTAAGGACAACAGCGTCGTCGATGCCGGCGACCTCGTGGTCCTTACCGCGGGCGATCCTCAGACCTCCCCGCGCCAGGGCGACTACACCACCTCCACCAACATGGCAATGATCGCCCAGGTGCAGTAAGGGTTTCTCGCCTTATCGGCTCTTTTGAGCGCACGACGCCCGGTTCTCTTGTTTGGGAACCGGGCGTTTTTTGTGAGCGTTGTGCCGGGCGGATCGGCTGACCCTGGCTTATATGGTCGGGCTAGTCCTTAAGGAGGCGCCAGATCGTGGTGCGGGAGAGCCCGAGGATGCGAGCGGCCTCGGTCTGGTTGCCGCCGAGCTTGTCCACGACCATGCGCACGATGTCTCGCTCGGTCTCCTTGAGCGGGCGGAGCAGGTCGAGGGCCGTCGAGGTCTCGGGTGTGGAGAGGGACGAGAACCGGGTCGCGGAGCCGCGCTCGAGGGCCTCGCGGACCAGGGGTGCGTCGATGACGCCCGAGTGGACGGTACCCATGCAGTATTGGAGCGCCTGACGAAGCTCGATGTAGTTTCTTTCCCAAGGGTGGGTGCAGAGAAGCAGCATGGCCTCGTCCGTTATCGGCGGCGCCTCCGTCCCCGTGAGGCCCGCCTCGTGCTCCGCGTAGCGCCGGATCGCATGGCGGAGATCCTTGCGGGCCCGCAGCGGCGGCACGGTGAGCACCTGGCAGTGAAGGAACTCGACGACGCGCGTGACGTTTTTGGTCTCTCCGCCGCCCTCGCCGTCGTTGCCAGAGAAGATGAGGCGGTTGCGCCGCTCGCCGTTGGTTCGCTTGATGATGTCGAGAAGGCGGTTCACGCGGTCGGGCGCGAGCGAGTGGATCGCCTTGAAGTAGAGGGTACCGCCCGTGCCGTAGAGCGGGGAGGCGGGGGAGTCAATGAGGTAGTCCCAGCTCTTGTCGACGAGCAGGGAGCAGTCTATGGAGGCCATCGGGTGGTTGGCTCGGTCGCCGTTGAGATAGAGCAGCGCGACTACCTGGGCCTTCCCGACACCGACCTCACCCTCGAGCATGAGGGGCTTCTCGGTGGCGGCGGCTTGCGCCACGAGGGAGCTGGCTTCCTCGCCCGCGCCCGTTATGCAGTAGATGTTCTCGCGGTAGCTTTTCTCGGCCTCATCGGCGTTCAGGTACTCGATGCCGACGAGGGCATCGCTTGTGGGGGCGTTCGAGCTCGAGACGCTGAACGCGGTGACGGAGCCCTCGCCGGCGCCTGTGCGGCTGAGGCTGATGCGGTGGATGCGCCGCCCTCGCCTGAGCGTGAGCCTTGCGGGCGCGGGGTCCATCAGGTGCTGCCGCAGGTAGGGGAGAAGGTCTTTGCGGTCCTCGCCGAGGTCGGAGTAGATGAGCCTGCCGGTTGTGGAGAAGAGCGCGAAGGAGAAGGGCTGGTTCTTGAGGATGTCCCAGAGCACATGGTTCTTCTGCTGGATCGCGTCCGTCTGCTGGCAGAAGAAGAGGGCCTGGGAGAGCGCCCGCTGGACGCTTGCGACGCCGCTTTGAAGCAGGTGTGCCTCGATGCCGAGCGCGCGGCATTCCTTGACGGCGAAGGCGTCGCAGAGCACGATCTCGTAGGAGCCCGCCTGGATCTCTTGGAGGGCGAAGGGCAGCTCGTCCTCGAAGCTCACCTCAAAGACGTCGAGGTCGAAGTCGGAGAAGTCGGCAACCTGGGCCACGGACTCGAGCGCGTTCGAGAAGCCGACGACGGCGCACCTGTGCCCGAGCGGGTTGTGGAGCGCGAGCGCGGCGAGAAGATCCGCCCCGGAGACGCCGATCTCGAAAACGGGGACCGCGATCTCGTCCTCGAGCATCTGGGCCGTGCCGCCGCGCGAGATGACGGCGTCGAAATCCGCGCCGAAGGCCCCGAGCGCCGCCTCCAGGCCCTCGTGGAGGTCTCCCTGGTGAACGGTGAGCTTGATGTCCGGGAAATCGGCGGCGGCCGTTAAGGCGACGTCGGCGAGCTCGGGGTACGGCGCGATAAGAAGAACATCATACGAAGCCATGAATACCGTCCAAATATGAAACGATTCTCTGTCTAAAGCCGTTTCAAATTGTAACGAATTTTGCTTCGCGAGCCTATATCGACGCTTTGTTGAATTAAGCATCATGTGGTCATGGAAGGAGGGACACCATGACCCAGACGATGCTCATAGCGGACGATCTCACGGGGGCGCTCGACGCCGGCGTGTGCTTCATGGCCCAGGGCGCCAAGGTCCTTGTGGACGCGGCCACGGCCGACTGCGCGACGATCGGCTCCTTCGACGGGGCCCTGTGCGTGAACGCCGCAACTCGTCATCTTACGCAAGCAGAAGCCGCCGCGCGCGTCGAGCGCCTGGTCGCAGATGCGCGAGCCGCCGGTGCGCGCCGCATCGTGAAGAAGACCGACTCTGCCCTGCGGGGCAACATCGGCGCCGAGCTGGCGGCCGCTTGGAAGGCCTCGGGCGCGAGGCGGCTGCATTTCTTGCCGGCGCTTCCCGCGATGGGGCGCGTGACCCGCGAGGGCGTCCACTACATCGACGGCGCCCCGGTGAGCGAAAGCGTCTTCGGGCGCGATCCTTTTGAGCCCGTGACGTGCTCCGATATTCGGCAGATCATCGCCGCGCAGTCCGATGCGCCCGTGGCCCTCGTGCGCGAGGGCGAGAAGGTCCCCGATGATTTCACGGGGATCGTGGCCTATGACGTGACCTCCGATGAGTCCATGGAGACGCGCGTCCGTGAGCTTCTCGCCGCAGACGACGGCGCCGTCCTTGCCGGGTGCGCGGGCCTTGCCTCCGCGCTCTCGAGGATCGAGGGGGACGGTGACCTCTCTGTGGCTTGCCCGGCCTTCGACGGCAACCTGCTCGTCGTCTGCGGCAGCGTGAACAACGTCTCGCGCGGGCAATGCGCAGCGGCGGCTGCGGCGGGCGCGGCGACGTACCGCATAGCCGAGACCGAGAAGAGCGACGACTCGTGGCTGCCCTCGGACGCAGGCCGCGCCTTCGTGGCGGACGTGAGCGCCTCTTGGGCAAGCAGCCCCCTTACCGTGGTCGACGGCTCCGGGCTTGAGGACTTAAGCGCGCTCGTGCCCGCGGGGGCGGACGTTCGCCAGGTCGTCTCGGACCACATCGGCGCGCTTCTCGCCGCCGTATGCGCCGCAGACGTCCGCGGCCGGGTGCTCGTGACGGGCGGAGACGTCCTTTCGAGCTTCCTTGCGCAGGCAAAAGTCGCCGAGGTGACCCCGCGCGGGCAGGCCTCGGCGGGCGTCGTGGTCTTTGAGGTGGGGCTGCCCGCCGGAAGGCTTCTTATCGCGTCCAAGTCGGGCGGGTTCGGCAACGAATCGCTGCTCGTGGATATGGCCCAGATCAACACGATGGAGAAGGAGTGTTGCGCACATGCTTAGCAAGTATTCCCTGAGGCTTCCCAAGGTCGTCTACGGCGGCGAGAACCCCACCGAGGAGATGGCCGCGGCGCTGGCCCGCGAAGGCGCGAAGAAGGTCGTCGTCTTTACCGACAAGAGCCTGCGTAAGCTCGGCCTTGTCGACCCCACGCTCGAGGCCGTGGCCGCCGCCGGCGCCGAGGCGACCGTGATCGACGACATCCCCGCCGAGCCCACCTACTCCGAGGTCCAAAACGTGGTCGACCAGGTCAAGGGCCTGGGAGCAGACGCCATCATCGCTGTCGGCGGCGGCTCCGTCATGGACTCCGCCAAGCTCGCGGGCGTCTGCGCCACCGACGAGTACACGGTCCACGACCTTCTCGCCGACCCTGGCCGCGCATCGAAGAAGATCAAGATGTTCGCCGTTCCCACCACCGCCGGCACCGGCGCCGAGGCCACGCCCAACGCCATCGTCGCCGTGCCCGAGGAGGAGCTTAAGGTCGGCATCGTGAACGACGGCCTGATCGCGGACTACGTGGTGCTCGACGCGCGCATGATCAAGAATCTCCCGCGCGCAATCGCCGCCGCAACCGGCGTCGACGCGCTTTGCCACGCCATCGAGTGCTTTACCTGCAACAAGGCCAACCCCTTTAGCGATATCTTTGCCCTGGAGGCCTTCGACCTCATCGCGAACAACATCGAGGCCGCCTGCGACGACCCCGAGGCCATGGACGCCAAGCGCGCCATGCAGATCGCGAGCTTCTACGCGGGCATCGCCATCACCGCCTCCGGCACCACCGCGGTCCACGCGCTCTCTTACCCCCTGGGTGGCAAGTTCCACATCGCCCACGGCGTCTCCAACGCGATCCTGCTCTGCCCGGTCATGCACTTCAACGAGCCGGCCATTCGCGAGCGCCTGGCCGTTGCCTACGACCGCGCGATCCACGCCGGCGCCACGACGGTCGAGGAGAAGTCCGCCGCCGTCATCGAGCGCATGGACGCCATCGTCGAGCACCTGGACATCCCGAAGAAGCTCGATGAGCTGGGCGTGCACGACGCCGACATCGACCAGCTCGCCGACGCGGGCATGAAGGTCCAGCGTCTTCTCACCAACAACATGCGCGAGGTCACGCTCGACGACGCGAAGGCGATCTACGCGCAGATCCTCTAGGCCGGCGGCGCCAAGCGCGCGGTCGTATCAATGGGAAACCGCCCCTTTAGGGGCCAGAAGAGAAAGGAGCTCGCGATGGCTGAGCTCAAAGGCATCATCGTACCCATCGTCACCCCGATGGACGAGGACGAGAACGTCAACTGCGAGGAGCTGCGCCGCCAGGTCGACCGCCAGATCGAGGCCGGCATCCACGGCATCTTCCCCTTTGGCACGAACGGCGAGGGCTATATCCTCAACGGCGCCGAGAAGGAACTCGTGCTCAAGACCGTGATCGACCAGGTCGCCGGGCGCGTGCCCGTGTACGCCGGCACCGGCTGCATCTCGACCAAGGAGACCATCGAGCAGTGCAAGATGGCCGAGGCCGCGGGCGCCGACATCCTCTCGGTCATCACCCCGTCTTTTGCCAAGGCTTCCCAGCACGAGCTTATCGTGCACTACACCAAGGTCGCCGAGGCCGTGCCCAACATGCCGATCGTGCTCTACAACATCCCCATGCGCACCGGCAACGCCATCGAGCCCGCCACCGTGGCCGAGCTCGCGAAGATCGACAACATCGTGGGCGCCAAGGACTCCTCGGGCGACTGGGACAACCTCAGCGCCTACATCGAGCTCACCCGCGACATGGACTTCGGCGTGCTCTCCGGCAACGACGCGCTTATCCTCAAGGCCCTGAAGGCCGGCGCCAAGGGCGCCATCGCGGGCTGCGCGAACGTCTACCCCAAGAACATGGCGGGCATCTACGACAACTTTGTCGCGGGCGACCTCGAGGCCGCCGAGGCCTGCCAGGGCAATGTGGCCAACCTGCGCGCCTGCTTCAAGTACGGCAACCCCAACACCGTGGTCAAGACCGCCGTCAACCTGCTGGGATATCCCGTGGGCAAGTGCCGCGCGCCCTTCAACTACCTGCCGCCCGAGGGCATCGAGGCCCTTCAGGCCGCCCTCGACGCCGACAAGGCCAAGGGAGTGTGCTAAATGGCCGCCGTGCTTCCCATCGTCGCCATCACCATGGGCGACCCGGCCGGCAACGGCCCGGAGATCACCGTCAAGGCGCTTGCCGACAAGACGCTCTATGACCGTTGCCGCCCCATCGTGGTGGGCGACGCGAAGATGATCGAGCAGGCCAAGGGCTTCGTCGGCATGCCTGAGATCCAGGTGAACCCGGTCCACTCCGTGAGCGAGGCCAAGTTCGAGGCCGGCACCATCGACGTCTATCACCTCGACCTCATCGAGGACGTGGAGAAGTTCCGCGTGGGCGAGGTCTCCGTCGAGGGCGGAAACGCCGCCTTCCAGTCCGTCAAGAAGACCATCGAGCTCGCCATGGCAGGCGAGGTCGACGCCACCGTGACCAACGCCCTCAACAAGGAGGCCATGAACCTGGCGCTGGCGCCCCAGGGCATGCACTTCGACGGCCACACCGAGATCTACGCCACCTACACCGGCACCAAGAAGTACTGCATGATGCTCGCCCACCACGACTTCCGCGTGGCGCACGTCTCGACGCACTGCTCGCTTCGCGAGGCCTGCGACCGCGTGAAGACCCCGCGCGTCCTTGAGGTCATCGAGCTTGCCAACGAGGCCTGCAGAAACCTCGGCATCGAGAAGCCCAAGGTCGCCGTCGCGGGCCTGAACCCGCACTGCGGCGAGCACGGGCTCTTCGGCACCGAGGAGGCCGACGAGATCGAGCCCGCCATCAAGCTCGCGCAGCAGGAGGGCATCGACGCCGTGGGCCCGATCCCGCCCGACTCGGTCTTCTCCGAGATGAACGGCGGCTGGTACGACATCACCGTGTGCATGTACCACGACCAGGGCCACATCCCCACGAAGGTGCTCGGCTTCGTGTACGACCGCGACGCCCAGGCCTGGAAGGCCGTCGAGGGCGTGAACATCACCCTTGGCCTGCCCATCATTCGCACCTCCGTCGACCACGGGACCGGCTTCGCACTCGCCGGCAAAGGCACGAGCAACGAGCTTTCCCTCGTGAACGCCATCGACTACGCCCTGCGCATGGCCGCAGGCAGGATGGCCGCGGCCGCGAAGGCCTAGCTTTCCTGCGCGCCCAAGCGCTTCTCGCCGGCCGGGGCCAGGCTTAAGCCATGCCCGCCCCCTTCTGTTGGCCTCGGTCGGCCCCTTCCAACAAGAGCACAACTGACTATCCGACTTCGCAATGAACGGTCGGCATAAGGCCGGCCGAAAGGGACCGCTATGTCAAAATAGCGGCACAAGTGAGAGGAGAGGCCTGATGACTACCCCAATGATCTTGTCGCTAGTTGTCCTGGTCGCCATGATCTTGATGATCATGTTCGATGTTCTTCCGTTCGGCCTGCCGCCCATCGCGGCATGTATCCTCATCGTGCTGTTTGGCCTGGGCGACGTCAGCTACGCCTTCGCCGGCTTCACGAACTCCACCGTCTGGATGCTCGCCTTCTTCATGGTGATCCTGGCTGCGATCCAGAAGACCTCGCTGATCCAGAAGGTTAAGCAGGCTATGGAGAAGCTCGTCGAGAAGGGCGGTTTCAAAAGTTATGTCGCGCTCCTGATCGTCGTCATGCTCGGCGCCTCGATCGTCGGCATGGGCTCCACCGCGTTCTACGTCCTTATCTTCTCGCTCATCGTCACCATGCCCTACAACGAGAAGCTCCCCGGCTCCAAGCTCATGCTGCCGCTCGGCATCGCCTCGAACCACCCGCTGATCCCCATCAACGTCGCGCTGCAGTACGGCGTGGCCATCTCGGTGCTCTCGGCATCCGGCCTGGATTCCAGCAACCTCTCGATGCTCCAGTTCGCGATCGTCTCGCTGTTCCTCTCCGTCGGCTTCCTCGTGTGGGCGATCATCGGCTACCGCTTCCTGCCTTCCCACCCGGTGGCCGAGCCCACCGTCGAGAACGCCGCCGCGCTCGCCGACGACGAGGGTTCGAAGATGCCCGCCTGGAAAGAGTACGTGGTCATCGTCTCGTTCGTCGTCTCCATCGTCGCCATGATGATGGTCGATACCCTGGGCGCCCTGGCCTACATGATCCCCGGCATCGCCGCCATGGTGATGGTCCTCATTAAGGTCATCGACTTCAACGAGTGCCGAGACAACCTCTTTAGCCCGATCATCCTCATGACCGCCGGCGTTATTCCCGTGGCCAACTGCCTTGCCGACACCGGCCTGTCGGCCCTCGTCGGAAACGCCGTCGCCGGGGTCCTCGGCACCAGCGTCCCCGCCTTCGTCGTCGTCCTGATCTTCGCCGTTCTCTGCTCTACCTTTGCCTGCTTCACCGGCTCGCAGGTGGGCACCGTGATGATCTTCGCGCCTCTGGCGATCGCGGTTTGCCAGTCCATGGGCATCAGCCCCATGGCCGCCGCCGTGGCCGTGACCCTTTCCGGTTGGTGCGGCCACTACATGCCGATCGACGGCCTGCCCGCGATGGCGTTCGGCATGGGCAAGTACACGATGGCCGAGTTCTGGAAGTTCACGATCCCGCAGTACATCGTTCGCCTGCTCTTCCTGTGCGCCGGCGCGCTGATTGTCTTCCCCGCATAGCTTTCGAAAGGAATTGCCATGGCCATCAAGACGCTCCCCGGGCTCACGCCCGACGGACAGGTCTACTACGACGAGGAGATGCAGCTCACCGAGGCCTTCGTGAACCCCGGCCCCTGGAAGACCGCGCATGGCCCCGGGCTTCTCGAGACCCCGTCCGGCACGTTGCTGTGCTGCTGGTTCGCGGGGACCTATGAGGGCGACGCCGACATCAACATCGTGGTTTCTCGCCTGGAGAAGGGCTCCGACAAGTGGAGCGAGCCTACCTACATCAGCCACAACGACGACCGCTCCGACCAGAACCCGTCGCTGTTCCTGAACCCCAACGGCGAGATCTGGGCCATGTACACCTCCCAGCTCGGCCGCCAGCCCGGCAAGGACAACATGCAGTACACCTCGGTGGTCAAGAAGCAGGTGTCGACCGACGACGGGCTTACCTGGTCCGCGCCTGAGGTCGTGCTCCCCGAGGAGGGCACCTTCGCGCGCCAGTGCGTGCAGGTCCTCTCCAACGGGCGCTGGATCTACGGCCTGTGGCTGTGCACCGATTCCGCGAGCGGCCTTGCCGGCGACCCCTCCGCCTTCGCGATCTCCGACGATAAGGGCGCCACGTGGCGTCGCGTGGACGTGCCCGAGTCCGCCGGCCGCGTCCACCCGAGCATCGTGGATCTCGAGGACGGTCACCTCGTCGCCTTCATGCGCTCCCGCGAGGCCGACTTCATCTACCGCAGCGAGTCTGCCGACTACGGCGACACCTGGACCGTGCCCGTGCCCACGCCGCTTCCCAACAACAACTCCGGCATCGGCGTGACCAAGCTCTCTAGCGGCCGCATCGCCCTTATCTACAACCACAACTCCGCCCCTGCCACCTACGGCAAGAAGGGCGCGTGGCCGGCGCTGCGCAACCCCGTCTCGATCGCGCTTTCCGAGGACGGCGGCCTGACGTTCCCGCTTATCCGCCACATCGAGCGCGGCGAGGGCTACGTCGGCGACGAGAACAAGTTCAACAACCGCCAGTACGAGTACCCCACCATCATCCAAGCGGCCGACGGCTCCATCCACTGCGCCTACGCTTATCGCACGCGCCAGGGCGTCAAGTGGGTCAAGCTCACCGAGGCCGACGTGATGGGCGCCGTGCGCGGCGAGGGCACCTACAACCCGACCTCCGGCGACGTGGGCGCGCACTAAGGGCTATTCTTTTTGTTTGGGCCTGGGCATAGGCGCCCAGGCCCTGCAACCTCAGAAAGGAAGTTGACCATGATCTATGACGGGCTTGACGTGATCGATCGCTACCGCGGGCTTTACCGCGGCCTGGACGTGCTTATCGACTGGCTGGGCCAAAACGACCCCGCCGAGCTGCCCCTGGGCAAGACCTGCATCGACGGCGAGCGCGTCTTCGCCAACGTGATGAACGCCAAGACGCGCCGCGTCGAGGACGCCCGTTTCGAAACGCACCGCAGGTACATCGACGTGCAGATCGACCTTGAGGGCGCGGAGTGCTTCAAGACCACGCCCGGTGCCATGGTGCCCATCACCGAGTTCGACGTGGAGGGCGACAAGGGCTTCTGGCACGCGGCGCCCGAGAACCACGACCTTCTCGACGGCACGCTCGCGAACGGCCGCTTCGCTCTCTTTGTGGTGGGCGAGCCCCATATGCCCAACCTCGTGTGCGAGGGCGCCGAGGTCGGCCCCATCAAGAAGATCTGCTTCAAGATCCTGGCCGACGAGTTCTGGGACGAGGCGTAGCCGCTCCTCGGAACAAAGCGCCTTGTTCTGGCGGGCCGCTTCTTAACGGGGGCGGCCTGCGCTAAAATATCGAAGCTTTGTCAGCGCGGCCGACACGGCAACCTTGATGAGCCCTTGCCCTTCTCCTGGGAATTATGATCGGGCATCAA
The DNA here is from genome assembly GCA_963611755.1 of Oscillibacter sp. ER4. Lineage (GTDB taxonomy): Bacteria > Actinomycetota > Coriobacteriia > Coriobacteriales > Atopobiaceae > Paratractidigestivibacter. Next base: position 14,095 of record CAVDTK010000045.1, read on the forward strand.
TCTGGCGGTCGCAAAAAGATAACCCAGGAGGGGGAATCGAATGAAAGAGTACCTGTCTTCATCCGACGATGTCCTGCGCGAGCAGGGCACCGATGCCGAGGCCGGCCTGACCTCGGCCGAGGCGGCGAGCCGCCAGGCCAAGTTTGGCCCCAACAAGCTGAAGGAAGAGGAGAAGACCCCGCTGTGGATCCGCTTCTTCCAGCAGATGGCCGACCCCATGGTCATCATGCTCATCGTGGCGGCCGTCATCAGCGCCGTCACCGGCGCCATCCAGGGCGAGATAGACTTCGCCGACGTCATCATCATCATGACCGTCGTCATCATCAACTCGGCGCTCGGCGTCATCCAGGAGGCCAAGAGCGAGGAGGCCCTGGCCGCCTTGCAGGAGATGAGCGCCGCCCAGTCCAAGGTCATGCGCGACGGCAAGCTCGTGATGCTGCACTCCAGCGAGCTCGTGCCCGGCGACGTCGTTCTTCTCGAGGCCGGAGACTCCGTGCCCGCCGACTGCCGCGTGCTCGAGAGCGCGTCCATGAAGATCGAGGAGGCCGCCCTTACCGGCGAGTCCGTGCCCGTCGAGAAGCACGCCGAGGCCATCGCGCTGGCCGCCGGCGCCGACGACGTGCCCCTGGGCGACCGCAAGAACATGTGCTACATGGGCTCCACCGTGGTCTACGGCCGCGGCCGCGCCGTGGTGGTGGCCGGTGGCATGGACACCGAGATGGGCAAGATCGCCGGCGCCCTCTCCGAGGCCAAGGACGAGCTCACGCCGCTGCAGGTGAAGCTCGACGAGCTCTCCCACATCCTCACCAAGCTCGTCGTGGTGATCTGCCTGGTCATCTTTGCGGTGGACGTCCTGCGCCACGGCTTTGGCAACATGGCCGAGGAGCCCACCATCCTGCTCAACACCTTTATGGTTGCGGTGTCGCTGGCCGTGGCCGCCATCCCCGAGGGCCTCGTGGCCGTGGTCACCATCGTGCTCTCGCTCGGCGTGACCAAGATGGCCAAGCGCCAGGCCATCATCCGCAACCTCTCCGCCGTGGAGACCCTGGGCTGCACCCAGGTGATCTGCTCGGACAAGACGGGCACCCTCACCCAGAACAAGATGACCGTGGTGGCCCACGAGCTGGCCTGCCCCGAGGCCACGCTGCTGGCCGGCATGGCCCTGTGCTCCGACGCCAAGTGGGACGCCGAGGCCGGCGAGGCCGTGGGCGAGCCCACCGAGTGCGCGCTGGTGAACGACGCCGCCAAGGCGGGCATGACCGGTTTGGACGAGGAGCACCCCCGCGTGGGCGAGGCCCCGTTCGACTCCGGCCGCAAGATGATGTCCGTTGTGGTGGAGACGCTCGACGGCGAGTTTGAGCAGTACACCAAGGGCGGCCCCGACGTGGTGCTCGAGCGCTGCACGTCCATCATGGACGGCGACGCCGTGGTGCCGCTCACCGACGAGCGCCGCGACCAGATCATGGCCGCCAACAAGGCCATGGCCGACCAGGCCCTGCGCGTGCTCGCCCTGGCGAGCCGCCACTACGTGGAGAAGCCCGGCGACTTCAGCGCCGAGGCGCTTGAGTGCGAGCTCACCTTCTGCGGCCTCTCCGGCATGATCGACCCCGAGCGCCCCGAGGTGGCCCCCGCCATCGCCGAGGCCC
>CAVDTK010000046.1:0-15593 GCA_963611755.1 Oscillibacter sp. ER4
CCCACGCCCTTGCTGCGCTGGTAGCAGCCGGCGTCGATCCACTTCTGGATGAGCTGCGGCTCCTGGGTTTGCGGGTCGTAGGTCTTGGGCATTTCTTCCACGGTAAAAACTCCCTCGCTAAAAGGATCTCAAGCAGGTATAACAACCAGATAGAATACCACGCGACGCGTAAGGAGAAATTGGCCGTGGAAGAGTTTCGCTACTTCGACGCACACGTGCACCTGGACTGGTTCGCCGATGCGGGAGAGGTGGCGAGAAGGGCGGGCGACGCCGGGCTGGGGCTTTTTGCCTGCACCGTGGATCCTGGCGGGTTTGCCGGGGTGCGGGCCTTAGGCGGCGAGAAGAACGTGGCGCTGGCCTGCGGTTTTCATCCCTGGTGGGTGGCGGAGCGCGGCGCCGAGAACGACGCCTGGCTTGAGGCGGCGGTCGCGGGCGCGCGGGCTTCTCGCTGGGTCGGCGAGGTAGGCCTCGACTTCGGCCGCAAGCACGAGGCGACCAAAGACGAGCAGCTGCGGGTGTTCACGGCCATCTGCGAGGCCTGCGCGCAGGAAAGCGACGCTGCTACGCCCAAGGTCATCTCGATCCACTCGGCGGGGGCCGCGACCGCGGTCATAGACGTGCTGGAGAAGACCGGGGCCGCCGATACCTGCCGTTGCGTCTTGCATTGGTTCTCCGGAACATCTACCGAGCTGGCCCGCGCCCGCAAGCTGGGCCTGTGGTTCTCACTCGGCGAGCGCAGCCTAGCCACGCGGCGCGGCCGCGAGTACGCGCGCCAGATCCCGGCCGCGCGCCTCCTTTCCGAGACGGACCTGCCGGAAGGCCAGGCCAGCGCGATGGACGAGAAGGACATCCTGGCCTCGCTCGACCGCGTGATCACGGGCATCGCCCAGGCGCGCAGCGCCGACCCCGAAGAGATCCGCGCCCTTCTCGCCAGAAACGCCGCCGCCCTTCTCGCCTAAGGCAGCCCGCCACCGCGCCCCCATTTCTGCCGCTTTAAGGAAAGCCGGGACCTCAACCGCGGCGCGGCGCGGCCGCATGGTAAAGTCATAGGGTTAGCGAAACGTGCGAATGCGAGGCTTGGAATCCACATGAAGCCACTTCGTAAGACGGCAGCTGTCAAAAACCCACTCTCGAGCACCATGCTCGCAACCACCTCCACAGGCCTTGACCTGCCCTTGAACGACGTCGTCGTCGTGTTTGCGTGCAGCGAGAACTTCGTGCCGTACCTCTCGGTGGCCGTGCAATCGATCGTCGACAACGCCAGCCCCGATCGCCGCTACGACATCATCGTCTTGACCCGCGACATCACGCCGGCGAGCATGATCACCCTGTCCCGCCAGGTCAAGCAGCCCAACACCGGCATCGGCTACCTGGACGTCGACGCCGCGCTGGGCGACATCGAGCTTCCCCACCACGGCCATTTTCGCCCCGAGACCTACTTCCGCCTTCTGGCGCCGCAGCTTCTGCCCAACGTCGACAAGGCCATCTACCTGGACTCCGACCTTATCGTCAATGACGACCTGGCCAAGCTCTACGACTACGACGTCACCGGCTACAAGCTGGCCGCCACCCGCGACGCGGACACCATCGGCCAGATCGACGGCTACGACACCTCGGTGGGACCCTACCTCAAAGAAGAGCTAGGCATGGACGACCCGCACGACTACTTCCAGGCGGGCGTTCTGCTCATGAACCTGGCGGAGCTGCGCCGCACCGTGAGCCCCGAGGAGTTCCTGGAGATCTCGACCGAGCGCATGTGGCGCTGGCTCGACCAGGACGTCCTTAACAAGGTCGTCAACGGCCACTACCTGCGGCTTCCCATGCGCTGGAACTATCTTATGGACTGGCAGCACCTGCGCCGCACCCACATCGTGGCAAACGCGCCCAAAGAGATCCGCGACCAGTACGACGAGGCGCGAGAAGACCCGGCGATCGTTCACTTCGCGGGCCCCGACAACCGCCCCTGGCTCTACCCCGACGCGGACGGAGCCGACCTCTTTTGGCACTACGCCATGCGCTCCCCCTACATCGAGGAGATCCGCGCGCAGCTTGAGGACTCGAGGGCCACGGTCAAGGGTCTGGCCAAGCGAGCCCAGGTCATCGCCCTGTACAAGGGCGTCATGCCCGCCTTCGACAAGACCTGTCCCAGCGGCACCAAGCGCAGGGACGCGATCATCGGCATCTACACCCGCATGGGCGGCCACAACCTTTAAAGAAGCGAGAAGCCCCGTCGATCCGGCGGGGCTTTTAGGTTGGGCGAGCTTGTACGAGGCCCGCGCGACGGCATTCAAAACAAAAATTCAACAAGTATGCCATCAAAACCAAGACGGCCAAGTGATCGAGAATACTGCAAGCTTCTGACCAGCGCTTTTCTTTATGTAACCAGGGAGGATAATTAGCCCACCCTGATTTTGATGGCATACTTGCGCGATTATCCTGTGCTGCGTCTGCCTTGGGAAACGAAAAACTGAACATCTTGGCCGACTAAATGGGTTTTAGCTAGTAGAGAGCCCTGACACCTTCACATATGCCCAGGTAGCTGAGCCGCCAATTTTCCGGCTACTCGAGGATCGCGGTTTAGTCGGCCAAGATGTTGCATTTTTACAGAAGAGGTTCGCATCGGCGGCCTGGAGTCTACTCTGCCGCGATGGCGGCGACGGCCTCGATGGCGGCGTCGATGTCGCTTTCGGTGGTGAACCAGCCTGTCGAGAAGCGAACAATGCCCTGCTCACGGGTGCCAAGAGCCTCATGCATGAGCGGCGCGCAGTGGGCGCCGGGCCGGGTGGCGATGCCCCAGCCTTGCATAAGCGCGTCCGAGACCTCGGCCGAAGGCAGGTCGGCGATGTTGAGCGCCACGATGCCAGGGCGAGAAGATCCCGGTTTGCTCACCGGCCAGTCACCGTAGACCGTGACGCCGGCAAGGTCGCGGACCCCCTCGTAAAGGCGCCGTGCCAGAGTAGCCTCATGGTCGCCCATAGCTTCAAAGCCGCCGCGCGCCTCGATAAAGTCGAGCGCGGCCGAGAGGCCCGCGATCCCGTGCCCGTTCAGGGTACCGGCTTCCAAACGCGTTGGCCACTCGATAGGCTGAAGCTCATCGAAGCTGTGGACGCCCGTGCCGCCCACACACCAGGGACGGATGTCGACGCCCTCTGCCACGGCAAGGCCGCCGGTACCCTGGGGGCCCATCAGCGCCTTGTGGCCTGTGAAGCACACGGCGTCAAGGTCCTGAGCTGCCATATCGATGGGCAGGACGCCCGCCGTCTGCGAAGCGTCGACGATGCAAAGTGCGCCAGCAGCATGCGCGATGCTCGCTACCGCAGCAACGTCGACCACGTTGCCTGTGACATTGGACGCGCCTGTCACCACAACAGCTCGCGTGCCTGGCACAACAAGCCGCTCAAGGTCGTTCAGGTCAACGCGCCCCAGGTCATCGCAACGGGCGTGCTCCACGACAGCGGCGCGCTCGGCCGCAAGGCGGTTCAAGGGCCGCAAGACCGAGTTGTGCTCAAGGACCGTGGTGACAACATGGTCACCCTCCCCCACCAGGCCATCTATCGCCGTGTTGAGGGCGGCCGTCGAGTTGGGGGTAAAGGCCACGTGGTCGGCACGCGGGCAGCCGAGAAGGGCCGCCACCTGCTCGCGGCAGCGATGGACCGTGCGCGCCGCGCCCATCGCAGCCGCGCCGGCGCCGCGCCCGGCGTTTCCGAGCGAGCCCATCGCCTCCGCAACGGCCGTAACGACCTCGGGAGGCTTTTGCATCGTGGTGGCGGCGTTATCCAGGTAGATCACGGCAAGCCCTTCTCGGCTCTCTCCTCTATTTCACGAACTTGAGCATCTCGACCACATGGAAGCCCTCGACGGAAACGCCCGCGGCTTCCAAAGCGGTCTCAAGCACGCCCCGGTCCTCCGGCGCCGCCTTCCAAGCAAGCCCGCAACCTGCGGAAACCTCACCGGGAACCGGGATCATGCGACCCGGCAGGCCTTGAGCCAGACACAGCTCCTCGCAAGCCATCGCGGCCGCCGTCGTCGGGAAGGCGATGACCAGAGAAGGTTTGTGGACGCGCGGCATTCCCTACGGCCTCACGACTACGCTCGCGCCGGAGAGCTTCTGCGCGATCACGTACATGTTGGTGACCTCGCCCACCGCGAGCTTCTCGGCAATGCCATAAAAGTCCAGGCAGGTGCCGCAGGTCAGGATCTCGACACCGGCGTCGGCCAGGTTCTTAAGGTCCTCAAGAGAGCCCGAGCCCTCGCAGGTCAGGCGCGCGCCGCCGTTGTAGAACAGGATCGTCTGCGGCAGCTCGTCCAGCTGCGTGAGCGAGAAGATAAAAGCCTTCATGAGCTTCGCGCCCAAGACATCGTCACCGGTACCCATGACAGCGGCGCTGATCTGCACCACGACGTTCTTATGCGCGGGAACGTAGCACTCGGCGGCCTCGGCCTCGCCGCTGGCGACCTCGACAGCCGCAGACGTGCTCGTCACGCAATGCCATTCCTTCTCAGCGGTCTGCTCGCTTGCGAACGCGCAACCCTTCGAGGAGGCCATGCGGCTCAAGTTTTCAACCGCGACCTGGTTGTCGACGATCGTCTCGACCTCACCGGCACCACCCAGGGCACCCAAAGCCTTCAGGGTCTTGACCACGGGCAGCGGGCAAGCGTCGCCACGGGCGTCGATCACGAGTTTGGCATCGGACATTTCGGTTTCCTTTCAAAATGCGCTTTTCGAAACATCAATAAAGCGCAGCTACATGACTATATGAACAGAATGCGAACCCAAAGAAGCCACGCTTCCCACCACCGCCGCAGGCTGTCCAAGATCTCTCAGGCGCGCCACGTACGTCTCGGCATCGTCTTCCGGCAACGAAACGAGAAGCCCGCCCGAAGTCTGGGGGTCGAAAAGCACGTCCGTAAGATCAAGCGGCACGTCTTCAGCAATATCGACGCGAGGCCCAAAGAAGTCGCGGTTTCGATAGGCGCCCGCGGGGATCAAGCCCATCTGCGCCATCTCCCGCGCCCGGGCCATAACGGGGACCGTGCCCGCGTTGATCTCAAGGGTAACCCCACTCGCCTCAGCCATCTCGCAGGCATGTCCCACCAGCGAGAAGCCCGTCACGTCCGTGGCCGCATGGGCGTCAAGGCCATCCAAGGCCTCTGCCGCGTACTTATTGAGTGTGATCATCGAGTCGGTGGCCACCTTAAGGCCGTCCGCGTCGAGAAGCTCCGCCTTATAAGCCGTGGTCAGGACACCGGTCCCCAACGCCTTGGTAAGGACAAGCGCATCGCCCTCACGCGCACCCGAGTTCGCAAGCAAACGGTCCAGCTCAACAAACCCAGTAACCGCCAGGCCAAACTTAGGCTCGCGGTCGTTGATAGAGTGTCCACCGGCCACGATCACCCCAGCCTCGCGGCACTTATCGGCACCGCCTGCCAGGATCTGTCCCGCGACCTCAAGCCCTAAGCAATTGGGAAAGCACAAAAGGTTGAGAGCCAGCGCCGGCCGCCCGCCCATAGCCCACACGTCAGACAAGGCATTAGCGGCCGCGACCTGCCCAAACAAATACGGGTCGTCGACCATAGGAGGAAAGAAGTCGGTGGTCCCAACAAGCCCGCGCCCGTTCCCCAGGTCATACACATAGGCGTCGTCCGACCCATCGAACCCCACCAACAGGCGAGGGTCGTGAAGCCGGTCCAGCCCAGAAAGCACCTGCGAGAGATACCCCGGCGCCAGCTTAGCCGCGCACCCCGCAGCCTCCACCAGCTCAGTAAGCCGAACCGCGTTTTCCACCCAGACTCCTCCCAAAACCCGACAGCGAGATAAGCCTACCATTCGAAACGCCGTTATATATTCAAAAACATAACCAAGAGCCCAGGCAACGAGTAAGACCCTAGATACCCCCACTCCCAAATTCCCATACGTGCCCCACGACCTTTTGCACAACTCATGCGCAGCCCGACGACGGGCCCGGAATTCCGTCGCCAGACGCAAAGTCGCGTTTGTGTGGTATTTAAATCAGGGTTGCCGAGTAGCCTGAAAATCGCCAACCCGTCTACCTGCGCAAACGCCGACGAGAAATGCGAGACTACTCGCCCCAATCAAATTAAATGCCACACAAACGCGACTTTCGTTTTCCGAAGGCCGGACCCTCGGCGGGGACGCACCGGATCCGGCGAAATCCACGGACGTGCGGCGGTTATGCCGGAGGTCGTGGAACACGTTCCCATAAAAGATTGCAGGGAGCGATAGTCGGCACGCAATGAAAAGGCCCCCGCCGGCTGGTATAAGTTTTTGCGAATCGCGCAGCGAGCGAACGAAGTGAGCGCTGAGCAAAAAACTTATACCAGCCGGCGGGGGCCGGCCAGGTGGAATCAGTAAAAGCAGACTACCTAGTGCTTCCCGTGAGCCCGAGTAACCAGCCGAGGCTGCTCACCCTTCCCGCCCACAGACTCCTTAGTAACGATGACGCGCGTGACGTCAAGGTTGCTAGGCAGGTCGAACATCGTGTCCTGCAAGGTCGCCTCGCATATGGCGCGAAGTCCACGCGCGCCGGTGCCGCGGGCGATCGCCTGGCTGGCGATCTCGGTAAGCGCGTCGTCATCGAACTCAAGCTCGACGCCCTCAAGCTCAAAGAGGCGCTTGTACTGCTTGACCAGGGCGTTTCTCGGCGTGGTCAAGATGCTCACAAGGTCGGCCTCGGTAAGCTCGCGGGTCGAGGTGATGACCGGGATACGGCCCAGGAACTCGGGGATCATGCCGAACTTGTGCAGGTCCTGGGGCATGACCTGCTCGGTAAGCTCGTCCTGGCTGGCCTTGTTGCTCTGGCCGACCTCGGAGTTGAAGCCGATGCCCTTCTTACCGATGCGGTCCGCGATGATCTTGTCCAGCCCGACGAACGCGCCGCCGCAGATGAACAGGATGTTGGTCGTGTCGATGTGAATGAGCTGCTGCTGAGGGTGCTTGCGCCCACCCTGGGGAGGAACGCTCGCCTCGGTGCCCTCAAGGATCTTCAAGAGCGCCTGCTGCACGCCCTCGCCGGAGACGTCGCGCGTGATCGAGAGGTTCTCGGCCTTGCAGGCGATCTTGTCGATCTCGTCCACATAGACGATGCCGATCTGCGCGCGCTCGACGTCGCCGTCGGCGGCGGTCAAAAGCTTAAGCAGGATGTTCTCGACGTCCTCGCCCACGTAGCCGGCCTCGGTCAAGGTCGTGGCGTCGGCGATGGCGAAAGGCACCTCAAGAAAGCGGGCCAGGGTCTGCGCGAGAAGGGTCTTGCCGGTACCGGTGGGGCCAAGCAGCAAGATGTTGCTCTTGGCGATCTCGACGTCCTCGGTACCTTCTGCCACCTCGTCGTTTCCGGAAAGGATGCGACGGTAGTGGTTGTAGACCGCGACGCTCATCGCGCGCTTGGCCTGCTCCTGGCCCATGACGTACTGCGACAGCTCGTCATAGATTTGGTGCGGCGTGGGCACCTCGGGCAGGTTGAACGCAGAGTCGTCAGGCACGGAGAAGGGCTCGGCGTCGGCCGCGTCGTCGAACTCCTGGTTGATGATCGACTCGCACGCGCGCACGCAGTCGTCGCAGATGTAGACGCCGGAGGGGCCGGCGACCAGCTTGCTCGCCTGGTCGCGGGTCTTGCCGCAGAAAGAGCAGCGGATGTTCTCGTCGTCGAAAGAGCCGTAGCCGCTATCGAAAGCCATACCAGATTCCCCTTACGCCTGGGCGTCGGACTGGTCGGCGCGCGAGGTGATGACCTTGTCGACCAGGCCATACTCGCAGGCCTGGGCCGCGCGCATGTAGTTGTCGCGCTCGGTGTCGGCGTTGATGCGCTCGATGGGCTGGCCGGTGGCGTCCGCCAGGATCTGGTTCAGGTGCTCGCGGATCCAACGGGTCTCGTCGGCCACGATCTGGATATCGGTCTGCTGGCCCTGGACGCCGGAGCTGGGCTGGTGGATCAAGACCATGGAGTTGGGAAGCGCCAGGCGCTTGCCCTTAGCGCCGCAGGCCAGGATGGCCGCGCCCATGGAGGCCGCCATGCCCACGCAGATGGTGGAGACGTCGGGCTTGATGAAGTTCATCGTGTCGATGATGCCCAGGCCGGCGTAGACGTCGCCGCCGGGAGAGTCGATGTAAAGGGAGATGTCCTTATCGGGATCCTGGCTCTCCAGGTGCAGGAGCTGGGCGATCACGAGGTTGGCGGAGTCGCGGGTGACCTCCTCGCCGAGAAAGACGATGCGGTCGTTGAGCAGGCGAGAATAGATGTCGTAGCTGCGCTCGCCGCGCGGGGTCTGCTCGACGACGTAGGGAATCAGGGGGATGTTCGTGGGACGGTGCATGGATACTCCCTAAAGTTTGCATGAAGCCCCAGGCGAGAAACTCACCTGGGGCACTGGGTAATAGCCTTTACGCGAGTCGAGGGTTACTCGGCGTCAGCAGCCTCGTCAGACTCGGCGGCGCGCTCGGCGACCTCGTCCTTCACGGTGACGTTGGCGTTCTCGACGAGCCACTCGAGGGCCTTGGTGCGCTTGATGGAGTCGCGGATGGCGGGCAGGCGGCCCTGATTCTTCCACTGCTTCACGGCGTCCTTGACCTTCTCGACGCCGGCGCGCACGAACTCCTTCTCGACGTCCTCGTCGGTGGCCTCAAGGCCGAGCTTGGCGGCAACGGCATCGAGGGCGAGGGACTGGCGGGCACGCTCCTCGGCCTGGGCGTGGAGGTCGGCGATGAAGTCGTCGGCCTTGACGCCACGGGCGCGCAGGAAGGTGTCGAGGGAGAGGTTCTGGCGCTGGAGCTGAGCCAGGAACTCCTGGCCGATCTCGTTGAAGATCTCGTTCTTGTAGTTCTCGGGGACCTCATCGAGCTTGAGCTTGGCGCCCATGGCCTCGACGACGCGATCCTCCTTGAGCTGCGGGAGCGTGGTCTTCTTCTCGGACTCGATCTCCTCCTTGACGGCGGCGCGCAGGGCGGCCACGTCGTCATAGCCAAAGGTGTTCTTGGCCAGCTCATCGGTGAGCTCGGGGGTGACGATCTTCTTGATGGCGTTGAGGGTCACGTTGACCTTGAAGTCGTGCTCGTGGACCTCGCCCTCGTGCTCGTGCGACCACTTCCAGGCGATCTCCTTGGTCTCGCCCTTCTTCATGCCCACGATGCCGGCCTGAAGCTCAGGAGCGACCTGCTGGCCGTTGAGGTGAAGGGTGCGGTTCTTGCCCTCGAGGTGGCCGGCGCCCTCGACGTTCTCGATGTCGACGGAGACGATGTCGCCCTCGACGACGGCGCGGTCCTCCTCGTCGTCCTCATAAGAGACCTGGTAGGAGAGCAGCTGGTCGATCTGCCAGTCGATCTCGGCGTCGGTGGCCTCGGCGGGAGGCATGTTGATCTCGGGGGCGTCGTAGGACTCGAGCTCGCAGGCGGGACGGACCTCGATGGTCACCTCGGCCACGTAGTCGGAGCCCTGGACGAGAAGGGCGGGATCGGTGCCGAAGTCGGGCTGGCCGACGGGGGTGACGTTGAGCTCCTCGAGGATCAGGGGCTCGGCGGCGTTGAGGACGTCGTTGGTGGCCTGAGCCAGCACCGTCTCTTTGCCGAGCATGCCGTCGATGACGGGACGGGGCGCGTGGCCGCGGCGGAAGCCCTGGAAGTTGTACTTCTTGGCGATGTCCTTGTAGGCCTTGGCGATGGCGCGGTCTACGTCAGCTGCGGGGATGGTGGCCTTGGCGGACAGCTTGTTGTCCTTAGGCTCCTCAGCGGTAACGGTGATGTTCAACGTTCCTCCAGTGTGTCCGAATCGACGGGCTTCTCCCGTCGAACAAGTGCATAGTCGTGCATGGTGCGGGTGAAAGGACTCGAACCTTCACGGAGTCTCCCCCACTGGAACCTAAATCCAGCGTGTCTACCAGTTCCACCACACCCGCATTTTGCACAGCTTTTGAATAGTAGCAGACTTTTCTTGATTACGCCTGAGGAAGATCCTGGAGCGCGTAAACGTCCAAAGGACCCTCGCGAAGGGCGCTGATCGCCTGGACAAGGGCCACGGCGCCCGACATGGTGGTCGCCATGTCGATGCCACGCGAGACGGCCTCGCTGCGAAGCTGGACGCCGTCGCCGCGGGAGCTGTTGCCCTTGGGCGTGTTGATGAGGAAGCTGATCTTGCCCTCCGCCATCATGTCCGCCACGTTGGGGTGACCCTCGGAGACGCGCTTGACGACCTCGCAGGGGATGCCGGCCGCGCGCAGGGTCTTGGCCGTGCCGCGGGTGGCGACCAGGTCATAGCCCAGGTGCACGAGAGACATCGCCACGGGAGCCACCGAACGCTTGTCGCGGTCGCAGACCGAGACGAAGACCGTGCCCAGCTGGGGCACGTCGTAGTCGATGGCCTCGCGGGTCTTGGCGTAGGCCTTGGGGAAGGAGTTGTCCAGGCCCATGACCTCGCCGGTCGACTTCATCTCGGGTCCCAAGGTGACGTCGGCGCCGGGGAAGCGGCTCCACGGCATGACGGCCTCCTTGACGGCAAACAGCTCGCGCTCGGCGTCCTCGGCGGGAAGGTTGAGGTCGCAGATGTTCTCGCCGCTCATGATGCGGGCCGCGTACTTGGCCAAAGAGACGCCGGTCGCCTTGGACGAGAAGGGCACGGTACGAGAAGCGCGCGGGTTCAGCTCGATGACGAAGATCTGCTCGTCGCGGACGGCGTACTGAACGTTGAGAAGACCGCGGATGTGGCAGGAAAGCGCCAGGCGGCGGGTCGTCTCGCGGATCTTGGCCACGATGGCATCGGACAGCGAGAAGGGCGGGAAGCAGCAGGCGGAGTCGCCGGAGTGGATGCCGCACTCCTCGATGTGCTCGAGGACGGCGCCAACGTAGCACTCGTTGGTGTCGCACAGGGCGTCGACGTCCAACTCGATGGCATCCTCGAGGAAGGAGTCCAGGTAGACGGGGTGATCAGGCGAGACCTGCGTGGCGCGGCCCATGTAGGTCACCAGGTCCTCGTCGTTGTAGACGATGGCCATGCCGCGGCCGCCCAGGACGTAGCTCGGGCGGACGAGCAGCGGGTAGCCAACGCGGCGGGCGACGCCCTTGGCCTCCTCGACGGTCTCGGCCGTGGACGAGGGCGGGTAGGCGATCTCAAGACGGTCGAGCAGGTTGGCAAAGCGGTCGCGGTCCTCGGCCAGGTCGATGGCCTCGGGCTGGGTGCCCATGATGGGGACGCCCGCCGCCTTCAGGCGCTTGGCCAGGTTGATGGGGGTCTGGCCGCCGAGGGTCACGATGACGCCCTCGGGCTTCTCGGCCTCGATGACGTTCATGACGTCCTCGAAGGTCAGCGGCTCGAAGTACAGGCGGTCGGAGGTGTCGTAGTCGGTGGAGACCGTCTCGGGGTTGCAGTTGACCATGACGGTCTCGTAGCCCTTGGCGTGAAGCGCGTAGGCGGCGTGGCAGCAGCAGTAGTCGAACTCGATGCCCTGGCCAATGCGGTTGGGGCCGGCGGAGAGAATGACCACGCGGGGCTTCTCGGCCTGGTGGAACTCGGTTGCGCCGCCGCGCTCATAGGTGAAGTAGTGGTAGCTCGTGCGGCTGGCGAACTCGCCGGCGCAGGTGTCGACGGTCTTGATCAGCGGACGCACGCCCAGGACCTCGCGGACGGCGCGCACGGTGTCGTCGCGCTGGCCGGTGAGGTGGGCGATCTGCGCATCAGAGAAGCCCATCTGCTTGGCGGCGAGCATGTGCTCGGCGTCAAGGCCGGAAAGACCCAGCTCGCGGATGGCGCCCTCGGCCTTCACGATGTCGGCGATGCGGTGGAGGAACCACTGGTCGATCTTGGTGGCCTCGAAGATCTTCTCGACGCTCCAGCCGCGGCGCAGGGCCTCGGCCACATAGAGGATGCGCTCGGGCGTGGGCTCGGCGACCTTCTCGTCGAAGTGCTCCTCGTCGAACTTGTCCTTGCCGTCGGCGCCCAGGCCGGCGTGGCCCTGCTCAAGCGAGCGCATGGCCTTCTGCATGGCCTCCTCGAAGGTGGAGCCGATGGCCATGACCTCGCCCACGGCCTTCATGCGCGTGGACAGGCGGTCGGACGCGCCCTTGAACTTCTCGAAGGCGAAGCGCGGGATCTTGACCACGCAGTAGTCGATGGAGGGCTCGAAGCAGGCGGGCGTCGAGTGCGTGATGTCGTTCTGGATCTCGTCCAGGGTGTAGCCCACGGAGAGAAGCGCGGCCATCTTGGCGATGGGGAAGCCGGTGGCCTTGGAGGCCAGAGCGGAGGAGCGGCTGACGCGCGGGTTCATCTCGATGACGATGACGCGGCCGTCCTCGGGGTTCACGGCAAACTGCACGTTGGAGCCGCCGCAGGCGACGCCCACGCGCTCAAGGATGGCGATGGAGTAGTCGCGCAGGCGCTGGAGCTCGAAGTCGTTCAGCGTCTGGCAGGGGGCCACGGTGATGGAGTCGCCGGTGTGGACGCCCATGGGGTCGAGGTTCTCGATGGAGCAGACGATCACGCCGTTGCCGGCCACGTCGCGCATGACCTCCATCTCGATCTCTTTCCAGCCCTCGATGGACTGCTCGACCAAGACCTCGGTCTCGGGCGAGAGGGCAAGGCCCTGCTCGCAAATGCGCAGCAGGTCATCGTGGTTGTAGGCGATGCCGCCGCCCGCGCCGCCCAAGGTAAAGGACGGGCGGATGACCACGGGATATCCGCCCAGGTCGTCCACGCAGGCCTCGCACTCGGCGATGGTGTGGGCGATGCCGGAGCGCGCGACCTCAAGGCCGATGTCCTTCATGGCCGCGGCAAACAGCTCGCGGTCCTCGCCGGTCTCGATGGACTCGACGTCGCAGCCGATGACCTCGACGCCGAACTTGTCCAGCACGCCTTGGTGCGCCAGCTCGACGGCGCAGTTGAGGCCGGTCTGGCCGCCCATGTTGGGGAGAAGCGCGTCGGGGCGCTCCTTCTCGATGACCTTGGCCACGGAGGCCGCGGTGATGGGCTCGATGTAGGTGCGGTCGGCCGTCTCGGGGTCGGTCATGATGGTGGCCGGGTTGGAGTTGACGAGAACGACCTCGTAGCCCTCCTGGCGAAGCGCCTTGCAGGCCTGGGTGCCGGAATAGTCGAACTCACAGGCCTGGCCGATGACGATGGGGCCGGAGCCGATGATGAGGATCTTCTTGATGTCGGTGCGCTTGGGCATTAGAAGCGCCTCCCCTCGCGGACGTCGATTGCAAGATAGTCCTCGACACCATCCATGAGCTGCGCAAACGCGGCGAAGGCATAGGTCGAGTCGTTGGGGCCGGGCTTGGCCTCGGGATGGTACTGCATGGAGAAGGCCGGCAGGTCGAGGAACTGGATGCCCTCGGGCGTGCCGTCGTTGAGGTTGACGTGGGTCAAGCGGATGCGGCCGTAATCGGCGGTCTGCACCACGGGCGCGATGTGCTTCTCGCTCCAGAAACGCAGGTCGTCGACGTGCTCGGAATAGCCGCCGGAAAGCTCGGGCACCAGCGGGCCGAAGGTGGAGAAGACCGGGCCGTAGTTGTGGTTCTGGGCCGTGATCTCGACCTTGCCGGTGAGCAGGTTCATCACGGGCTCGTTGCCGCCGTGGTGGCCGTACGGGAGCTTCTCGATCTGGGCGCCGGCGGCCATGGAGATGACCTGGTTGCCCAGGCAGATGCCAAAGACGGGCAGCTTGCCCAGGCAGGCGCGCACGGCCTCGACCACGGGCGGGACCGAAACGGGGTCTCCGGGGCCGTTGGAGAAGAAGATGCCGTCGGGGTTCATGGCCAGGGCGTCGGCGGCCGGGGTGTCCCACGGCACGACGGTGACTTCGCAACCAACCGCAGCCAGGCGCTTGGCGATGCCGGTCTTCTCGCCGCAGTCGTAGGCCACGACCTTGTGGCGGCACTCGCCCTTGGCGGGAACGACGTAGGTCTCCTTGCAAGAGACGTCGGCGACGTAGTTGTGGTTGGAGATGGGCTCGGAGGCGCGGACGCGAGCGACCAGGCTTTGAGGGTCGAGGTCGACCGTGGAGATGGCGGCCTTGCAGGCGCCGCCCTCGCGGATCTTGAGCGTCAGGGCGCGGGTGTCCACGTCCTCGATGGCCACGATGCCGCGCTCGGCGAGAAAATCAGGAAGGGAGGTCACGGACTGCCAGTTGGAAGGCTGGTAGCACATGTCGTGGACGATAAGGCCGGCGAGGTTGAGCTCGCGGGCCTGCATGTCGAGCTCGTTCACGCCGTAGTTGCCCACCTGCGGGTAGGTCAGGGTAACGAGCTGGCCTGCGTAGGAGGGATCAGAGACGATCTCCTGGTAACCGACCATCGAGGTGTTGAAGACCACCTCGCCGAAGGTCTCGCCCTCGGCGCCCGCGCAGCGCCCGAAGAAATAACTGCCGTCCTCAAGCGCCAGAAGCGCCTTGGCATGCTTGCCGCCGTCAACCAAAAGGTTCAACGCAACACCGTCCTTTCGCCCGCGCCCGCCGCGCGAAATGCGAGCCTCTATAAAAAACGGAGCTTCCCGCGTGGGCAAACTCCGAATAAGGCTACGTGACACGCTATGGACGCCTTTTCGGTCTCTCGTACCGCATTAAAGGTCTGCACGAAAGTATACCGAGCGGGTCCACTTACTTTGTGTAAAAAGAAACTGCCCATAGAATAGGGGCGTTTTCGTTGGCGCAAAATCAAATAAAGCGCTGCTCACGCTACCTAAATCGCGGAGCAGCGCCTCTTAATGAGACGGTAATGTTGGCGAGAATTTCGCTTAGCAGACGCCCTGGGCGAGCATGGCGTCGGCGACCTTCTCGAAGCCGGCGATGTTGGCGCCCATGACGAAGTTGCCCTCGTGGCCGTACTTCTTGGCGGTGTCGTCCACGTTGTGGAACATGCCGCGCATGAGCTGCTCGAGCTTGCCGTCGACCTCCTCGAAGGTCCAGGAGAGGTGCTCGGCGTTCTGGCTCATCTCAAGGCCGGAGACCAGCACGCCGCCGGCGTTGGCAGCCTTGCCGGGCATGAAGGCCACGCCGTTAGCCTGGAAGTACTCGGTGGCGTCGATGCTGGTGGGCATGTTCGCGCCCTCGCCCACGACCTTGCAGCCGCCGGCGACGAGCTTCTGGGCGTCCTCAAGGAGCAAGGTGTTCTCACGGGCGCAGGGAAGCGCGATGTCGCAGGGCACGCCCCACACGCCGCGCCCGTCCTCGGCGTGCCAGGTGGCGTTCGGGCGCTCGTCGACGTACATGGCAAGAGAGACGCCGCGGTCGTTGCCGGAGCGCTTCTTGTTGTAGATGCCCTCGAGCACCTGGTAGTCGATGCCGTCGGGATCCTCGACCCAGCCCTTGGTGTCGGAGCACGCAAGGACCTTGCCGCCGAGCTGCGCGACCTTCTGGATGGCGTAGATGGCCACGTTGCCGGAGCCGTGGACGACGACGTTCTTGCCCTCGAAGGAGTCGCCGTTGGACTTGAGGTACTCGTCGACGAAGTAAACCAGGCCGTAGCCGGTGGCCTCGGTGCGGGCGAGAGACCCGCCGAAGGAGAGGCCCTTGCCCGTGAGGACGCCGGTCCACTCGTTGCGGATGCGCTTGTACTGGCCGAACATGTAGGCGACCTCACGGCCGCCGACGCCCAGGTC
>CAVDTK010000047.1:0-15569 GCA_963611755.1 Oscillibacter sp. ER4
TGACCGGCGCGGACATCCTGTCCATCCACGGCCTGGGCACCTCCGCCATGATCGCCGCCGCCCGCAAGGGCGCCGAGGAGGCCGCCGAGGTCTCCGGTCGCGACCGCACGCGCCTGGTGGCCATCTCGGTCCTTACCAGCATGGACCAGGACGCCCTGGCAGAGATCGGCGTCGAGTGCTCCATCGCGGACGAGGTCGCCCGCCTGGCGTCCAACTCCTACAAGGCCGGCGCCGACGGCATCGTCTGCTCCCCGCAGGAGGCCGCGGCAATGCGCGAGCTTCTCGGCCCCGACGCCCTGATCGTCACCCCGGGCGTGCGCCCGGCCGGTGCCGAGGTGGGCGACCAGAAGCGCATCGCCACGCCCGCCGCCGCCATCGAGGCGGGCGCCTCCAAGCTGGTCATCGGCCGTCCCATCACGGGCGCGCAAGACCCCGTGGCCGCCTTCGACGCCATCTGCGCGGAGCTCATGGCCTAGATCTTCTCGCTAGCGCATCTACCTGGGGATTTGTAGAATCCGTGAAGGGCATTCACATCACCTTTGTGAAATTTATTTGCCCGTTTACCTGCGGATTTAAGAATTTCCCTTGCAAAGTCGCAGCTAAATGGGCACACTATCTGAGTGCATGTTCTGACCTCGCGTTTCTTGGCGAGGCGAACCTCTTGTATTACTTATGTTTGGAGGAACAATGGCTTTACCCCAGCTTACCGATGAGCAGCGCAAGGAAGCTCTCGAGAAGGCCGCGCAGGCCCGTCACGAGCGCGCCGAGCTTCGCGAGAAGATCAAGAGCGGCAAGGTGACCCTCGAGTCCGTCCTGGACTCCGACGACCCCATCGCCGCCCGCATGAAGGTCTCCGCACTCATCGAGTCTCTCCCCGGCTACGGCAAGGCTAAGGCCGCCAAGATCATGGACGAGCTTGGCATCTCCGCCACCCGTCGCGTCAAGGGCCTGGGCGCTCGTCAGCGCGAGCAGCTCATCGAGGCTCTTTCCAAGTAGTGGGTAAAAGAGCTCGACTCTTTGTTGTCTCTGGACCGTCAGGCGTCGGAAAAGGGACCCTCGTTTCGCTTCTGCGCACGAGGGTCCCTGATCTGGGTCTGACGGTTTCTGCGACTACAAGAGAGCCAAGGCCTGGCGAGGTCGATGGTGTGTCCTACTACTTCCTTTCCGAGGACGAGTTCTCCGCAAAGGTCGAAGCAGGGCAGTTCCTTGAGTGGGCAAACGTCCATGGGCACCGTTACGGGACCCTTTTGAGCGAGGCCGAGCGTCTTCTGGCGGCCGGTTCCTCGGTGGTCCTCGAGATCGATGTCCAGGGCGGCCTTAACGTCAAGAAGACCAACCCGGACGCTGTTCTCGTCTTCATCATGCCGCCTTCGGCCCAGGTGCTCGAGGAGCGCCTGCGTGGCCGCGGCACCGAGGACGAGGCCTCCATCGAGATGCGCCTTGCCAACGCTAAGCGTGAGATGGAGTGCTCCGGCTCCTATGACGCGACGATCGTCAACGACGACCTGGACCGCGCCTGCGACGAGCTGGAGAAATTGATCGAAACATACGAGATGGACGGAGGTCCCTCTAAATGAGCGTGACTAAGCCTGAGATCGACACGCTGCTTGAGCAGACCGAGCAAAACCCCTTCCTGCTTTGCTCCATCGCCTCTAAGCGTGCCTGCGACATCAACAACATGGTCCGTGGCCAGCACCTTCGCGTGACCGCCATCCAGGACTTCGACGACATCACCACGATCGTCTCTGGCAAGGACACCGTGTCCATCGCCATGGAGGAGATCGAGGACGGCACCCTGAGCTTTGTCAAAGAGGAGTTCGACAAGGACATCGAGGGCGCCAACAGGATCGCTCTGTAAGCCATGACCGAACGCCTTTGCCTAGTCCACTACCACGAGATCGGTCTCAAGGGTAAGAACCGCTCTACCTTCGAGAACCAGCTCGTGAGCAACCTTCACAGGGCCTTGAAGCCCTTCGACGTCGCCAACATCGGGCGTATCTCGGGATACGTCGTGGCCGAGTCCGCGGACGGCTTCTGCAGCGACGCCATGGCGGCCGCCATCCGGCAGGTCCCGGGCGTCGCGCGCGTCTCGCTGGCCTACAAGTGCGGCCTTGACGAGAAGGAATATGTCGCCGCGGCCATCCGCGCCCTTTCCGAGGCCGGCGACTTCAACAGCTTCAAGGTCCACGCGCGGAGAAGCGCCACCAACTACGAGCTGCACTCCCTTGAGATGAACCAGCTCGTGGGCGCGGCTCTGTGCGAGGCATTCCCCGAGAAGAAGGTCGACGTCCACACGCCCGACGTCACCGTCGTGGTCCACGTGATCCAAGGGTCGACTTTTGTCTACGCGGCCTCCGCGCCGGGCGTTGGCGGCCTTCCCGTTGGCACCGCCGGCAAGGTCGTGACCTTGCTCTCCAGCGGCTTCGACTCCCCGGTGGCCACTTGGATGGTGGGCCGCCGCGGCGCGACGTGCGTGCCCGTGCACTTCTCCGGCCGCCCGCAGACCTCGGACACGAGCGAGTACCTCTGCCAGGACATCGTTGAGGCCCTGGCGCCTTCCGGCGTCGTGGGCAGGCTTTATGTGGTGCCCTTCGGCGACCATCAGCGCGAGATCTCGCTCGCGGTGCCGCAGAGCCTGCGCATCATCATGTACCGCCGCCTGATGTTTTTGGTGGCGCAGGAGATCGCCCGTATCGAGGGCGCTAAGGCCCTGGTTACTGGCGAGTCGCTGGGTCAGGTTGCCTCCCAGACGCTCGACAACATCTGGGCGGTCGACGAGGTCACCCAGATCCCGGTGTTGCGCCCGCTTATCGGGTCCGATAAGCAGGAGATCATCAAGCGCGCGCAGGAGATCGGCACTTACGACATCTCGTGCCAGACGGCGCCTGATTGCTGCACGCTCTTTATGCCCCGTCGTCCCGAGACCCACGCCCGCCTTGAGCAGGTTCACGCCGCTTGGGAGACCTTCGACCATGCCGGTATGGTGGCTGACCTGGTCGAACACGTGGAGTACAAGGACTACTCGCAGTGCCCGAGCTACCACGCGCCCAAGGGGCCTCTACACGCTCACCACAATGAGCTGGGGCCGCGCGAGGCGTGATGCATTTCTTGCGCATCAAATGAGGCGCAGGTAGACGTTATCGTTTTGCGGTGAGCTGTCAGAAAGCTGTCAGTTAGCCGTCAGAGAGCTGTCAGGCATAAAAAGGTTAACCGAATATTTTGGTTGTATCGCCCCCATCCTAGTGTTTAGGAGGGGGCGATTTGTATGGCGCAGGTGCGGGATTCGGGGTTCAGTGCAAAAGGGCTGTCGCGGCGGGCGGGGTTTGCGACGCCTGGCAGGGTGGCCGCATGCCTGTTGACGCTGGTGCTTGTCGTGCTGGTTGTCGGGTTCGTCGTTGTGGCCGAGCCGTTTGGCGGCGGCAGCTCGTTTGAGGTCGAGAGGGGCGACGTTTCTGAGGTTGCTGCTCAAGATGATGCCTCTGACCAGGTGATTGAGCAGAAGATCGTTGTGCATGTCGATGGCTGCGTCGCGTGTCCTGGCGTTTATGAGCTGGCGGGGGAGACGGTGCGGGTCAACGATGCTGTGGCGGCGGCGGGCGGGCTGGCCGAAGATGCCGACACGTCGACGTTGAACTTGGCGAGCACGGTGACCGATGGGCAGAAGATTCACGTGCCTTCGGCTGAGGAAGCCCAGGCGGTTAGTGCTGCGGATACCGCGTCTGCGACCGGCAGCGTTGCGAGCTCCCTTATCAATATCAACACGGCCAGCGTGTCTGAGCTGCAGGAGCTATCCGGTGTAGGGGAGGCCACGGCAACGGCGATCGTCGAGGATCGCCAGAACAACGGGCCCTTCTCATCTATCGAGGACCTTATGCGCGTATCTGGGATCGGCGAGAAGAAGTTCGCTAAGTTGAAGGGCCAGATCTGTGTCTGAGAAGAGGCAGATCCTGCCGCCGCGCCCGCATATTCCCGTTGCGCTCTATTTGTTGATCGGTGTTGTCGCGGTACAGCGGGCGGTGCTTGGCTTCTCGCTTTCATGGCAGTTTACCTTGGGTTTGTTTGCGGGGCTGCTTGCTGTTGGCGTTGTTGCTCTCCTTATTGCGCGGCATTTTGGTAAGGCGTGCAAGACTTGGGAAACTGCCTTATGTGCGTTGGCTGTCGTGGGCGCCTGTGCCTTATCGGCTTCCCTGGCTGCTTCGAGAGCCGATGCTGCCCATGACCGATTGGCGAGCAACCCTGTGTCGACTTTCGAGTTCGAGATCTCGCAGGACATGGGCCATTCATCGAGTGCATGGACCGCTCGGGCGCGCGTTATCGCGGATGGCGGAACCCTTGGATACGTTTGGCTTTCAAATAAAGACCAGCTCAACATAGGTGACACGATTACCTGCGTGGGCCGGTTCTCTGATCTTGGCGACGATGAGTGGGGGAGAACCTTGCGCCTGCAGGGCGTCTGTGGGAGCGTGTCGGTCGTAAAGGTCACGAGTAAGGTGTCTTCCGCCTCGACTTTACTCAAGCTCCGAGAAAGGCTGCTTGAGCGAATCGACCCCACGGCTTCGACGGGGCGGGCGATCGCGGCAGGTGCCCTATGCGGCTACTCTAAAGCCGTGAAGGAGCTGGGTATCGACAATCAGTTCGCTGTCTGCGGCATATCGCACCTGATCGCCGTGTCTGGCTCGCACCTTTCGCTCATATCGCTCTTTATCGCGGCTCTGCTCGATAAGACGCGCCTTAATCGGTGGGCCAAGCTTGGCCTTACGCTTATCTTTACCGGCTTTTTTGTCCTGTTCTGCGGGGCTCCCGCCTCTGCCTGCCGCGCGTGGCTCATGTCTTTGTGCGCCGCCGGTTCCCACCTGGTTTTCCGTAGGGCCGACCCCGCCTCGGCGGTGAGTGTCTGTGCCCTGTTTATGGTGGCGTTTGACCCTACGTCTTCCGGACAGATCGGGTTTCTCCTTTCCGTGAGCTGCGTGGTGGGGCTTTGCCTCTTCTCGTCATATGCGCGGTATGCCCTCTTTGAGCTTGTGCCGGAGCCGCAACTTCGCTGTTTTCCTTACAAGCTGAGAAAGGCTCTTGGGCGAGCCCGTAGGTCGGTGCTTGAGTCCTTCGCTTTGTGCCTGGTTGCGACTACCGTTTCGGCGCCTATCAGCCTTTCGACCTTTGGCAGGCTGTCACTCGTGGCGCCCCTAGCCTCCGTTGTCCTCACGCCGCTCTTCACAGTTCAGATGGCGGTTGGGGCAGCCTACCTGGGCTTTGTTGGGTTTCCGGTTCTCGGCTCTGCCCTTGGCTTTGCGGTCGATGCCCTGGGGTCGCTCTTCGGGTTTCTCCTTAATCGTATTTCGACGATGCCCTTCGCATCCCGATCGGTCACAGTGGACTTGGGCATTGGTTTTCTTGTCCTCATCTTGCTGCTGGGAGTCTTGTACGTTCTTTGGCCCCGCATCAACAGGAAGGCGGTGTACCTTGCCTGCTTGGCGCCTGTCCTTGCTGTCACCCTGCATGTGGCAAGGTGGCGATTCTTTGCCCCGGCGCGGATCTGCGTCCTTGATGTTGGCCAGGGCGACGCGATCCTCATTACCGATAAGAGCGCTGCTGTCCTCATCGACACCGGCCCCGGGGAAGCGATCCAACAGGCCCTACAGAACGAGAATGTCTTTCACCTGGACGCCGTGATCCTCACGCATCTCCATGACGACCATGCGGGCGGTCTCGATGATCTTGTCGGTACCGTGCCTTGTGACCAGGTCTTTGTTGGTTTCAATGCTATCGAAAGCCTCTCGGCCGACATCGCGCGCCAGATCGCCGACCTCACGCACAAGGAGGCGGGACAGCTTAACTACCAGGACACGGTTCGCGTCGGGGGCTTTTCGCTCAAGCTTGTCTCGCCCTCGACCTATGTGAGCGCGGACGAGAATGCCGGTTCCCTTGAGTTCATAGTGAGCTACGCAGATGGTGAGAAGACCTTGTCCGGCCTGCTCACGGGGGACGCGGAAAGGGATGAGACGTCAGCTGTTGTTGAGACGCAAGGTTTATCCGACATCGATTTCCTCAAGGTCGGTCACCACGGCTCGGCCATCTCAATCGATGAGACGAGCGCACAGACCCTCTCGCCGGTGGTCTCGGTCGCGAGCGCAGGACAAGACAACCGCTACGGCCACCCTAAGCAGGAGTGCGTTGACATCCTTGAGGGCGCGGGATCTCGTTTCCTGTGCACCAAGGACTCGGGCGACGTGACCGTCGAGCCCTCTGAAAAAGGTGTGGTTGTTAGCACGGGAAAGTGACGGCTGTGGCAAAGTAGAGGGGATCGAAAGGAACGATATGCCTCAAGCTTCGCTTTTGCCCGCCTATCTGGTGGTTGGCCCTAACGAACTCAAGAAAGACCAGGCCTTGGCCCGTTTGCGTAAGCGCGCTGAAGGCCCGTTTGAGGCATTTAACCTCGAGGAACTTGACAGCCAGGCGATCGCCGAGCCGGACCAGCTGCTGTCTTCCTTGAATGCCCTGCCTTTTGGCGAGGGCCAGCGCATAGTCATCGTGACGCATGCCGAGAAGCTCCCCAAGCCCGTCTCCGAGGCTGTGGTCTCCTACCTTGCAAGCCCCAACGCCGCCTGTGTTCTGTGCTTGGTCGCGACCACCCTTGCCAAGAACACGCGCCTTTACAAGGCCGTCGCCAAGCTCGACAAGAAGTCGGTCATCGATTGTTCTGCCGTCGAGAAGCGCGAGCTGACCCCCTACGTGCAGAAACTTGCCGCGGCCCACGGCGCCTCCATCAACTTCGACGCCGCCCAAGAGCTCGTTGCCCGCGTGGGCGACAACGCCCAGATGCTTGACAACCAGGTGATCGCCCTCGTGAACCTCCTGGGCGGCTCCGGTCACATCACCAGCGACTTTGTGAAAAACAACGTGGCGAGAATCGCCGAGGTAAAGCCCTGGGACTTTCTCAACTACCTAAGCGCGAGAGACACGCGCCAGTCCCTAGAGACCCTGATGCTCCTTCTCGACAACTCGCCTCTGGGCCTTCTCTCCCTCATAACCACACGCCTGCGAGAGCTCATCTGCGCCAAATCCCTAATTGAGCGCGGCCAGTCCGCAGCCCTAGCCTCCGAGCTGGGAAAACAGCAATGGCAAGTAAAGAGCTACCCCCGCTGGGCCGCAAACTTCGCCCCCGGCACCCTAGAACGGTCCCTCATCCAATGCGCCGAGACCGAAGCCGCCCTAAAAACCAGCGCCGACCCCAAACTAGCCCTAACAAACCTAGTCCTAACCATCTGCGAAAATTAATGTACATAATTATAATCAGCGCTCCAAATAACCGACGATTTCGGGAGGATCCTTATATTTATGTACATTAAAATTTAAACAGAGCGCGGCGAAGCCGCCGAATGAGCAAGAATACGAAGCTCTTCTAATTTAAAAAATTGAATACCCTTACAACCATTTGTACGGTGAAGTAGGCAGCCCGCCCTGAGCCCGCCGGGTGCGGTTTTTGCGAATCGCGCAGCGAGCGAGCCGCGAAGCGGCGAGCGCTGAGCAAAAAACCGCACCCGGCGGGCTCAGGGCGGGCACCCCCATACACACAACCTACAAAAAATCCCCTCTCTTCCAGCACGAAGAGAGGGGAAACAAAGCGATATAACCGAGAAGCTACTTGATGGTGTTCACGAGCTTCTGCACGCCAGACTTGCGCTGAGCGGCCTGGTTCTTGTGGATGATGCCCTTGGAGGCAGCCTTGTCGAGAAGACGGCCGGCCTTGTTGGCGGCAGCCTGAGCGGTCTCGGCATCCTTGGCCTCGACAGCGACCCTGACGGCCTTAACGGCGGTCTTGAGCTCGGAACGGACGGCCTTGTTGCGAATGCGGGCCTTCTCGGCGGTCACAATGCGCTTCTTCTGGGACTTGATGTTAGCCACGTGCAGATCCTTTCAAAAAATAAATTCGTGAGGCCTCTTGACCGAGACACGGGGAGGTCAACCCGATGAGTATAGCATGTCGACCTCGAGTTCGCTATTATTCTTCTTATGACTACTACAGATACTTCTCATATCCGCAACTTCTCTATTGTTGCGCATATTGACCACGGCAAATCGACGATCTCGGACCGTATTCTCGAGCTCACCCACACGGTCGAGGAGCGCGACATGGAGTCGCAGCTCCTGGACACGATGGACATCGAGCGTGAGCGCGGCATCACCATCAAGTCCAACGCGGTGCGTGTGACCTATGATGCCGACGACGGCCAGACCTACCAGTTCAACCTCATCGACACCCCGGGCCACGTCGACTTCACCTATGAGGTCAGCCGCTCGCTCGCCGCGTGCGAGGGCGCGGTTCTCGTCGTCGACGCCACGCAGGGCGTGGAGGCCCAGACGGTCTCCAACGCAACGCTGGCCATGAACGCGGACCTGGACATCGTGCCCGCCATCAACAAGATCGACCTGCCTTCTGCGCATCCCGACGAGGTGAAGGAAGAGATCGAGGAGGAGCTGGCCATCCCGGCAGACGACGCCGTGTGCGTCTCTGGCAAGACGGGCGAGGGTATCCATGACCTGCTCGAGGCCATCGTCTACCTGGTCTCCGCGCCCAAGGGCGACGCGACGGCGCCGCTCAAGGCCTTGATCCTGGACTCCTACTTCGACGAGTACCGCGGCGTCGTGGCCACGGTGCGCGTCTTCGACGGCTCCATCAAGAAGGGCCAGACCCTGCGCATGATGCAGATGGGCACGGACTTTCTGGTGGACGGCGTGGGCGTCAAGCGCCCGGCCGAGGTCGCCGTCGACGAGCTGGGCGTGGGCGAGGTCGGCTATGTTGTCACCGGCCTCAAGGACCCCGACGCCGTGCGCGTGGGCGACACCTTGACCTACGCCGCCAAGCCCACCGCCGAGCCCCTGCCGGGCTACCGCGAGGCCAAGCCCATGGTCTTCACCGGCCTTTTCCCGGTGGACAACAAAGATTACGAGAACCTGCGAGACGCCCTCGACAAACTGCACGTCAACGACCCGTCCCTGACCTGGGAGCCGGAGACCTCGGTGGCTTTGGGCTTTGGATTCCGCGTTGGCTTCCTGGGTCTTCTCCACATGGAGGTCGTGAAAGAGCGCCTTGAGCGTGAGTTCAACCTGTCGCTTATCGCCACGTCGCCTTCGGTGGACTACCACGTCTACAAGACCGACGGCACGATGCTCGAGGTGAGAAGCCCGCAGGACCTGCCTGACGTCACCCGCATCGAGCACATCGAGGAGCCCTATCTCAAGGCCAAGATCATCGTCCCGCCCGAGTACACGGGCGCCGTCATGCAGCTTGCCATCGAGCACCGCGGCGTCACACAGGACATGGTCTACCTCACCGAGAAGTCCGTCGAGATGCACTTCGACATCCCGCTGGCAGAGCTTATCCTCGACTTCTTCGACCAGCTCAAGAGCCGTACCAAGGGCTATGCGTCTCTCGACTACGAGTTCTCTGAGTACCGCACGAGCGACCTTGTGAAGCTTGACATCCTGCTTTCCGGCGACGAGGTGGACGCCCTGTCGTTCATCGTCCACAAGGACAAGGCCTACGCGCTTGCCCGCGGTCTGTGCGACAAGCTCAAGGAGATCATCCCGCGCCAGCAGTTCGAGGTGCCTATCCAGGGCGCCATCGGCAACAAGATCATCAGCCGCTCCACCGTGAAGGCGGTCCGCAAGGACGTTTTGGCCAAGTGCTACGGCGGCGACATCTCGCGTAAGCGCAAGCTCCTCGAGAAGCAAAAAGAGGGCAAGAAGCGCATGAAGCAGATCGGCTCGGTCGAGGTTCCGCAAGAGGCGTTCCTGGCCGTTCTTAAGGTGGACGACGAGTAGTGCCGGCCGAGTTTGCGGTTGCCAACCCTGCGCAGGTACTGGCCGAGTTTGCGCCCGGTGTGGGTCTGCAAGGACAGCTTGCTCCTTTTGCCGGTGGCGAGAAGACCGTGCCGCTTGCGGAGCGTCTTGCCAATAACCCGCTGCTCATGGCACCTATGGCAGGGGTGACCGATTCCGCATACCGCATGATGGCGCGGGCCGGCGGGGCTTGCCTCGCCTATTCCGAGATGGTCTCGTGCGCGGGGCTTCACTACGGCGGCGGAAGCCTGGAGCTCTGTGACGTGGCCGAGGGCGAGCCAGACCTTGCGGTCCAGCTTTTTGGCTCCAGGCCGGAGCTTTTCTCGGAGGCGGCGGTAACAGTGGCCGAGCACCTGCGCGAGAAGCTCGTGCTGGTGGACATCAACATGGCCTGCCCGGTGCCCAAGGTCACCAAGAAGGGCGAGGGCGCGGCCCTTATGGAGACGCCCGAGCTGGCGGCGTCTCTTGTGAGCGCGACCAAGGAAGCCCTGGTACCGTATGGTATCGAGGTCACCGTTAAGATCCGGCGGGGGAGAAGCGACGGCGCCGAGGTGGCGCCCGAGTTCGCGAGCCGCATGGTCGATGCCGGCGCCTCTGCTGTGGCGGTTCACGGTCGTTTTGCCACTCAGTTCTACCGCGGAGAGTCCGACATGTCCGTTATCGGGCGGGTGGCGCAAGCCGTTGACGTGCCCGTTATTGGTTCGGGCGACGTCCAGGACGCACGGGTCGCGGCGTATTTGATGCGTGAGCAGGGCGCTACGGCCGTTATGTTCGCGCGCGGGACCTACGGTAACCCGTGGATCTTCTCGCAAACGGCGGATTACCTTGCCGGGCGCGAGCCCGCGGAGCCTTCGTTCCTGCAGCGCATCGAGGCCTTCGAGTGCCACATGCGCCTGCTCGAGGCCACGGGGTCTCATCTCAAGCGCGGGCGGAGCCTTGCCAACTGGTATCTGCGCGGCATGCCGGACGCCTCGCTTTGGCGCGGGCGGGCCAACGCCTGCACGACGCTTGATGATTTCCTGGGGCTCACCGCTGAGCTCAAGCAAGCCATGGAGCTCTGTGAGGCGGGGGAGTGACCCCTCAATCTGAATGGGCGCAGCGCCTGCATGCGAGCAGTGCCGTTGCCCTCTATGTGCATATCCCGTTCTGTGCCCGTAAGTGTTCCTACTGCGACTTTGCCTCCGCGGCCTGTGCACGCAACGACTCCCTGATGGGCGCCTACGTGGACACAATCTGCGATCACCTGGGACAGCTGAAAGCCATAGGGCTTCTCGATGGCGTGAAGACCGCCTATATCGGTGGGGGAACGCCGAGTTTCTTGCTCGGGCGCAGCTTAGGGCAGCTCGTAGGTCGCGTAGCCAGCCTAGGCGTTGACGAGCTTTCCTGCGAAGCCAACCCGGATTCCTTATCTGCTGAGAAGATTGACCTGCTCAAAGCTGCGGGTGCTACGCGTCTCTCCATCGGTGTGCAGAGCTTGGACGACAAGGAACTGGCGGCGCTCGGCCGCCTTCATGACTCGCGACAAGCGAAGGAGGCCGTTTCGCATGCCGTGGCCTCGGGCCTCGACGTCTCCTGCGACCTCATGTGCGCCACTCCCCACCAAACAGACGCCTCATGGGCCAAGACGTTGCGTGAGCTTACGGCCCTTAACGTGGGTCATGTGAGCGTTTATCCCCTCATGATCGAGGAGGGTACTCCGTTCGACCGTCTTTACGGCAACGAGGACTGCGATTGGAACTCCGACAGCGTTCAAGCCGACCGAATGAATAAGGCTCAAGACGTACTTGAGGGTTTAGGGTATGCCCGTTACGAGGTTGCCAGCTACGCTTTGCCTGGTAAACAGTGCTGTCACAACAAAGCCTACTGGACAGGTTTAGGCTATCTCGGTCTTGGCTACGGAGCTTCAAGTATGCTAACCCTCGAGTCCTACTTGAAGCTTAGAGGCGTCTGCAATCAGCTTCCGGAGCTCCCAAAACCAGCTTCTCGCGTCCGTCTCTCGTGCACAACGACCACAGCTGCCTTCGCCGCGGGCGTCTCGCTCGCGGACCTGTCCTTCTCGCTTGAGGCCCTCGATGCCCAACAGGCGGCCGCGGAAGACCTTATGCTTGCGGCCCGCATGGTCGAAGGCATCGGCCCCGGCCTCTACGCTTATGCCTGTGACGTCCTGGGTGCCGCCCGCGTGGGGGAGTGCTTCGACCGTCTCCAATCCCGCGCTCTTCTCGCCGAGAAGGGCGGCTCGTTCCAACCTACGCAGCAGGGATGGCTCTTAGGAAACGAGCTCTACGGAGAGCTCTGGTCCTTGGCCGAAGACGACGGCCCCGTCTTCTCGTGCGAGGTCTAACGCGGCCGAAGCTCACGGCCAAATGGTCTTCTCGCCGTGATCTCCTACGCACCTTGCATTCGACCTGCCGTTTTGGCATTGTTTTACAGGTTAACGAGCACAAAGGAGCGCATCACATGCCGGGTAAACGCGACGACGTCATTAGTTGGGACGAGTTCTTCATGCGCGTGGCCATCGCCGCCTCGCTTCGCAGCAAGGACCCCAACACCCAGGTAGGGGCCTGCATCGCAGACACCAACCACCGCATCCTTTCCGTCGGCTACAACGGCACGCCCACCGGCCTCGATGACGACGAGTTCCCTTGGCACACGACCGACGACCCGTTGAACGACAAACACAACTACGTCATTCACGCCGAGGCGAACGCGATCCTGAACTACCGCGGCTCGCTCAAGGACATGGCCAACGCCACCGTCTACGTCACGCTGTTCCCGTGCCACGAGTGCGCAAAGACCCTGGTGCAGGCGGGCATCGGCGAGGTCGTGTTCCTCGACGACAAGTACCACGACACCGAGGACGGGCGCATCTCCCGCTCGATCCTTGACCGCTGCGGCATCAGCTATCGCCAGGTTATCGTCGAGGCCTAGCTCGTGCCCTTAAGCGCGCCTTGGCTTTTGTGGGCTTGCCCGCCCGCCGTTTGAGAATTTCTCCGCTGGATATAATCAACCAGGTATTCGTCTGACCCCAACCCATGGGAGCTGCCACGCATGGCCTCAATGAACGATAAGGACTACTACGCCATTCTCGGCGTCTCGAAGGACGCCACCACCGAGGAGATCCGCAAGGCCTTTCAGCAAAAGGCCAGGAAGCTCCACCCGGACGTCAACAAGGCGCCCGACGCCGAGGAGAAGTTCAAGGAGGTCTCCGAGGCCTACGCCGTCTTGTCCGACGCCGAGAAACGCCAGCGTTACGACGCCATGCGCTCCGGCGCCCCCTTCGCGGGCGGCTACGGGGCGCCTACCGGCGGCTCTGGCCACGGCTACTACACCGGCGGCGGCCCGTACAGCTGGGGCCCCTTCGGCGGCGGCTACACGGGCACTTCTCGCCGCAGCTCGCGCGCCTACAACCCCAAGGCCGGCGCCGACGTGGTCACCGAGTGCGACCTTTCGGCGGACCAAGCCAAGGCAGGCTGCAAGCGCGGCGTCACGTATCAGCGCTACGTGAGCTGTAGTGTGTGCCACGGCTCCGGATCGGTCGAGTCCGAGCATTCCGAGACCTGCCCCACCTGCGCCGGCCGCGGGACCATTTCCATCGACCTGGGCTCGATCTTCGGCATCGGCGTCATGGAGATGACCTGCCCCGAGTGCGAGGGCACCGGCCGTGTGGTGGCCAACCCCTGCACCTCCTGCCACGGCACCGGCCGCACCTTGAGCGCCTCTGAGGTTGTGGTGGATATCCCGGCTGGGTCCCACGACGGCGACGAGGTCCGTGTT
The DNA here is from genome assembly GCA_963611755.1 of Oscillibacter sp. ER4. Lineage (GTDB taxonomy): Bacteria > Actinomycetota > Coriobacteriia > Coriobacteriales > Atopobiaceae > Paratractidigestivibacter. The sequence goes on from CAVDTK010000047.1 coordinate 13,615, forward strand.
AAGGGCATGGGCAACGCCGGCACCAACGGCTCTTCTACCGGAGACTTCGTATGTCGTGTGTGCGTGGAGGCCGAGCGCTTGACGTCGAGCCAGGCCAACGGCTTCTACCTCATTGGGTTCATCGTGCCGTTCTTGGCGATCGGGCTTCTCCTTAACAGCGTGGGCTCGATCCTGCCCTTCGTCATCATCGCCGTGGTCTTTGGCGGCTTTTTCGTGGTGCGCGACGGGATTAAGACCAGCTCGGCCTGGTGGAAGCATGCAGGCGCCGCACTTGGCAACGGCGCGAGCTCGGGGCTTACCTTCGCGATCCTGTTCTTCCTGCTGTTCTCCTGCCAGGGGCTGGGCGCGCGCGGATATATGGGCGCCGGCTGGTAACGGCGGGGCTTGTTAGCTTTGGCCTGGCCAAAGAGGAATTTCATGTAAGAGTGTTTTTGGGGATTGGTGAGATTGGAACCGAAGAAGGACTACTACGAGGTGCTCGAGGTGCCTCGCGACGCTGACGCTAAGACCATCAAGAGGGCTTTTCTCAAGAAGGCCAAGAAACTTCACCCCGACGTCGCCACGACGCCGGACGCCGAGGAGAAGTTCAAGGAGGTCAACGAGGCGTACTCGGTTCTCTCTGACGACCAGAAGCGCTCGAACTACGACCGCTACGGCGACCCCGACGGCCCTGCCGGCTTTGGCGGCGGCTCCGACTACGTGGACATCTCCGACATCTTTGGCGGGGGCGGCTTCTCGGACATCTTTGATTCGTTCTTCGGCGGCGGGCGCGGCGGCGCTGGCGCGCAGGCCCGCACGCGCGGCCGTGACATGGGCATTCGCTTGCAGGTGAGCCTGGCCGAGGCCGCCAGCGGCTGCGTCAAGACCCTCTCGTACGAGCGCCTGGCCCCCTGCGACGACTGCGGCGGCACCGGCGTCTCCGCGGGCGGCAAGGTTTGCACCTGCGATCGCTGCCACGGCACCGGCCGCGTGATCGAGGCCCAGCGCACCATTTTCGGCACCATGCAGACCCAGTCCACCTGCCCCGTCTGCCACGGCACGGGCAAGACCGTGGACAAGCCCTGCGACACCTGCGACGGTCAGGGCCGCACGCCTTCCCGCGAGAAGGTCGAGGTTCGTATCCCCGCAGGTATCCACTCCGGCCAGACGGTCACCGTGGAGCAGCGCGGAGAGGCGGGCGTGCGCGGTGATGCGTGCGGCAACCTCATCGTCTCGGTCGAGATCAAGGACGACGAGCGCTTCGAGCGCCAGGGCGACGACCTGTACTGCACGGTCAAGGTCGACTGCCTTGAGGCCATCGTGGGCACGACCGTCACGATCGACGGAATCCTGGATGACGAGAAGGTCGTGATCGAGGTCCCCGCTGGCTGCCAGTTTGGCCAGCACGTGGTGGTCGAGCGCCGCGGCATGCCCCGCATGGGCATGATCGCCCGCGGAAACCTCGTGGCCGTGGTCCAGGTCGAGACCCCGACCGACCTCACCCAGGCGCAGATCCTGGAGATCGCCGGGATGGTCTCTTCTCGCTCCCTTGCCGCAGATGAGGTGTCCAACCCCTTCGAGGACGACGTCAAGTGACGCTCAAGGTTGCCCTTACCAACCTGGGATGCCGCGTCAACCGTGTCGAGCTCGACATGATGGCAAACCAGCTCGAGGCAGCGGGTGTCGTGCTGGCGCCCGAGCGCGACGCGCAGTGCGTGGTGATCAATACCTGCGGCGTGACGGGGGAGGCCGAGGCCAAGAGCCGCAAGGCCGTGCGCCATGCGGCCAACCTGGGGCAGCGGCCCCTGGTCATCGCCACCGGCTGCGTGGCGAGCCTGTTTGCGGCCGAGCTCGAGGCCTGTGCAGAGAACGTCTGCGTCGTGGCCGATAAGCGCCAGGTCGCAGGGCATATTCTCGACGTGTTTGCGGAGACGTGCGCGGCGGGCGAGAGCGTGGACGGCGGTGAGACCGCCGCG
>CAVDTK010000048.1:0-15308 GCA_963611755.1 Oscillibacter sp. ER4
ACTGGGTCCTGCAGGAGGCCGATTTCGTGGGCTCCACCTCGCAGATCATCGACGCCGCCAAAGAGAGCCAGGCCACGGACTTCATCATCGCCACGGTCCACGGCGTCGTCCACGAACTCGAGCAGCAGACCGCCGGCTCCGGTAAGCGCTTCTGGTTCCCCGAGACCCTGCCCATCTGCCCCAACATGGCCCGCGTCACGGCCGAGAAGGTCCTCGCGTGCCTGCGCGACGGCACGGGCGAGGTCGCGCTGCCCGCCACCGATGTGATAGACGGGTCGCGCCGTGCCCTCGACCTCATGCTCGAGTACGCCAAATAGGAGGGGATTCGCATGTCCCAGAAAACCATCGACGCCGATGTCGTGATCGTCGGCTGCGGCGTGGCCGGGCTCTACTGCGCCCTCAACCTGCCCCAGGCCCTGAACGTCGTGCTTCTCGCCAAGACGACCGTGGACGAGTGCGACTCGATGTTGGCCCAGGGCGGCATCTGCGTCTTGCACGACGAGGGCGACTACGAGTCCTTCTTCGAGGACACCCTGCGCGCTGGCCACTACGAGAACCGCCTGGAGTCCGTGGACATGATGATCCGCGCGAGCCGCCCCATCATCGACGACCTGGTCAAGCGCGGCGTCCGCTTTGCCCGCACCGCCACAGGCGAGCTGGACTACACCCGCGAGGGGGCGCATTCCCGCCCGCGCATCGTCTACCACGAGGACATCACCGGCGAGGAGATCACCACCCACCTTCTGGCCTGCGTTCGCGAGCTGCCCAACGCGACCGTCCTCGAGCACACCTGCATGACCGACATCATCGAGGGCTTCGACGAGGCGGGCGATCGCGTCTGCCGCGGTGTCCTTGCCCAGACGGACTCCGGCGACACCCTGCGCATCGACGCCGACGCGACGGTCCTGGCCACGGGCGGCGTGGGCGGCCTCTACGCCCACTCCACCAACTACCCCTGTCTTACCGGCGACGGCTGCCGCGTAGCCGCCGACCACGGCGTCCTTCTCGAGAACATGGACTACGTGCAGATCCACCCCACCACGCTGTGGAGCAAGACGCCGGGCCGCAGCTTCCTCATCAGCGAGTCGGCCCGAGGCGAGGGCGCGATCCTACTCAACGCCGCCGGCGAGCGCTTTTGCGACGAGCTGCAGCCGCGCGACGTGGTGAGCGCCAATATCCTGGTCCAGATGGAGAAGGATAATACACAACACGTGTGGCTTTCCTTCGAGCGCGTGCCGCGCGAGGAGATCTTGGGCCACTTTACCCACATCTACGAACAGTGCCTGAAAGAGGGCTACGACCTGCTGCGCGAGCCCGCGCCGGTGGTGCCTGCCCAGCACTACTTCATGGGCGGCATCCACGTGAACTCGGACTCCGAGACCACGATGCCGCATCTCTTTGCGGCGGGGGAGACCTGCTGCAACGGCGTCCACGGCAAGAACCGCCTGGCCTCCAACAGTCTGCTTGAGTCGCTGGTCTTCGCGCAGCGAGCCGCCGACAAGATCATGCGCGACCGCTTTGCCATGGACTCCGCGGCCCAGCTGGCCCGCGCCGCCCAGACCCGCAGCCGTTTCATGGCGACCCACCGTGCCGACGCCGATATGGCGCAGCTGTGCGGCGTGGCCTGCTAGGACGGCCAGCTCAACCGCGTCATTCCGCCGAGAAGAACCCAAGGAGAACCCCATGACCGATCCCATGATCTTGAAGAAGATGGACGCCGCCCTTCTCGCCGCCCTTGAGGAGGACATGCCCTTTGGCGACCTGAGCACCGCGGCCGTCATGCCCGAGAAGCGCCCCGGCAAGGTGAGCCTCATCGCCAAGCAGGACGGCGTGATCGCGGGCCTTCGCGTCTTCGCGCGCGTCTTCGAGCTTTTGGACCCCACTGCCCACATCGAGGCCCAGGTCACAGACGGCGACCGCGTGTCCAGCGGTCAGCACCTGGCCACCGTCTACGCCGACGTGCGCGTCCTTCTGGAAGGCGAGCGCGTGGCCCTCAACTTCCTGCAGCGCATGAGCGGCGTCGCCACCTACACCGCGGGCATCGCGGCTGCGCTGGCGGGCACCGGCACGCGCCTGGTCTGCACCCGCAAGACCACCCCTGGCCTGCGCATCTTTGAGCGCGAGGCCGTGCGCCTGGGCGGCGGCAGCCTTCACCGCTATGGCCTGTCGGACGCCGTGATGCTCAAGGACAACCACATCGACGCGGCAGGCGGCGTGGCCCAGGCCGTCGCGGCGGCCCGCGCGACCGCGCCCTTCACCGCGAAGATCGAGGTAGAGTGCGAGAGCCTCGACATGGTGCGCGAGGCCGTCGAGGCCGGCGCCGACATCGTCATGCTCGACAACATGGACCGCGACACCATGAAGGCCGCCGTGGCCGAGGTCGCCGGCCGAGCCGTCACCGAGGCCAGCGGCAACGTCTGCGCCCAGAACGCCGCCCAGTACGCCGACCTGGGTGTGGATATCGTCTCGTGCGGCGCGCTCACCCACTCGGCTGGTATCCTAGACCTCTCACTCAAGCATTTGGAGGTGCTCGGCTAATGCCCCTGCCCGCAAAACCCGCGACCGCCGGCGACGCCAGGCGCGAGAAGATCCTCTCGGCGCTCTCCGGCGCGCAAGAGCCGCTCTCCGGCGCGGCCCTGGGCAGGCTTTGCGAGGTCAGCCGCCAGATCGTGGTGCAGGACATCGCGCTTCTGCGCTCCAAGGGCTGGCCCATCGAGTCGACCAACCGCGGCTACGTGCTCAAGCGCGCCTCCACGCGGCCTTCTCGCCTCTTCAAGTGCCGCCACTCGGTGGAAGAGACCCCGCAAGAGCTCAACCTCATCGTCGACTTGGGCGGGCACGTGCAGGACGTGCTGGTCAACCACCGTGTCTACGGGCGGCTTTCCTGCGAGCTGGGCATCGCGAGCCGCCGAGACGTGCGCGCCTACATGGAGCAGATCGAGTCCGGCAAGTCGAGCCCGCTCATGCTCATCACGAGCGGCTACCACTTCCACCACGTGACGGCCGAGTCCGAGGAGATCCTGGACGAGATCGAGCGCGCCCTGGCCGAGCAGGGGTTTCTCGCCGAGAAGAGCGCGTATGAGCTGGAGACCTTCGGGGAATAGAATGAGGCTGTACGGGCTTTCCCCGCGATCTTCGGAGTTGGTTTGATGAATGATATTAAACCGTCAATCCCGCGCACGCCGGCGCAGGTGACGCTGCGCATCGTGTCGGTTGTCATGGCGCTTTTGGGTGCCGTCGTGGTGCTGGGGTCGGCCCTGGTCTTTTGGAACCGCGGCCAGCTGGGCCTTGCCGACGAGTCCATGTGGACGGTCTTCACCTACGGTGCGATCATCCTGGCGGTGGCAGGCCTTTTGCTGCTCACGGCCTGGCTGGGTCTTCGCGGCGCGGACGACTCGTCAAAGATCGGGCCCTACCGCGGGCTCTGTTACTTCGTGGGGCTTCTCACCCTGGTCGCCATCGTCTGGGGCTGGGGGATGGGCATGTTCATCCTGTTCAACCCCGTTGTGTTGGCCAGCACCGTGACCTACGTGCTTATCTGCTCGACCTTGGCCGACAAGGTCGCGGCCGAGCACGACGCCGGCGTCACCGGCGAGGTCTTTCTGCGCACCGGCCACCAGCGCACGCTGCACCTGATGAGCGAGGTCATCGTGATGAAAGGCGTGCTGGTGGGGCTTTGGGTCTTTGGCGTGGCCATCGCGTACTACCTGGCCGGAAACGCCGGGATCTCGGTCGAGGGCCTGGGCCTGGCCGACTCCGACGGCGTCTTGCGCTACGTGGTGGTGAACGGCGTCTCCTCGGCGATCAACCTGGCCGTGGGCGCGCTTGGCATCTACGGCTCCAACCGCCCCGGCAGGGTCGTGCCGTTCATGGTGGTGAACGGCCTTTCGTTTGGCTACGACCTGGTGGTGCTGGTAGCGGGTATCGTCCTGCGCGCGTCGCTCGACGCCCTGTCTGTTCAGGGGATCTTGGACATGCTCTACGTGGCGGCCTGCGCCTGGATCTCGTACGAGGTTTGGCGCCAGCCGGCCATCGAGGGGCCGGGGGCCGCGGCGGAGTAGGGAGCGGGCTTCTCGCCACGAATAGTGTACACAATTACGATAAACGCACCGGATATGCCGCATATCCGGTGCGTTCATTATAATTATGTACACTAAATTGGCTTTTGGCCGGGCCCCGGCGCCCTACCTCACGTCCATTGCGCGCATGGCGTTAAGGATCGCGATGATCGCCACGCCCACGTCGCCAAAGACCGCGAGCCACATGTTGGCGATGCCCAGGGCCGCCAGCACCAGGATCAGCAGCTTGACGCCCAGCGCGAACACGATGTTTTGCCAGACGATGCCCATGGTCTTTCTCGCCAGCGTGATCGCGCGCGCGATGTTGGAGGGTTTGTCGTCCATCAGGACCACGTCGGCGGCCTCGATCGCGGCGTCCGAGCCCATGGCGCCCATGGCAATGCCCACGTCGGCGCGGGTGAGGACCGGCGCGTCGTTGATGCCATCGCCCACGAAGGCGAGCTTGTGCTTAGGCACCTGCGCGGCGAGAAGCTCCTCCACGCGGGCGACCTTGTCGGCGGGCAGCAACTGCGCGTGGTAGTCGTCGAGGCCCAGGCGACGGGCCACGTCGGCCGCTACCTCCTCGCGGTCGCCGGTGAGCATGACGCAGCGAGAAACCCCAACGGAGTGCAGGTCGGCGATGGTCTTCTCGGCGTCTTCCTTTACCGTGTCGGCGATCACGATGTGGCCCGCGTAGCTGCCGTCGACGGCCACGTGCAGGATCGTGCCCACGGTCTGGCACGCGGGCGCGTCGATGCCCGCCTCGGCCATGAGCTTGTCGTTGCCCACCAGGACCTGGCGACCGTCGATGGTCGCGGTGACGCCGTGGCCGGCCTCGTTGGCAGAGTCGCCCACGCGCTTGGGGTCGAGCGTGCCCTTATAGGCCTCGCGCACGGAGACCGCGATGGGGTGGTCCGAGAAGGCCTCGGCGTGTGCGGCCAGCTCGAGCAGCCCGTCTGCCGGCATGCCGTCCGCGGGGCAGGTCTTGACGACGGAGAAGGTCCCGTTGGTGAGGGTGCCGGTCTTGTCGAAGACCACGGTGTCGACCTCGGCCAGGGCCTCGAGGTAGTTGGAGCCCTTGACAAGGACGCCCAGCTTGGAGGCCCCGCCGATGCCGCCGAAGAACGACAACGGCACGCTGATCACCAGGGCGCACGGGCACGATACGACAAGGAACGTGAGGCCGCGCAGCAGCCAGTCGGCCCACGCGCCCGTGACCAGGCCGCCGATAAGGGCGAGCGCCACGGCCGAGAGCGTGACCGCGGGGGTATAGACGCGGGCGAAGCGGGTGATGAAGTTCTCGGTGCGGGCTTTCTTCTCGCTGGCGTTCTCGACCAGCTCGAGGATGCGGCTCACCGTGGACTCACCGAAGGGCTTGGTGGTTTTGACCTTGATGAGGCCCGTCAGGTTGATGCAGCCCGAGATCACGTCCTGGCCTGCCTCGGCATGGCGGGGCACGGACTCGCCGGTGAGCGCCGCCGTGTCGAGTTGCGTTGCGCCCTCAAGGATGACGCCGTCGATGGGCACGCGCTCGCCGGGCTTGACCACGATGACGCTGCCCACGGCCACCTCATCGGGGGAGACCTGGGTCAGGGCGCCGTCTGCGCCCTCGATGTTGGCGAAGTCTGGCGCGATGTCCATCATGGACGCGATGGACTTGCGGCTCTTGCCCACGGCGTAGGCCTGGAACAGCTCACCTACCTGGTAAAACAGCATGACGGCCGCGCCTTCGGCCATGTGAGGGTCGGTATCGGGGAACAAGATCATGCCAAAGGCGCCCACGGTCGCCACCACCATGAGGAAGCTCTCGTCGAAGGCCTGGCCGCGACGGATGTTGTTCCATGCCTTCTGTAGGACGTCGTAGCCCGAGATCAGGTAGGGGATAAGGAACAAGACGAAGCCCGCGTAGACGGCGCCCGGCTGGCCAAAGAGGGCGGAAAGCGCGCCCAGCTCATCGGCCGCGAAAACCACGGCAAAGATCGCCAGGGCCAAAAGGATGCGGTGAAGCTTGTGCTCCAGGGACTCCTTCTTGTGGCGCTTCTTCTTTTTCTTGGGGTTCTTCTTCTGGTCCGACATTGCCTCTCCTATTGATGAACGTATGAGCAGGCGCTCATATATCGTGCGGAAAAGTGCCCGCCGGGCGCGGCGGGCGGTGTGCTAAAGGATGATCTCGCAATCGGGCTCGGCCTCGGCGGTGAACTCGACCACGCGGTCCAGGACCTCGTCGAACTCGTCGTCGGCGGCCTCAAGGGTGAGCTTCTGGGTCATGAAGTTGACCGAGACGGCCTCGACGCCGTCGAGCTGGGCCAGCTCCTCCTCGAGCTCACGGGCGCAGTTGGCGCAGTCGATCTCGTCGAGCTTGAATTGCTTTTTCATGGTCGTTGCCTTTCTCGGTCGAGAAACTAATGACGTGGTGGGGTGGTGCGGGCGGTGCAGGGGCGCGCTTCTACTCGCAGATGTGGCTCATGCCTTGGTTCAGCATGGAGTAGACGTGGTCATCTGCCAGGGAATAGACGATGTTCCTGCCGTCGCGCTCGAACTTGACCAGGTGGGCCTGCTTCAAGGTACGCAGCTGGTGAGAGACGGCCGACTGGGTGCTGCCAGTCTCCTCGGCGATGTCGGCCACGCAAAGCTCGCGACCCATCAGGGTGAAGAGGATCTTGATGCGCGTGGTGTCGCTGAAGACCTTGAAGAGGTCGGCCAGGTCGTAGAGAAGCTCCTCGTCGGGCATCTCGTCGGGGGCGCGGCCAACGGTGATGGGGCCTTTTGCGTCTGCGGGCATAAGCGTTCCCTTCGCGGGCTTGTGCGGTCTGTGGGTTTGATTATATGAGCATGTGTTCATGTGTCAATACACAATGCGAGAAGATCTTCTCAGCGGCGGCGTGCGGGCCGTTGTCGTGATCCGGACTTATCGGAAGCGAGAAGCCCTGCGCTTGTCGTGTTGGGGACTTATCGGAAGGTTTTGCTTCCGATAAGTCTGGATAACGACAATGAGGCTTCCGACAAGTCCGGATCACGACAATACGAGGCCGTGGGAGTTCCGATAAGTCCGGATCGCGACAACGAGAGGCCGCACGTACAAAAAAGCGCCCCCGGGTTGGGGGCGCTGATGTGCTGCTCGGTTGTACTTCTCCGCCGCGGTTGGCGAGAAGCCCTTATCGGAACTCGATCGTGCCGGTCTTCTCGTCCATGCCCTCGACGATGGCCAGCGACTCGACCTGGTAGCCGCGCTCGCGCAGCTGCTGGCCGCCGGGCTGGAAGCCCTTCTCGACCGCGATGCCGATGCCCTCGACAACGACGCCGGCCTCGTCGCAGATCTCGAGAAGGCCGTTGAGAGCGCAGCCCATGGCCAAGAAGTCGTCGATCACGATGACGTGCTCGCCGGCGTTGAGGAAGCGCTTGGCAACGATGACCTCGTAGATGCGGCCCTTGGTGTAGCTCTTGATCTGCGTGCGGTACTGCTCGCCGTCGAGGTTCTTGGACTCGGTCTTGCGCGCGAAGACCACGGGCACGCCGCCGAAGTGCTGGGACGCCACGCAGGCGATGCCGATGCCGGAGCTCTCGATGGTGAGGATCTTGTCCACGCGCTTGCCGGCGAACAGGCGCGCCCACTCGGCGCCCATGTGGTCGTAGAGCGCCACGTCGCATTGATGGTTGAGGAAGCTGTCTACCTTCAGGACGTTCCCTTCACGGACAATACCGTCCTTGCGGATGCGATCCTCGAGTTCCTTCATGCGCTGGCCTCCCAGATGGTCTGTTTCTGCACGCGAAATTTGGATGCAGAACATAATGCCATAAACCGACCGTTTCCGGCCCAAGATGCTACCGTTCACCGACACGTCATAGAGCGATTATCGATAGACGATAAGTAAAGGTACGATAACGATAATCGGATTCCGAGAGTTTTTGGACTCCATCTCAAATTCTCGCGCAAATCAAAAGGCCTAGGGGGATGCGGTGATAGTCGTGCGGTTGGACAGGGTGCTCGCCGACAGGAAGATGCGCTCGAAGGACCTGGCTAAGAAGATCGGTGTGTCGGAGGTCAACCTCAGCCGCCTGAAGTGCGGCCGGGTGAGCGCCGTGCGTTTCTCCACGTTGGAGGCCATCTGCAGGGAACTCGATTGCCAGCCGGGCGATATTCTGGAGTGTCAGCCGGACGAGTAGGGCTGGCGGGCGCGGGGCGCGCCGTACCTGCCCACCGCTGAGCAGGGATTTCTTGCCGCAGAGACAAACAAACCGCAGATAAGGCGTATCGTCGCCTTGCTCCGGGGGTACCATGGCCAAAAGTCCCGTGAAAGGAGCGGCATGGAGATCCGACTCATCACGCTCAATGACTACGACGCCTTGGTTGACCTGTGGCTTGTTTGCCGCGGCTCGGCGCTCTCTGACACCGAGGACTCGCGCGAGGCCATAGCGCGCCTTTTAGAGAGAAACCCCGACACGTGTTTTGCCGCCGTCGCCAGCGACGGCCGCCTGGTGGGCGCGATCTTGGCCACCGAGGACGGTCGGCGCGGCTACATCTATCACATGGGCGTCACACGGGAGTTTCGCGGCCAAGGCGTGGGGTCTGCCCTGGTCCAGGCCTCGCTCGACGCGCTGGCGAGAAAATCGGTCACCACGGTGGCGCTCGTGGCCTGCGCGGCAAACGACGCAGCCAACGCTTTCTGGGAGCGCATGGGCTTTGTGAGCAGGGGAGACCTCACCTATCGCAACCGCTCGCTCGTGAAGATCGGCTGCAAAGGCCAAGCCGCATAAGTTCTGGCGCCGCTCTGTTGTCTAGCGCCGCGCTTTTCTCGGCGTCGAAGGACCGGCCGCAGCCGTGAACAGCGCGTCCTGCAGCTTGAAGACGGCGCCCGCGGGCAGGAACCTCGTTGCCGCGTAGGCCAGGCGCATGTCACGCGCAGGGATGCACATCGAGCGACCTTCCTGGGCTTTCTTGATGGCGTAGGACACCACGTGGCGCACGTCCTCGAAGCCGATCGTGGTCATGCGGCGCACGGCCTGAGCGTCCCCGGCCGCATCCAGAAAGCGCGTGTCCATGAATTTGGGGCACACGGCGCAGGCGGTGATGCCGGTGCCGCGCAGCTCGTAGTTCAGGGTGCGCGTGACGTCCAGCACAAAGCGCTTGGTCGCGCTGTAGACGGAAAGCTCGGGCTGGGGCATGAGGCCCGCGACCGAGGCCAGGTTCACGATGCACGATCCGCGGTCCATGTAGGGCAGCGCGGCAGAGACCATGGCCGTCAACGCCACGCAGTTCAGGCGCACCATCCCCACGTTGTCGGCCGCGGCGATCTCGTCCAGGTAGCCAAAGCGGCCGTAGCCCGCCGAGTTCACGAGCCACATGACGGCTACGTCGCCCGCTTTGGCCAGGGCGTCGGCGATGGCCTCCCAGCTGGCCTCCTGCGTGAGGTCCAGGGGGAAGAGCCGGCAGGCGTGGGAGCACTTCTCGGCCACTTCCACTAGGTTGATCTCGCTTCTGGCAACGAGCCACAGCTCGTCGAGGGCGCCCGCGCGCTCCGCGTCGAGCTGCCGGGTGAACTCGCGGCCCACGCCCGAGGTGGCGCCCGTGATGATCGCGATCCTCTTCTTGCCCATGGTTCGGCTCCTTTTCTTGGCCTTCTGCCTGGTGTTTTGTTGGTCTGGCGTTGACGTGATTGCGTCGCGCGGTTGCTCGGCTCCGGCCCGCCCGCTACAGCTCCACGAAGGCGACCTCGTGCCCGGCCTCGCGCAACAAGGCGAGAAGGTCGCCCACGCGCGCGTGGACGCTCGCGGTGTTGCTGCAGGGGTGGCAGCCCACCCAGCCCCAGCGGGAGAAGTCGGCGTCCAAGGCCACGTGGATGCTGCCCGGCTCGGCGTTCAAGGCCGCGAAGGGCGTGACGGCGCCCGGGTAGATGCCGATCTTCTCGGCCAAGTCCTGCTCGCTTGCAAAGGACAACCGCTTGCTCTGTAGCTGCGCCTGCAGCGCCTTGAGGTCGACCTGCTTGTGGTCGGGCACCGTGACCAGGTAAAACTCGCGGTGCTTGGGGTCGCGCAGGAAGAAGTTCTTGGCCTCGTGGGCGGCAAACGGCAGCTTGGCCAGCGCGTCGGCCTCCTCGACGGTGAAGACCGGCGGGTGCTCGACGGCCTGGTACTCGAAGCCGTGCTCGTCCAGCAGGCGGTAGATGTCGGCCTTGGTCAGCGCGCCGGGGATGGCGTGCGTGTCCGGCCAGGTCTTGGTGTCCATGGGCTTCTCCTTTAGGGTGTTTTTCGGATGAATCGTACCCCAGCCCGCGCCCTTTATGGTTTTGGAAATATCCACGCAACCCATCTGTGGATAATGGACGTATTGCGTCCAACCGTGCTGCTTGTGCCCCTGACGGGGCCTTACGGAGAGGGGTTTTGCATGGTAGAGCTCTATGACGAGGGTGTGTACCTGGTCGGCGGCGAGAAGGTCGTGCCGCAAAGCGAGGCCGCGGCCGCCGGAATCGCGGCCACGCCCGACGAGGCCAAGAAGGGAACCATCGCCTGGTCGATCCTGCAGGCGCACAACACCAGCGGCGACCCGTCGATGCTGAAGGTCCGCTTCGACGCCATGGCCAGCCACGACATCACCTTCGTGGGCATCATCCAGACGGCGCGCGCCTCGGGCATGGAGAAGTTCCCGCTGCCCTACGTGCTCACCAACTGCCACAACAGCCTGTGCGCCGTGGGCGGCACCATCAACGAGGACGACCACGTCTTCGGCCTGTCGGCCGCCAAGAAGTACGGCGGCATCTTCGTGCCCCCGCACATCGCCGTCATCCACTCCTTCATGCGCGAGAACTTCGCCGGCTGCGGCAAGATGATCCTGGGCTCGGACTCCCACACCCGCTACGGCGCCCTGGGCACGATGGCCGTGGGCGAGGGCGGCGGCGAGCTGGCCAAGCAGCTGCTGCGCGACACCTACGACGTGGCCTACCCGGGCGTCGTCGCCATCTACCTCACCGGCGCGCCCCGCCCCGGCGTGGGCCCGCACGACGTCGCGCTGGCGATCATCCGCGCGGTCTTTGCCAACGGCTACGTCAAGAACAAGGTCATGGAGTTCGTGGGCCCCGGCATCGCGAGCATGACCACCGACTACCGCAACGGCGTCGACGTCATGACCACCGAGACCACGTGCCTGTCCTCCATCTGGGCGACCGACGAGGACACCCAGGCGTTTCTCGCCGCCCACGGCCGCGCCGACGACTACAAGGCGCTGGCCCCGGCAGACGTGGCCTACTACGACGGCTGCGTGCACGTTGACCTCTCGGCCGTGAAGCCCATGATCGCGCTGCCGTTCCACCCCTCCAACGCATACACCATCGACGAGCTCAACGAGAACCTCACCGACATATTGCACGAGGTCGAGGTCGAGGCCGCGCGTGTCGGCGGCGAGAAGGTCTCGTTCAGCCTGCTGGACAAGGTGGTAGACGGCAAGCTCCACGTGCAGCAGGGCGTCATCGCCGGCTGCTCGGGCGGCAACTACAACAGCGTGGTCCAGGCGGCCCGCGCGCTCAAGGGCGCCAACACCGGAAACGGCGAGTTCAACCTGGCCGTCTATCCCACGAGCCAGCCCGTGGCCCTGGAGCTCGCGCGCCGCGGCTACGTCTACGACCTCATGGAGGCCGGCGCCATCGTGCGCACCGCCTTCTGCGGCCCCTGCTTCGGCGCGGGCGACACGCCGGCCAACAACGACCTGTCCATCCGCCACACCACGCGCAACTTCCCCAACCGCGAGGGCTCCAAGCCCGGTAACGGCCAGCTCGCCGCCGTGGCCCTCATGGACGCGCGCTCCATCGCCGCCACCGCTGCGGCGGGCGGCGTGCTCACCCCGGCCACCGACCTTCCCGAGGACACCTGGGACGAGGACTGCGCGTACACCTTCGACTCCGCGCCCTACGACAAGCGCGTCTACTGGGGCTACGGCAAGGCCGACACGGCCGCCGAGCTGGTCGAAGGCCCCAACATCAAGCCGTGGCCCGCGATGGAGCCCTTGGCCGACGACATTCTCCTCAAGGTCTGCTCCAAGATCATGGATCCGGTGACCACGACCGACGAGCTTATCCCGTCTGGCGAGACGTCGTCGTTCCGCTCCAACCCCCTGGGCCTGGCCGAGTTCACCTTGAGCCGCCGCGACCCGGAGTACGTGGGCCGCTCCAAGGCCGTCGACGCCGTGGAGAAGAAACGCGTCGCAGGTCAGAGCCTTGTCGAGGCCGATGCGGCGCTGGGCGCGGTCTTCTCGGCGCTTGAGGGCGCGGGCGTTGCGGCGGATGCTGCCGCGACCGAGTACGGCAGCATGGTCTACGCCGTCAAGCCCGGCGACGGGTCTGCCCGCGAGCAGGCCGCCAGCTGCCAGCGCGTGATCGGCGGCCTGGCCAACATCGTGAGCGAGTACGCGACCAAGCGCTACCGCTCCAACGTCATGAACTGGGGCATGCTGCCGTTCCAGCTGAAGGGCGAGCCCGGCTTCGAGGTGGGCGACTACGTCTTCGTGCCCGGCATCCGCGCGGCGCTCGACGGCGACCTGGCCGACATCGCGGCCTATATGGTGCGCGCGGACGGCTCGGTTTCGCAGGTGAGCCTCTACATCGCGGCCATGACGCCCGAGGAGCGCGCCATCGTCAAGGCGGGCTGCCTCATCAACTTCAACCGCGAGAAGGCGGCGAAGTAGCGGGTTTCTCAGCAGCGCAAACGAGAAGGCGCGGGACCCTTTAGTTGGGGTCCCGCGCCTTTTTCGTGGCTGGGTTGGTCGCGTGGGGGAGCGCGGAGACGCGAGCGCTGCCGCGCCACGCCCTTCTCGCCGGGGTTTATCGGTTCTGGAACTTGGCCACCAGCGACATCACCGCGGGCATGACGACCATCGCGTAGAAGGTGATGAAGAAGTAGACGACCACGTTCTTGCCTGCCGCGCCGATAAGGGCCTTCAAGAAGTCCGGGCCAAGGTTCAGGACAAGGTAGAGCGGGACGAGGCCCACGACGGCGCAGACCAGGCGGTCGCGCATGACGAGCTTCTTGTCGAAGTCGAAGCCTCGGCGCTCGATCGCGCGGCAGATCACGTAGCCGGCGATGAACCCGATGCCCTGGAAGGAGTCGTTGGCCATCTTCATGGGGTCGACGAGCAGGCTTCCGTCGGCCGTGTAGTCAAGGGGATAGGGCTTGACCATGAAGAAGATCGCTGCGGCGACGGCAAGCGCCAGGCCCGCGGCCATCACGATGAAGTCGCGCTTGGGGTCGGCATCGGTCCAGTCCTCGATCTTGTAGATCACGAACATCGAGAGAACCGTCGAGGCAAAGCCCACGATCACGTCCTGCGGCGTGTGGACGCCCAGGAAGTTGCGGGAGAACATGATGAGCGCGACGAGGATCCACAGCAGCGCGCAGATCACGCGGCGCTCCTGCTGGCGTAGCCATTCGCCCACGCCGCCGAAGGTCGCGGTCGCGCGGGTCGAGTGGCCGCTGGGGAAGGAGTAGCCGGTGGCGGTGACCTTCGAGTCGCCGTAGGGCAGGACGCGCGCGTCGCGGATCCAGGGGCGATAGACGCAGAACGTGAGCTTGAGCAGGCCGTTCATGAACAGGCCCAGCGAGTAGCCGCCGATGATGCGCTTGCCCGCGCGCCGGTCGAGCGCCCAGTAGACAAAGCAGATCAGCAAGACGGGGATCTCGCTTACCGCGATCTCGCTCACGGCTTCCATGAAGTTGGGGAAAAACGAGCCCATCGAGTCTCGGACGGACTGCAGGAACAGCAGGTATTCGATGTCCATTACGGCCTCCTTATCTGGCGGGTGGGTCTTATTGTAACGGGCGGGCGGCGGGCTGCGGCGGCGCGAGGGCTTCTCGACAGGTGCTTATCGGCGGCGGAGCTTGGCCCACAAAGACATCAGGGCGGGCACGATGACCATCGCGTAGAAGTGGGCCAGGAAGAACATGATCACGTTCTTGGCGGCAGACCCCAGCAGGGCTTTCACGAGGCTGATGCCTACCGTCAGCATGAAATAGAAGGGGATGAGGGCAAGGATTGCGCAGATCACGCGGTCGCGCTTGGGTAGCCTCTCTTTGATGTCGAAGTCGAAGCCGCGGCGCTCGATCGCGCGGGAGACCACGTAGCCGGCGAGAAACCCGATGCCTTGGTAGGCGTCGGTGGTCATCTTCACGGGGTCCACGAGCAGGCTTCCGTCGGCCGCGTAGTCGAGAGGGTAGGGTTTGACCTGGTAGTAGACCGCGGCGGTGATGCACAGCGCGAGGCCTGCGGCCATTACGATGAAGTCGCGCTTGGGGTCTTTGTCGGTCCAGGCCTCGATTCTATCGATCGCGAACATGGAAAGGACGGTCGCCGCGAGGCCCACGATGACGTCTTGCGGGGTATGGACGCCCAGGTAGTTGCGAGAGAGCAAGACGAGCGCGACGAATATCCAGAACAGGGCGCAAAGGACGCGACGGCCTTCTCGGCGCAACCATTCGCCCACGCCGCCGAAGGTCGAGACGGACCACGCCGCGTGCCCGCTGGGGAAGGAGTAGCCGGTTGCCGCGACCTTCGAGTCGCCGTAGGGCAGGACGCGCGCGTCGCGCACCCAGGGGCGGTAGACGCAAAACGTAAGCTTGAGCAGGCCGTTTGCGAAGAGGCCCAGCGAAAGGCCGCCGATGAGGCGCTTGCCCGCGCGCCGGTCGAAGGCCCAGTAGACGAAGCAGATCATCATGACGGGGATCTCGCTCACGGCGAGTTTGCTCAGGAAGTTTAAGAGCTCGGGGATGAGCGTGCCGGTCGCGTCGCGGACGGACTGCAGGAACAGCAGGTACTCGATGTCCAAGGGGTTGCCTCCTTTTTGGTTACGTGGGGCCTATTCTAACGGCCGCGCGATGCCTGTCGGGTTGGGCGGCAGGCCGGGTGCGCTCAATTTGGGGCGCATGTTGGTAGGTTTTGGCTTGGGGGCGCTCAGAAAAGTGGGGATGTTGGTACGTTTTGGCCGAATTGGCCGCTGGCGCAAACGCCCTTCTCAGCAAAAGCCCAGGTAGACGCGTTGGCGAGAAACTCGACCTCGCCCAAATCGCCGCAAAAGTACCAATATGCACTCCAAATTGAGCGCCTCCCGCGCGGGCGCGCCTACCTTCTCGCCATCCCCTCGCGCAAAAGACGCGCGCAGAACGCGGCCAGCTCTTCGGGGGACTCGCGCGCGCCCTGCTCAAGCCACCGCACCAACACGTTAAGGAGCGCCCCCGAGGCAAAATAGAGGCCAAAGCGTTCCACCGAGGCGG
>CAVDTK010000049.1:0-3423 GCA_963611755.1 Oscillibacter sp. ER4
GGCGGCGGCTCCCCGATCGACGCCGCGAAGGCCATGTGGGTCTTCTACGAGTACCCCGAGGAGTCCTTCGAGAACATCATCCAGCCCTTCTCCTTCCCCGAGCTGCGCCAGAAGGCCAAGTTCTGCGCCATCTCCTCCACCTCCGGCACCGCGACCGAGGTCACCGCGTTCTCCGTCATCACCGACTACGCGAAGGGCATCAAGTATCCGCTGGCCGACTTCAACATCACCCCTGACGTGGCCATCGTTGACCCCGAGCTCACCTACTCCATGCCCGCCAAGCTCTGCGCGCACACCGGCATGGACGCCCTGACGCACTGCATGGAGGCCTACGTCTCCACCTTCGCGTCCATGTTCACCGACGCCAACGCCCTGCACGGCATCCGCGAGATCGTCGAGTGGCTGCCCAAGTCCTACACCGGCGACAAGGAGGCCCGTCAGCACATGCACGAGGCCCAGTGCATCGCCGGCATCGCCTTCTCGTCCGGCCTTCTGGGCATCGTGCACTCCATGGCGCACAAGACCGGCGCCGCGTTCGAGAACGGCCACATCATCCACGGTGCCGCCAACGCCATGTATCTCGGCAAGGTCATCCAGTGGAACTCCAAGGACCCGCGCGCGGCCGAGCGCTACGCCTACGTTGCCAAGGAGGTCCTGCACCTTCCCGGCGAGACGAACGAGGAGCTCGTCGCCGCGCTCGTTCAGAAGATCCGCGATCTCAACGACCAGCTCAACATCCCGCAGTCCATCAAGGATTACGCGAACGGCGGCGTGAGGGTCGACGCCGAGAACCCGCAGATGGTCTCCGAGGAGGAGTTCCTCGCCAAGCTGCCCGCCATCGCCGCCAACGCCGAGCAGGACGCCTGCACGCCCGAGAACCCGCGCGAGACCAAGGCCGCCGACTTCGAGAAGATCCTCAAGGCCTGCTACTACGACACGGACATCGACTTCTAAGTCGTAGGTAGTTTCAAGCTTAGGGCCCGCCCCGGCCCGTTCCGTCACGAAAAACGCCCGCCGCGCTTCCAACAAAGAAGCGCGGCGGGCTTTTCTTGTGTCGGGGTTTCTCGGCGGCTAGACCGTCTCGTACGTGCGGACGGCCTCTTGGAAGATGTCGCCGTCTGCGCGGCAGGGGAGAAAATCGTTGCCGATGTGCTGACGGGTCTCGTCGCCCTTTGCCAGAAGGCACACGATCGCGGGGCCCTTGCCCTCGTAGGCCAGCTGGACGGCGCGGCGGATGGCCTCCTCGCGGTCGAGAATGACCTCGTAGGCGCAGCCTTCGGGCGTGGCCTCGGCCATCTGCCGGCAGATCTCCTCCACAGGGTCGTTGGCCGGGTCCTCCTCGGTGTAGATGAGGTAGTCGGCCCACTTGGCGGCCTCCTGCGGCAGCTCAACGCGGCGCTCGTAGGCCTTGCCGCCGGGCGCGCCAAACAGCGCGATCACGCGGTACCCCGGGAACTCCTGCTTGACCGAGGGGAAGAGTCGCTGGTAGGACAGCTTGTTGTGCGCGTAGTCCACCAGCGCGGTCACGCGGCGCGACGGCGTGGAGAGAAGCTCCATGCGCCCCGGCACCTTAGCAAACGACAGCGGCCCCACGATGTCCTTCTCGCCTAGGCCCAGAAGCTCGGCGATCGCGATGGTGGCCAGCGCGTTGTCCACGTTGAAGAGGCCCGGCATGGAAAGGACGCACGCGTCCGTCCAGCTGGGCGTATGGGCCGTGAACTGCACGAATCCATAGCCGGTCTCGATGTCGGTGGCCCAGACGTCGGCGCCCTCGGCCCCCTTTGCCGAGAAGCGCAGCACGCGCGGGCAACGGGCGGCGCGCTCGGCGATGACGTCGGCGTGCTCGCAGTCCATGTTGATCACGGCGGCGCGGCAGATGTCGAAGATTCGCAGCTTGCTCTCGAAGTAGTCGTCGAAATCCGGGTGCTCAACGGGGGAGATGTGGTCGCGGCCGATGTTCAGGAAGCACGCGACGTCCAGCTCCAGCCCCAGCACGCGGTCGTACTTGAGGCCCTGGCTCGAGACCTCCATGTCCATGTAGGCCAGGCCGGCGTCGCGGGCGTTGGCCAGGTGGCGCCACAGGTCCGGGCTCTCGGGCGTGGTGTTGTGGCTCTCCTCGTTCTCGATGCCGTCGAAGGTGTCGATCGACCCGATGACGCCGGTGGCCGAGAAGGGCTTCTCGCCGTCGAGCACCGCTCGCAGCATGTACGAGACGGTCGACTTGCCCTTGGTGCCCGTGATGCCCAGGACCTTGATGTCGCGGTCGGGGTGGCCGAAGGCCTCGGCCGAGACGTAGGCCATGGCGCGGCGCAGGTCTGTGGCCACGATGGCCGCGACGCCGGGAGCTGCCTCACTAAGCCCCTGGTAGGAGGCCTCGTCACAGAGGTAGGCAACGGCGCCCTTCTCGAGCGCGCTCAAAAGATAGGCCGGCTTGAATGCGGCCCCTTTGCACACAAAGATGTGGCCGGGCTTCACGACACGCGAGTCGCAGTCGCAGCCGGTGACCGCGGCGAGGCCCAGCTCATCGTCGATGTTGTGGGCCGCGGCCAGGAGGCCCTTCTCGCCAAGGAGGCTCACGATGCCCGAAAGATTTGTGGTATCCATGCTGTCCAATGCTGGTCGATGGGTGCGGAAGTGAAAACTCAAGGCATATGGTAGACTACATTACCGCTTGGGCGATTGGCGCAGCGGCTAGCGCAGGTGCTTTACACGCACAAGGCCGGGAGTTCGAACCTCTCATCGCCCACCAGGAACTTAAGGCCCCCGATCCGCGCCATGCGGCTCGGGGGTTTGCTTTTGTGCGCGGGAACTGGGAAGCGCAGGGACATCCACAGCGAGAAGGGCGACGACCGTGGCGATAAACGCGACAAACACGCAGGACATGGGAATAAAGCGCAGCTACGAGCGGGCGTTCGACCAGATGCGCCCCGTCAGCCTGACGCCGGGCGTGATGAAGAACGCCGACGGCTCGTGCCTGGCGGAGTTCGGCGACACGCGCGTGCTGTGCTCGGCGACTGTCGAGGAGGGCGTGCCCAAATGGCGCAAGGGGCAGCACGCCGGCTGGGTCACCGCCGAGTACGCGATGCTTCCCGCCTCAACAAACCGCAGGTCAAAGAGGGAGTACAACGGCCGTAAGGGCCGCAGCATGGAGATCGAGCGCCTGATTGGCCGCAGCCTTCGTTCGGTCTGTCGCCTGGATCGCTTGGGCGAGATCACCATCACCTTGGACTGCGACGTCATCCAGGCCGACGGCGGCACCCGAACGGCCTCGGTCACGGGCGCGTGGGTGGCCCTGCACGGTGCCCTTATGAGCCTGGTCGAGGCCGGTAAGCTACCGCGCCTGCCGCTGACCGGCCAGGTTGCCGCCGTTTCGGCGGGGATCGTGGGCGGCCGCGCCCTTCTCGACCTCGACTACCCCGAGGA
>CAVDTK010000049.1:3754-15222 GCA_963611755.1 Oscillibacter sp. ER4
AGGGCTTGGAGTACCAATACCCCATCCAAATTGAGCGCCCCTCAGCGGAAAAGCACCAATATGGCGCCTAAATTGAGCGCGCGAGAGGGGCGCGCCGTTTTGCGGTATGGTTGCCGCGGGCATCAAACGGATCCGCGGGAAACGCCCCGCGTCAAAGAAAGGAAAACCATGGCAAAGATCGACATCGCATCGCTCGACCCGCAGAAAACCGTCGTGGTCGCAACCGGAAACGCGCACAAGGTGACCGAGATCGAGGCCATCCTCTCGTCCGTCATGCCGGGCGTGGCCTTTGTGGCCCTGGGCGACCTGGGCGACTTCGACGATCCCGTTGAGGACGGCGCGAACTTCTACGAGAACGCCCTGATCAAGGCGCGTGCCGCCCAGAAGGAGACCGGCCTTCCCCTGGCCGTGGCCGACGACTCGGGCCTCTGCGTGGATGCGCTCGACGGCGCCCCCGGCATCTTTTCTGCCCGCTGGGCGGGCGAGCACGGCAACGACTCCGCCAACAACGACAAGCTCCTGGCCGAGCTGGCCGACGTCGACGAGGCCGGCCGCGGCGCCCACTTCCACTCCTCCGTTGTCCTGGTCGACGGCGAGAAGATCCTGCGCGGCGACGGCGACTGCCCCGGTAAGATCGGCTTTTCTCGCCGCGGCACCAACGGCTTTGGCTACGACCCGCTGTTCCTGCCCGACGACGCCCCCGGCCGCTCGATGGCCGAGCTCGATCCCGAGGAGAAGAACCGGATTTCTCATCGATTCCACGCGCTGGAGGACTTGGTCGCAAAACTGCGCTAGAATGCTCCTATCTAGAGCACGTCTCTAGACCGACATGGACGGGCAGGGGCCTCGACGTGGCGGCAATCCTTTTGGCTTTGGTTCGAGCGGCCTCGCCCTGGTGGTCGCAGCGTTTTAGCTATCGGGATAGACGTGCTGCGATAAGATCACCCGCACAAACGATCCGTGGCCGTCTCCGAGAAACGAGGCGCTGGTCTTGCGCTCTACCCGGGAGGGGAGAGGCCCGACCCATAACCATGGCTGTAATTCGGCCCGGCTTCCTATCCCCCAGGAGGCCGGGCCGGTTTTGTGTATCAGGGTTGTGGCTGGAGCCGCGCGGCGCGTCGGGTCCCTAGATCTTAAGGACCGTGAGCTCCTTGGGGTAGCTGTTGAGCACCTCGCAGCCCGTCTCACCCACGATGACCAGGTCCTCGATGCGCACACCGATGTCGTCGGGCAGGTAGATGCCCGGCTCGATGGAGAAGCACTGGCCGGGGCGCACGGGCTCGTGGTGGACGCTCGAGACGTCGCCGGGCTCGTGGTCGACCAGGCCGATCTGGTGGCCCAGGCGGTGGTTGAAGGCGGGGCCCCAGCCGGCGTCCTCGATGACGCGGCGGGCGGCCAGGTCGATCTCGGCAAACTCGACGCCGGGCGCCACGAGCTTCTCGGCGGCCTCGTTGGCGCGACGAACGGCCTCGTAGACGCGGCGCTGGTGGTCGGTGGGCTGAGCGGTGAAGAAGGTGCGCGTCATGTCCGAGCAGTACCAGTCCTGCTTGCAGCCCACGTCGAACAAGACGACGTCGCCCACGGTAAACGGCGTGTTGTCGGGCTCGTGGTGGGGGTCGGCGCCGTGCGCGCCAAAGCTCACGATGGGGTTGAAGGAGTGGTCCTGGGCGCCCAGCCTGCGGTACTCGCCGAGAAGCCCCTCGGCGATCTGCAGCTCGGTCACGCCGGGGCGCAGCTGCGCCACCAGCCACTCCATCGCGCGGTCGTTGGTGGCCGAGGCCTGGCGCATGAGCTCCTGCTCGCGCGCGTCCTTGATGGAGCGCGCGTCGTCGACGGCGCCGCTGGCCAGCTTGACGCCCGCGGCCGCGCCCGCCTCCATCAGGGGCACGAGCCACCTGGCCGAGAGGTCCTTATCCACGCCCAGCGTCGCCGTGGGATCGACGACCTGGGCGAGAAGCGCCACGGGGTTCTCGGTGTCGTCAAAGACGCGCACGTCATCGCAGCAGGCCGAGGCGTCGGGGAACAGGCGGTTGCAGAACAAGACGGGCTGGCCCGCGCCGGCGGCGGGGACGTAGAGGCCCAAGAAGCGCTCGTAGGGCTCGGCGTAGTAGCCGCACAGCCACCAGATGGACAGCGGGTCCACCAGAAGCATCTGGGAAAGCCCCAGCTCAGAGAGGTTGTTTTGTACGCGAGCAAGACGCTGCTGGTCCATGGCGCTCCAATCATCGGGTTTGATTTTGGCACAGTGTACACCTTGGTGAACTTCTCGCCGGGGCATTATGGGCCGCTCGCCCGGCCCCGACAAAATGGGCATGCCGTGTGGTTACAAAATCGAGCTTGTGGGCTTGTTTCGCGGCTTGGTATGATTGACGTTCGCGTATTCTGACTTTTTGGCCCCAAACGGGGCTTGGAGGCTGTAGATGGATAACGAGATCCCTTCGGTCAACCGCGTGGACGAGATCCGCGAGCAGCTGCTTGAGCTGCAGGGCAAGCGCATCAAGGTCAAGGCCAACATGGGCCGCTCCCGCGTCGTCGAGCGCGCCGGCACCCTGGTCAACGCCCACCCCTCTTTGTTCGTCGTCGAGGTCGAGGAGCGCCGCGGCCGTACCGCGCGCCAGTCCTACCAGTACGTCGACGTGCTCACCGGCGCGGTCGAGCTGTTCGACGCCCAGACCGGCGAGCGCCTTTTCGACTACGTGATGGTCGAAGAGTAGCTGCGGGCCCTCGGGCTTTTTTCCTTTTATGGCTGCCACCCAGACAATCGACGCCCCGTGCAAGGTCAACCTGCACCTGGGCATCCACACCCAAACCGACGAGCGCGGCTATCACCGCGTCGACTCCGTCATGGCGCCGGTGGGCCTGTTCGACACCGTTACGGTGAGCGACGCGCCCGCCCTCACGGTCTGCCACGAGCCGGCGCTGTGCGTGGCGCCCGAGAAGACCACGGTGTGGAAGGCGGCGACCCTTTTGGCCGAGCGCCTGGGCGTGGAGGCGTGCGTGCGCATCGACGTCGAGGCGCGCATCCCCGAGAAGGCGGGCCTGGGCGGTTCCTCGGCAGACGCCGGCGCCACGCTGCGTCTTCTGGCCGAGCGCTGGGGCGTCGACGCCAAGGACCCGCTGGTGGCTGAGGTCGCGCGCCAGGTGGGCGCGGACGTCGCGTTTTTTCTCGACCCCGTGCCGTCGCTTTTCCTGGGCGGCGGAGACGTGCTGGTAGAGAGCTTCTCGCCGCTTGCCCTGCCAGTGGCGCTGATCATGCCGGAGGGGGAGGGCGTCTCGGCCAAGGCCGCGTACGAGGCCTTCGACGCCGCGCCGGTGGAGGCCCGCGGGTATGACGGGGTGCTGGACGCCCTGCGCGCCGGCGACGCCGCGGCCGTGACCGGGCTTCTCTTCAACAACCTGGCGCCCGCCGCCAAGGCGTTGCAGGCTGGATGCGCGCAGGTAGAGGCCTGGGCCGCCGAGCAGGACGAGGCGCTGGCCGCCATTGTCACCGGGTCCGGTAGCTGCGTCTTTGCGGTGTGCGAGACCCTGGCTGACGCCCGCGCCCTGGCCGAGCGGGCGGCTCACGACCACAATTGGTGGTCATTTGCCACATTGACGGTTGGAACTCGCGAGGAAATCTGCTAGAATACTCGCTTGCTACGGGTTGTGGCTCAGTTTGGTAGAGCACTGCGTTCGGGACGCAGGGGTCGCTGGTTCGAATCCAGTCAACCCGACCATCTAAAGCAAAGCCGCCGGCGTCTTCGTGATGCCGGCGGCTTTTTGTGTTGCGGGGCGCTTGCGTTCCCAGAATAGGCCGATGTTTGTGGGTTGAGGGCTTCTCGCTTCCTAAAACGCGCCGTTGTTTGTAGGTTTTTCTCAAAACGGCCCGACCTTTGTACAAAGATCGGGCCGAAATGGGAACTCGGGTGTCGCGGGCGCGGTCTTAACCGGCGTCCCTACTCGTGGCGGCGGCGCGCGGCGTAGGCGCCCACGCAGGCCGCTCCGGCCAGGGCGAGAAGACCCGCGGCCGCGCCGTTGGCGGCGTCGCCGGTGGACGGGGTGTTCTTCTTACCCTTCTTGGTCACGGTGGTCTCGACCGTGGTCTGGGTCTGGGCCTCACCCTCGCCCTCGGCCGAGGCCTTCTCGCCGGCCGGCTTGGTCACGGCCTTGGCGGCCCCGGCGTTGACGGCCGCGGTCTGGGCGGTGACCTCCTCGCTGCTGGCGGTGCCCTTGACCAGGGTGTTCTTGTAGTCGTCGCCGGCGGTTGCCAGGACCTTCTCGGCCGCGTCGACGGCGGCCTTCAAGGCGTTGTAGTCGGCCTGGGTCATCCAGGTCTTGCCCTCGGCCACGTCAGAGCCGTCCTCGCTCACGCAGGCGGAGGCGAGAAGCGCCTTGGCGGCGGCGATGGCGGAATCGAGGTCGGTCAACTCGCTGACCTCGGCGAAATCGTCAAGCTCGGCGAAGGCCTTGATCGAGGCGTTGTCCACGGCGGCGCCCGCGTAAGCTTCGGTGCCCTTGACCACGTCAACGATCCCGGTCCAGTCCTCCCACTCGAACTCGCCGGTGTCGCCGATGCCACCGATCCAGCTCTCGCCGGCGTTGACCTTGCCGACGAAGTGGGCGTTCTTGAGGTTCTCGACAAGCTGCGCGGTGCCTTGCTCGATCTCCTTCTGGCCTTCCTCGGTCTTGGCCATCTGGTCGACGACCATGCTGATGATTTCCCGGTCGGACTTGCCGGGGTTTTGCGCCTTAAGCACCGCGAACTCCTGGATGCCCTTCTCGTCCGTGGTGTAGTACTCCTCAAGCTGCTCGCCATACTTCTGGATGTAGTTATCCGCGGCCTTCTTCTTGAGGTTGGCCTCGACTATCTTCCACTCCTCGTCGCTGGTGGGCAGGCCGTCCTCGTTGATGGCGACGCCCACGTAGTACGCGTCGCCGGACTTCTGGGTGGTCACCACGGCGTAGCGCTGGCCCTCGCGCATGGGGATCCACTCGGACTCATCAAGGGTGATGCGGTGGTAGCCTCCGAACTCGAAGGTGGCCTCGCCGGTGTAGACGGGATCTCCGCTAGGCGAGAAGCTCTCCTTGCCGTTGGTGTCGTCCAGCAGATAGACCTGGAAGGTGACGGTGGTGTTGGGCTTGTAGGTCGCGCAGGAGAGGGTGCGCACGTCCATGTCGGCGTCGGCCGTGAAGATGTTGGCGGCGCTGGTGGGGGTCGTGAACTTGTTCAGGACGGTTTTGTCGGTGGCCATGTAGTCGTACTGGTCGGCCACGTAGTCGGTGTTGTCGTTGTAGGAGCTGAGGTCGAAGTCGTAGGTCTCGATCATCTCGAGGCTGCGGTCGTAGTAGGACAGCCAGAAGTAGCCGGTGTGCTTGCCGTTCTCGTCTTCGATGCCCCAATCGTCCCAGAACTCCTGGGACTCGGCGCAATCCGCGCTCTCGGAGCCCCAGCTGTTCTTGACGAGCCAGGCGCCGTTGCCCTCGGGGGTGTGCTTTGCCTTGTCGGCGTCGGCGAAGCCTGCGGCGAAGTTCTCCTTGGCGTAGTTGTCGTCCCAACCCACGATGGTCACGGCGTGGTTGGCATCCGAGCCGTCGTAGGTGTAGTGCGCCCACTCGGTGCTGATGTACTCGGCCGGGTTGGACTCGCTGCCCGGCGTCGCGGCGTCGGCGTGGAAGGCGATGCTGACGGCGCGGCTGTAGTCGGTGCCACCCGTGCCGTCGCTGTCGTAGAGCTCGGACTTGATGGCGTTGACGGCGCTCCAATCGACGCCGGCCCAGTCGCCGTTCTTGTCGAACGTGGCCGTCGTGGGCAGCTCGTTGCCGCTCTCGAGGTTCATGATCGAGGAGGTCCACCACGAGTAGTCGTCCGTCTCGGCGGTCTGGCCCTTCTGGGTCGCGATCGACCAGTCGGTGTAGTGCGTGGTGCTCGTGCCGTCCGCGTTCTTGACGGTCCAGTTGCCGGCGTAGTAGCGCTTGCGATAGCTCACGACGTCGTCCTCGTTCTTGAGCTCCTCGGAGCGCTTGTCGATCTGCTCTTGGGTAAGGTACTCGGCCGACGCCTTGAGGCCGGTGGGGTTCTCCTTGGTCTTCTCGACCCTGCGCACGATGACGAACACGTAGACGGCGTCGGTGCTGTCGCTGCCCACCTCGCCGGAGTTCTTATAGACGGCCTTGGACTCGAGGACGGGGCCGATACCGGCGGCGAAGGCGTTGACGCCGTAGGCCATGACCCCTCCGGCGTCGAGGCCCGCGTTGGGGTCTGCGCTTGTGTTGTAGTAGCCCTCGCCGGCCTGCGCGTCGCCCACGATGCTCGCGGGCGCGCCCGTCTTGTTGTAGACGGCCTGGGCAAGCTGCAGCTCGGAGAGGTCAAGCTTGGTGGCCTCGTAGGTGGTGCCGGCCTTGGCCAGAATCGAGGTCTCGCAGGCCGCGATGATCGAGAAGCCCCAGCAGGTGCCCCAGGGGTTCTGGAACTTGACCGGGGTAACGATGCCCTGGTCGCGCAGGTCGTAGGAGGCGGGGAACTCCGTGGCGGCCGCGTCGGCAGAGAGGGCCGCGGCCTCATCGTCATTTGAGTTGTAGGGGCGGTAGTCGGGCTGCGAGGACTCCTCGGCGGCGGTGACCCAGCTGTTAAGGAGGCCCGACTCGGCGGCGTAGGCCGTGGTGGAGAAGGCGCCCGAGACGGACGCGGCCAGGACTACGGCGAGGCTCGCCTTGAAGCCCCTGCTTAAAAGGTGGCGAGAAGCGCGCGGGGCCTTCTCGGCGGACGGGTGAGCTTTCACGGTCGTCTCCTTTTGTCGAAAGGCGGCTGGCGGCACGGCTTTGCGGCGGGCGTCCGGCGCCTTGGTTTGGCAGGTTTCCTGCAGAAATGCTAACGATTGTACAGGTGTCTTATTGCCAGCTGTTTAAGATCCGAGTTAGCGGTTGGCATTGCGCGTCGAGCGTTGGGGCGGGCCGGGTGGCTGGTCGGCGGTCCGCGGTGTCGCGGCCCGGCCGGCGACGCTCGTTGCCCATTGGGCGCCGCGGCCTTCCGCTTGCCCGACATCCCCGTGCGCAAGCACCGGCCAACAGTTAAACTGTTTATCGCGTATGCCGCAGGGGCCGGGTTCTTCTCGCCGCGTCGGCATCGCGCACCTTCTCGCCGCCCGCCGTCAAAGGAAGGAAAACGCCGCAGACATGCGTTTTCTTGCTAAGCCAAAGACCCCCAAGGACGGGTCCAGCCCCCTGGTCCCGGCTGTTTTCAAGACCCTGGTCGTCGCCACGGTCGTCGGCCGCCTGTCCGAGAGCGTCTGCGATACCACCACCAGTATCGTGGTGGGCCAGCTGGTGGGCGCGCCGCAGCTGGCGGCCATCAGCCTTGTTCAGCCGCTGGACATCCTGGCGGCCATGGTGGCAAACCTCATCGCGCTGGGCTCGTCGTTTTTGTGCGCCTACTACATGGGCGATGGCAAAGAAGACGAGGTCAACGGTACCTTTACCTTGGGCGTCGCGCTTCTCGCCTTCTTTGGCGTGCTCTTTACCGTGGTCTACTTCGTGTTCCCCGAGCCCATCGTGGCGCTTATGGGCGGCGAGGGGGAGTTCGGCCAGTTCACGGTGGACTATATGCGCGGCACGGCGGTGGGCTACATCCCGTACTTCCTGTCCCGCATCGTGCTGGAGGCCGTGGCCCTCAACGGGTCGAAGGACCTGGCCGTGCGCTCGACCGTCGCGGCCAGCGTGACCGACCTCGTTGCCGCGCTGGGCACGCTTTGCCTCTTTAAGATGGGCATCTTTGGCGTGGGCCTCTCTGTGAGCCTGGCCAGCTGGGTGTGCCTGGGCGTCTGCCTTCTGCACTTCAGGCGTCCCCGTAACACACTGCGCCTTCAGGCGCCCGCGG
The DNA here is from genome assembly GCA_963611755.1 of Oscillibacter sp. ER4. GTDB lineage: Bacteria > Actinomycetota > Coriobacteriia > Coriobacteriales > Atopobiaceae > Paratractidigestivibacter. The sequence goes on from CAVDTK010000049.1 coordinate 11,607, forward strand.
CCGTTGGGGACAAGCTGGTTAGGATCTTCCGCGGCGGCTCTTCCCAGGGCTTCTCGCGCGGCGGCGTGGCCCTGCAGGCCATCGTGCGCAACAGCGTGCTGCTGGCCTTTGGCGGCCCGGCGGCGCTGGCGGCCATGCGTGTGGTGATGTCGATCAACAACCTGTTTACCTCTACGGTTTTGACCTGCAACTATACGGTGCAGAGCATGGTCTCCATGTTCTACGGCGAGCACGACCGCAAGGCCATCGAGACCACCTCGCAGACGGCCTTTAGGATCGAGCGCGTGCTGGCGGGCGTGTGGATGGCCCTTCTTATCGCGGCGCCCGCCGTCTTCTGCCGGATCTTTGGCCTGGACGAGGGCCGGGGCCATGACTTTGGCGTCGAGCTCATTCGCCTGTACGGCCTGGGCCTCTTCTTCGCCATGGCGCGCCAGCTCTTCTCCAGCGTGCAGAACGCGCTCAACCGCACGGCCATCTCGTGGGTGGGCACGGTGGGGCAGACCGTCCTGGCGTATATCCCGCTCGTGCTGCTTTTGCCGCACGCGTTCGGGATCACGGGCGCCTTCGCGGCGCTGCCCCTCTCTGAGCTGCTGGCGTTTCTCGTCTGCGCGGTCTTTGCCAAGGTCAAGGGCGGTAGCATCTTCAAGCCCCGCACCTGGACCCTGGCGCCCGAGGACTGGGGCCAGGAGGACGAGGTCCAGTTCACCATCGACGGCTCGGCGGAGTCCTACGAGGGCGCCTACCAGGCCATCAGCGATTTCTGCGCGGCCGAGGGGATCGACCACAAGGGCACCGAGTTCGCCGCCCACACCGCCGAGGAGCTGGCCCTTCTCATCGTGGCGCACAAGCGCGCGGACGAGCGAAGGTCAGGCAGGTTGGGCAGCGTGGGCAGGAGCCTGACGGGGTCAGACGCGCTGAAGAAGACCGGCGTCGAGTACCGTCTGGTCGTGCTGGGAGACGAGCTGTCGCTGCGTCTGCGTTTTGCCGGCCAGCCCTTCAACCCGCTGGCGGCCGAGCGCGTGGCCGGGTCGTACGAGCTTAAGCTCATCGACATGTCCACGGCCTCGCAGGATTACCGCCACGCGCTGGGCATCAACAACCTCATCCTGCGCATCAGGAAGTAGGGGAGAGCGCGGAGAGAAGACCGGGCGGCTCCGGCGGCGAGAAACCCGTCGCCCTAGATCAATCCCAGCAACACGTACGCCACGACGCCCGCGATGCAGCACCACAGCATCGATCTGGTCTTTTGCGCGACGAGAACCACGATCGCGGCCGCCACGACCGGCATGATTGCGGCCCAGGCGCCGTTCGCGAGGGCCCCGGGCGTGAAGAGGTCGTTGGCCACAAGGGCGGCGAAGGCCGCCGGCGGGATGAAGCCCAGCGCCCGCACCACGCCCTCGGGCAGGCTCCGGCCGCGCAGGGCAAAGATGGGCAGCACACGGCATGCCAGCACGATGCCAAAGGTCACCAGCCAGATGACGAGAAACTCCTGAGTGCTCATGCTGCGTCACCGCCTTCCTGGGTCTTCTCGGGGGTTGCGGCACCGTTGGAGCCATCGCGGCCCTCGCGCCGCCCAGACCATAAAAGCGCAGCTAGAACGCCCGCGACGGCCCCGATCGGCACCGCGGCCGCGCTCTGGCCCGCCGCCTTCAGCGCCATAACGGTAACCGCAGCCCCCGCCGCGGCCGCAAGCACGCCGCCGCGCGCGGCGCCCTTCTCGGCACCCTCGACCTGCGACCACAGCAGGTAGACAAAGAGCGCGGTCATGGCAAAGCTCGCGACCGCCGTGGGCACCTGGAGCACCGACCCCACGGCGCCGCCCGCCGCGACCGAGAAGGCCCAGGTCGCAATGGTCACCAGGTTGAGGGTGAGCGCGTGCGCGAGGGTCCAGCCGCTCTTCTCGCTGCCGGACAGCTTGGACAAGGTGACGCCGTAGGCCTCCTCGATCAAGGTCACGGCCATGGCAAGGGCTTCTCGCTTCTTGCGTTTCTGCAGGTAAGGGGCAAGCGAGGCCGAGTACAAGGCAAAGCGCAGCGAGATCGCGCCCACGCTGGCCACGATGGTGGCCGCCGGAAGCCCGGCCAGCCACAGGTTCGAGATCATGAACTGAGACCCGCCAGAGATCAACGTGATGCTCAGCAAGAAGCCCTGAAGCGGCCCCAATCCGGCCTTGGCGCCCAAGATTCCGCAGGCCAGCCCCAGGGGGACATATGAAACCATGATGGGCCACGCCGCCCCCAGGACGTCTTTGATCATCGAACGCGAGCGCATTGCCGCAACAGCCTTTCCATGAAATCTCAAACTGAAAGCCCGATTCAGTTTGGTCTGCTATAGTGCCTGCGATCTTTTCTATCACGGAGGCAAACATGCAGGCAAAAACACAGAGATCTGTTGAGAAATCGGCAACATTCGAACGCGTGCTGGACGCCCGCCTGATCATGAGCGTGGTAGCCGCGGGCATCATGTCGTTTTCCGGCGTCACGGTCGAGACGGCCATGAACGTGACGTTTCCCACGCTTATGGCCGAGTTTGGCATCGGCACCTCGACGGTGCAGTGGCTCACCACGTCCTACCTGCTGGTTCTTGCCGCAATCGTGCCCACGTCGTCGTACCTCAACCGCCGATTCAAGACCAAGCACGTCTTTATCGCGGCCATGTGCTTCTACATCGCGGGCATCCTCTGCGGCTTTACCGCGCAGGCGTTCCCCATGCTTTTGGTGGGCCGCGTACTGGAGGGCATGGGCACCGGAATCGCCCTGCCCCTCATGTTCAACATCATCACCGAGCAGGCGCCGCGTGAGTGCATGGGCACGATGATGGGCGTCGGCACCCTGGTCACGGCCATGGCGCCAGCGGTGGGCCCCTCGGTGGGTGGCTGGCTTGCCGAGAACTTCGGCTGGCGCATGATCTTCGCCGCGCTGCTGCCCATTTTGGCCGTGAGCTTCTTGCTGGGCATCTTCTCGATCCGCCAAAGCCATGAGGTGAGCAGGGAGAAGTTCGACGTGGCCGGCTGGCTGGCGATCGCGGCGAGCTTCGCGGCCCTGGTCTTTGCGGTTGACCTGGGCGCTGGCTTTGGCTGGCTGAGCCTGCCCACGCTGGGGCTGTTCGCGGCGTTTATCGTCGGCTCGGCGCTCTTCGTGGTGCGCGAGCGCCGAGCCGACGCCCCTCTCATTCACTTGTCCATCTTTGGCGAGCCGCGCTTTGTCATGGGCGTCGTCGCCATCGTCTGCCTGCAGTTTGTTGTGCTGGGCCTGAGTTTCTTGATCCCCAACTACTCGCAGCTCGTGATGGGGGCGGGCGCCACCGAGGCCGGCTCGATCCTTCTGCCGGGATGCGCCGTGGGCGCCGTGATGGCGCCGCTGTCCGGTCAGATCCTCGACAAGCTTGGGGCGAGAAAACCCATCCTCACGGGCGCTGCCTGCGCTTTTGTGGGCGTGCTGCTCTTCTGCCTCTTTAGCCAGAGCCTGCCCACCGGGGTTGCCATCGGCTTCTATATCCTGTTCGCCTTTGGCCAGAGCCTCATGGTGGGCAACTCGATGACCACGTCGCTGTCCTTCCTGCCGGCCCAGACCAAGGCCGACGGCAACGCCGTGATCAACACCTTGCAGCAGCTCTC
>CAVDTK010000050.1:0-1974 GCA_963611755.1 Oscillibacter sp. ER4
CGATCTCGTAGGTGCCGTCGCCGACCTCGGCCGCGCGGATGGCGCCCCAGGCCTCATGTCCGCCCACGCGGTGGATCATGAGCTTGGGCACGGGATAGAAGCTGAACTCAGAAGGCTTGGTCACCAGCACGTCCGAGCAGCGCATGAGCAGGTTGGAGCTGTAGACGGCGGCAAAGATATCGTCGTCGCAGAAGGCGTGCACGCCGCTGACCTCGCCGGTCAGGGCCTGCGTGGCAAAGTCGCGCACGCCCGCGAAGTCGTTGAAGTGGGTCTGGGCCGCGTCCTCCAGGCCCTTGACCTTGCGCGCCAGCTCCTTCCAGACCTTGTGGTGGTCGCCCACGTTGATGAACAGGGTCGCCTCGCCGCGCTGGACGTAGGGCAGAAGCTTCTCGCAAATGGCACAGAAGAGCTCGCCCTGGGCGCCTGCGCCGCCGACGGACAGCAGGTAGCGCACCGCGCCGCCGCCCAGCACGCGATCGCGGCGAGCAGCGCAGTCGGCCTCGATGTTGGCCACCAGCTCGTGGTCGATGTAATGGCCCGTGTAGGCGATGGCGTTGTCGGGCATGGGCTTCAAGGCGTGGCCCGGCCACATGCCGCGCAGCTCCTTATAGCCCAGGTAGGCGCCGGGCGTCTGGACGGTGTGGATAGAGCCTTCGGCCAGGTGAAGGGCCATGGGCCAGTTGTCCGGGATGGCGTTGACCACGTGGGTCATGCCGGCGTGGACCGCGGCCTGGCTGGGCCAGGCGTGGGTGCCGATGTAGGGGGTGTCCACCGGCAGGTCGCGGAAGAGCGGCACGCAGAGCTCGGCGTTCTTCTGGTCGCCCGCGTTGTAGGACAGCTTCTTGAAGCCCTCGGAGTTAAGCGGCTCCCAGACCAGCGCGTTGAAGGGCGGCACGGCCTGCGACATGCGCGAACCCATGGAGTAGAGCTTGTTCTGGTACGCGATGACCTTGGACCCGGTTGACGCGGAGAAGCTCGCCAGGTCGAACCAGTAGGGGGTGTAGCCCATTGCGCGGGCCGCGCTGGCCATCGCCATGCTGATGCGGTAGTGGCCAAAGCCCATGCGGATGTTGCCAACTACCAGCGGTTTTCCGGCCGCGCCCTCGACGGTGTGGGGCGTCACGGGCGCAGGTGCGACCTTCTCGGCCTCCGCGGCGTCTGCCGCCATGTCGAACGCAGGCGCCCCGGTGTCGGCCAGCACCAGGTTACGCACGCCCAGGATGTCGCCGATGGCCGGGGTCTTCTCGGCACGCAGGTGGTAGACGGTTGAGGAGTCGTCGCCGAACTTCTTGATGAAGCCCTCCTTGCCGCGGCATGCCTTCTCGTAGACCTTGGGGTCCTGCTCGTTGCCGAATACGCTTGCCGCCCGATCCTTGCCGTCCGCCATCATGGCCTCCTTGACCGCCTTCGTTGTTGGTGATAGTCTGACTATCAATCTGATAGACAAGCTATCACTTACCGGGAGGACGTTCAAGTGCCAGCGCAAAAACAAGCCGAGCAACCTGGCGAGAAGATTTTCGACCTCGACGCGCTCACTCCGCGCGACGAGGCCCTGGTCGCCTGCGCGGCCGAGGTGTTTCTCGCCAACGGCATCGCCGACGTCAAGATGACCGACATCGCCAAGGCGGCCGAGGTGGGCGTGGCCACCCTCTACCGGCGCTTCTCGACAAAGACGGACCTGGCGGTCCTGGCGGCAAGCCTTCTGTGGCGCCGCCTTAACCAGCGCATCCACAAGCTGGTGGAGTCCGACGAATTCCTGGCGCTGGGCGGGTTCGACCGACTGGACGCGCTTCTCTCCACCTATCGCGACGTCTACCTGGCCCATTCCGAGTTCATGCGCTTTCTGGACGAGCTGGACCACCTGGTTTTGTCCGAGCACGCCGGCGTCGAGCGCCTGGCGGCCTACGGCGCGGAGGTCGACTCGTTCTACCTGGTGTTCGACGATGCGTACCTGCTGGGCCGCATGGACGGCTC
>CAVDTK010000050.1:2297-15104 GCA_963611755.1 Oscillibacter sp. ER4
CAGCTCGGCTGGGCGATTTTGTCGGGCGTGATCAGCAACTGGCTGGTCTATTACTACATGCCGAGCGAGACGATGCTCTCGCAGGGCATGAAGATCTTCATCACGCAGGGCGTGGTCTTTGCGGGCCTCACCGTCATCGGCGTGATCACGGCGTGCGGCCGCCTGCTCGACGGCTTCATCGACCCCTTTATCGCGTCGAAGTCCGACGCTTGCCGTCATCCCCTGGGCCGGCGCATCCCGTTCATGCGCTACGCCGCGGTGCCCTTTGGCGTCATGACGGTCCTGGTGTTTGTCTCGCCGGTCGACGGCGAGTCGCCGGTGAACAACATCGCGCTGTTCGTCTGCCTGATGCTGTTCTATATCACGCTGTCTTTGTACTGCACGCCGTTCAACGCGCTCATCCCCGAGCTGGGAAAAAGCCAAGAGGACCGCATCAATCTTTCAACCTATATCTCGGTCACGTACTTTATTGGAACCGCGATGGCCTACCTGGTCACCGCTATCGATGGCGTTCTTGAGCCTGCGCTGGGCGCCGTGTGGTCCTTCCGCGCGACGGTGGGAATCCTGGCTGTTATAGCCGTCGCCTGCATGCTCGTGCCCGCCTTTGGTATCGACGAGCGCGAGGCCTGCGGCGAGCCCGTGCCCTCCACGACCCCCATGGGCCAGTCCGTCGTGCGCACCTTCAAGAACCGCAACTTCCAGGTTTTCGAGCTTTCCGACGTCTTGTACTGGGTCTCGATCACCATGTTCCAGACCGGCCTGCCGTACTACATCACCGAGCTTATGGGCTTCGACGACTCGATGACCTTCGTGTTCTTTGCCTTGATGACTGTCGTGTCGCTGGTCTTCTACGGCCCGGTCAACGTGATGGCCAAGCGCATGGGCAAGAAGAAGCTCGTCGTCTTCGCGTTTTTCTTCTTCTGCGTGGCTTTTGTCGTCACGAGCGTCTGCGGCCAGTTCGGTATCCCGTCGATGGTTTGGGGCGTGCTCGTGGCTGTTCTCGCCGCGATCCCCATGGCGGTCCTCGGCATCTTGCCCCAGGCTGTCCTGGCGGATATCGCCGAGGCGGACGCCCTCGAGACCGGCGAGAAGCGCGAGGGCATGTTCTATGCCGCACGCACGTTTAGCATGACGCTGGGCCAGACCCTGGCCATGATCCTCTTTACCTCGATCTCGACCATGGGGCAGACGGGCTACCGCGCCACCGCCCTGGTGGCGACCGCGTTTTGCCTGGTAGCGGCCTTGGTCTTCGCGCGTTACCGCGAGGATAAGGTCCTGGGCGCCATCAATGCCGCGCCTGCCGCCGTCGTCGCTAAGGACAAGGAGTAAAACATGAAACCAAAGATTAGCCTTGAGCTTGAGTTTGTTTGCGGCGGCGAGAAGACCTGCGTGGCCGTGGACACCGCCGGCGACGCCCGTCCCGCAGACGCCGCCAGAAAGCTTGGCCTGGTGACCCGCCGTGCCGGTCAGACCTGGCGCGTCCAGGTGACGCCGCAGGTTCCCTTAACCGTGACCGGCGTGCGCGCCGAGCTTGGCTGCGACGTCCGTCGCGCCAGCGCGATCTACCTCAACGGCTACCAGTCCTGGACCGACAGCGTGGAGCGCCCGGTTTGGGAGGCCATGCCGGGCCTGGCCTACGTGCCGCGCAAGATCGTGGAGAAGTACGCCCTGGACTGGAGCGGCGACTACCGTTTTGTCAAAGATAACGTCTTGCCGGGCCGTCAGCACGGCTTTGGCTACGGCTACCTGCGCTACGGCGACCAGGTGCTTCTCGCCGGCTCGCTTGACGAGGCTTCGGGCTTCACGGTGATCCACGAGGATGCGGTCAACAACCGGCTGACGTTCGAGAAGGAAGCGCCGGTGGGGATGCTTGCCGCCGGGAAGACGCGCGAGCTCATGGGCTTGTTTGTCGACCTGGGTGACCTGGGCGCGGTTCTCGACGCCTGGCTTGCCGCGGCAGGTATCGCCGCGCTGCCCGCCCGCAAGGTCTTTGGCTACACCAGCTGGTATCGCCACTACGGCGACATCAGCGAGAAGTGCCTGATGCACGACCTTGAGGGCCTGGACAACGTGACCGCCGAGCTTCTCCACCCCGGCGCCGACGTCTTGTTCCAGGTGGACGACGGCTACGCCAAGGTTGGCGACTGGATGCGGCCCGACCCGGCGAAGTTTCCGCAGGGTATGGCCGCTTTGGCCGCGTCCGCGCACGAGAAGGGCATGCTCGCCGGCATCTGGCAGGCGCCCTTCATCTGCGAGCGCAAGTCTCGCCTGGCGGCCGAGCACCCGGATTGGCTTCTTAACCTGCCCGGGACCGAGGGCGCCAACTTCAACTGGTCGGGTGCCCTGGTGCTGGACACCTTGAACCTACAGGTTCGCGCCTACGTGGCCGAATGCCTGCGTACTGCCACCGCAGAATGGGGCTATGACCTGCTGAAGCTCGACTTCTTGTTTGCTGCTTGTATGGTTGCCCACGGCGGCAAAAACCGCGGCGAGCTTATGGCCGACGCCATCGAGCTTATCCGCGCCTCCGTGGCGCCCGGCACGCGCCTGTTGTTCTGCGGCGTGCCCCTGATGAGCGCCTTCGGCACCTGCGAGTATTGCCGCGTTGGCTGCGACGTGGGCCTGGACTGGGACGACAAGCCCCACATGCGGCTGCTTCACCGCGAACGCATCAGCACCAAGATGAGCCTGGCCAACGCCTTTGGTCGCGCGCACTTGAACGGCCGCGCCTTTGGGTGCGACCCGGACGTCTTCTTCCTGCGCGACGACGTGGATCTCACGTCCGGGCAGCGCGCCCGGATGCTGGGGGTCGACGCCCGCAGCGGCAACGTGCTTCTGACCTCGGACGATATGGGCGCCTGGAACAAAGAGCAGCTAGAGCAGTATCACGCGATGCTCGAGGTGTTCTTGCGCTAGCCGGCCGCCGCGCTAGGTGCGCGTTGGCCGTCTGACCTGGCCTTCGTTCTTCTCGCTAACTCAGCCGTCTTACCGACCGGCCTTGGCTGCCAACCCCCCCTAGCAGCTAAGGCCGGTCACCTTTTGCAGCTTAGGCAGGGCCAGGTGGTTGAACGCGAAGATCACGCGGCCCACGCCCACCATCGAGACGATGGTGCCCAGGCCAACGCCCAGCCAGAGGTTGCCCATGAGAAGGCCGGTCACCAGGGAAAGCGCAACGCAAAAGACGTCGACGCAGTTCTTGCAAAGGCCCAGGTCCTTCTTGGTCCTGCCCGCGAAGGCGCTCACGATGCCGTCGCCGGGGTTGGGGATGAGCTGCATGTCGACCGCCATCGCGGCGCCCACGCCGGTGAAGAAGATGCCCAGTGCAAGAACAACCAGGTCAATAGGCAGGTTTCCGCTCTGGTAGGGGATGACCCACTCGATCAGGGCCATGAAGCGCGTGAAGACGATGCTCACCACGATCTGCAGCACGTCGATCCACTGGCGATCCTTGCCTTTGACGATGAACTGCAGGACAACCAGCAGGATATAGGTGATAAGCGTGAGGTTCGCGAAGTCGAGGCCGGTGCCCTGGCTCACCGTGTAGGGGACCGAGATGATCGCCGAGGCTCCCAGGCCCGCCTTGGTGTTGAGCATGATGCCCAAGGCGATGAACATCATCCCCAGAAGGTAGATGGCGAACCGGCAAATATCCTGTTTTTTCATGTGACACTTCCATCGACAAACGCTGCGCAATAAATCTGCCGCCCCAATGGGACGGCAGCTGTTGTCAATCATACTCGCTTTGTCAGCGTACACACGGATTCTATGTGCTTGGTGTGGGGGAACATGTCGACCGGGGTGGCGGACTCGATTTGGTAGCCGCGCGCACGCAAGATCTCCAGGTCACGGGCTTGCGTGGCGATGTTGCAGCTTACATAGACCACGCGCGCGGGGGAAAGGGCCGCCACTCCGTTCAAGAACTCCGGAGTCGAGCCGGCGCGCGGCGGGTCCATGAGCACCACGTCGAAGCCCTCGTCGCGCCCCTCGGACTGCATCCAGGCGGTGGCGTCCGCGGCCACAAAGCGGCAGCGGTCGGCCACGCCGTTGGCGGAGGCGTTCTTCTTGGCGGATTTAATGGCGCTCGAGACCTTCTCGACACCTGTGACCTGCACTTCGTTTGATGCTGCGGCGGCGCAGATGCCGATGGTGCCGCACCCGCAGTACGAGTCCAGCACGCGGTCTCCCGCCTGCAGCTTGGCGCCCTCGATGGCCAGGCGGTAGAGGACCTCGGTCTGGGCGGGGTTGGTCTGATAGAAGGTCGTGGGGCCGATCTCGAAGCTGCAGCCAAGGAGCATATCGTGGATGACGCCGGGGCCGTAAAGGGCGCTCGACTGCCTGCCCAGGATGGCATTAGTCCGGCGGTCGTTGACGTTCTGGACGATGGTCGTGACCTGCGGAAACTCCTCGCGCAAGGCTAAGACGAGCTCGCTCGCGCCGCGCAGCTTCTGCGTGTTGGTCACGATGGTGAGAAGTACCTCGTCGGTCGCCCACCCGCAGCGGACCACCGCGTGGCGCAGGACGCCGGTGCCCTTGTCCTCGTCGTAGGCGGGGATGTGCAGGCGCTCGGATATTTTCGCCACACCGTTAAGGATGTCGCGGGCCTGCGGGTCTTCTACCAGGCATTTCTTGCAGGACACAATGCGGTGCGTGCCGGCCTCGTAAAAGCCGCAGCGAATGTGGCCGCGCGCGTAGGCAAAGGGGGTCGCCGCCTTGTGGCGGTAGGCGAGGGGGTCGCCCTCCATCCCGACGATGGGGAGAAGCTCCCCGCCGTCGGCCGCGATCATTGCGCCGAGCTGCTTCTCAAACGTCTCTTGCTTGCGCTTGAGCTGGATGGGGTAGGGGACGCTTAGCCATTCGCATCCGCCGCACTTCTTGGCAATGTCGCAGGTAAACGTCTTGTAACCCATGCATGTCCCTCTCATCACGTCTTAACCTAATCAGCATACACGAGGACTATGCTGGCCCTGCGTTACTTCAAACAATCGCTAGGAGGTCACCATGGGGAGTCTGGGTAAGGTCGGAATCATCGGGGCAAGCCACGTGGGGGCGCACGTCGCCGACGCGCTTTTGTCCCACGGCACCGTCGAGGAGCTGCGCATTTGCGACCGGGACACCAAACTTTCCCGCGCCCAGGCCAACGACCTCAACGACGCGATGGCCTACTACCCGCGCCGCGCCCGCGTGCTGGACTGCGCCTGCGACTACGAGGATCTGGCCGGATGCGACGTCATCGTCAACGCTGCCGGTCACGTCGAGGCCTCCAAGACCAACCGCGACGCCGAGAACCTGCTGACTCCCGCCGAGGTCGCGACCTTCGCGCCCCGCATCATGCAGGCGGGCTTCGACGGCGTATGGGTCTCGATCGCCAACCCCTGCGACGTCGTTGCGCTGGAGCTTTGGCACCAGACCGGCATGGAGCCGGGCCGCATCATCGGTTCCGGCACGGCGCTGGATTCTTCTCGCCTGCGCCACGCGATCTCGGACGCCACGGGCTACGACCCGGCCTCGATCAACGCCTGGATGCTGGGCGAGCATGGGTTCTCTGAGTTCGCGTGCTTTAGCCACGCGATGGTGGGCTGCCTCACGTTGGACGAGGTCGAGGCCCAGGCGGGCGTGACCCTGGACCGCGCCGCCATCGAGGAGTCCGCAACTCACGGCGGCTACATCACGATGGCGGGCAAGTTCTGCACCGAGTACTCCGTGGCAAACGCGGCGGTCAAGATCGTCGAGGCGGTCCTGGGCGACACTAAGCTCGTCACGCCCGTATCCACGCTGGTAAATGACGTATACGGGGTCTCGGGGATCTTCTCGTCCCTGCCGTGCGTCATTGGCGAGAAGGGCGTCGAGCAGGTCTTTGTGCCCGAGCTCGACGACCGCGAGGTCGAGGCCTGGCACGCGACCTGCAAGCACATCGCCGACAACGTGGCCGCCTTCGAGGCTTCGCGAGCGTAATTCTCGCCCTGTGCGCTGCCGCCCAAGCAGCCCGGCGAAATATAAAACACGATATTGGGAACCTAAAACGCGATCTGTTGGTTTACCGGGCGCGGCGCCCGACAAAACCGCAGGTCGCGTTTTCTTGTGGCACCCTTTGTAAGCTCCGTCGCGACTTTAGCCGCCCAATATCGTGTTTTGCATGCGGCATTTTCAATTACCGGGGTTGTCTGATATCCGGAGCGGCGTCTCCTTTCAATTTGAGGGGTTGTCTGATGATTTGGAATCAGACAATCCCTGATTTTGAAAGGAGAACATCAGACAACCCTTGGATTTGAAAGCGAGAAGAGCCGACGGCATCAGACAACCCTCGGATTTGAAAGCGAGAAGGCCGGCGGGTATCAGACAACCCCGATTTTTGCAGCGGGACGGGAGCGGACGCGCGTTGATCGCGGCCTCGCAGGACGAATTTGCTGAGCGTCGGCTTAAAGCGACACGATGTTTATTGACCCCCCTGTGCGGCGGTGCAACAATGAGCTTGCGCCAAGGGAAAAAAGAGATGGCAAGAAACGCGCAGGTACGCGGCCTCTCTCACCCACAGATAACGGCGCAACAAAAGACGTTATTAAAAAGAAATAACGTCCCGACCCAAAACAGGGTTGGGACAAAACTCGCCTTTGGGCGAGGGATCGCCGGACGGGGAAGAAGCCCCGCCCTCCGGAAGGAGGCCCGTCATGAAAAAGAACGACTACAACTCCAACCACAGGTTCACGCACTCCGTCGCCAGCCGCGCCGTGGCTGCGGCTCTCGCGGGCCTCATGTTCATGAGCGCCGTTCCCGCTCCCGCCATCGCCCAGGCGGTAAACGACGCCCAGGCAGAAGCGATCCAGCAGGCGATCCAGGACGGGTTCGCCATCGGTACCGGCACAACCGCCCTCGACTTCACGCAGAAGGCCGAGGAGAAGGCCGCCGAGACCGACGCTTCCGCCACCGCCAAGAAGACGGACGAGAAGCCCGCGGAAACCACCGAGACCACCAGCGAGAAGAAGGACGAGAAGTCAACCGAGACCAGCGCCACCACCGAGAAGAAGGACGAGAAGTCCGCCGAGACCAGCGCCACCGCCGAGAAAAAGGACGAGAAGCCCGCGGAAACCACTACGACCGACGCCAAGACCCCCGCCGAGCCGAAGACCGCCCGCGCCGACGCCAACACCACGACGCGCACGTGGCAGAACTACAAGGGCGGCGACTCCGCCGCCTCTGACATGGACACCCTCAAGGCCCTCGGCAGCGCTGTCGGCGACGGGATCAGCCAGAAGTACGGCTCCGCGGCGATGTCCATCCTCGGCATCTTTATCAAGGACAGGTCCGCGCAGTACACCACGAACAACGTCATGTACAAGCTCTACGACATGGAGAACCAGATCTCCGGCGTCTCCGATCAGGTCGCCACGCTTCAGAGCACGCTCGACGAGTTCAAGGCCGAGACCTTCTTCAACGAGGATGCCGAGAAGATCAACGGGTGCAAGGAGCTTCTCTGCTCTGACAACGGCGTCACGCGCGGAATCGTCGTTTTGAGCAACGCGCTCAACAAGTGGCGCGAGCTTGACGAGAACGGCCAGTTCACCGACGTTGCCTGCTCGCTCGAGACCCCCGTCGAGCGCATGCCCAAGGAGGCTCGCGACGAGGCGGCTGAGGTCATCAGCCAGCTTAACGCCATGGCCGACAAGTACACGGAGAAGAGCACCGTCGGCGGCGTCGAGTCCCTTCTCTTCACGGGCCTCACCGCCAACGAGAACAACTTCGTCAACGACTACTTCAACCTGCTTAGCCTGCGGTTCAACTGGGACGTCGAGAGCTTCCAGGCCAAGCAGACCTACCTCGCGATGCTCGGCCAGATGTACATGAACGCCTACATGGTCGAGAACGCCGACCTGCGCCTGCAGATCGCCGCAGCTAAGGACGCCGGTAAGGACACGACCATCCTCGAGGGCGAGCTCGACGCCCTGGGCAAGCGCGTCGCGAAGGTCCACGAGGCGATGTTCGGCGAGGACGGCAACTCGGGCTACCTTGCCCAGACGCGCCTGGCCAACGAGAACAAGCTCACCTGCTATGTGAACGGCCAGACCTACGACAAGGGTACCTACGCCTGCACCAGCGCCTACCCCGCGTCCTGCTTCGAGCGCGCGTTCAAAGAGGGAACCTGCTCCGACGCTGACTATGTGGCCGAGAAGTGGGATGTGAACAGCACCTTTACCACCGAGCAGGTCGTGAAGATGGTGAACCGCCTCAAGGCTATGAAGGCCTGCGGCTACGCGCCCAAGAAGGCCGACGGCGGCGAGGTCGACGGTATCCTCGAAGAGCTTGAGGCGCTGGGGTTCAAGAACGTCAAGACCAACGGCGAGGAGTCCGGCACCACCTGGCAGGACCGCCTGAAGTGCAACAAGGGCTGGAGCAACTCGGATTCCCGCAACTCCTTCGTGGTGAGCAACCGCTGGGTCGAGCTCGGCGACCTGACCCAGGAAAACGTCCTTTCCGATTACAACGAGTTCCACCTGGGCACGCGCATCGCGAACTCCTGCGACTATGTGGTCACCAAGGTCACCAAGCCCCGCATGGACGCCGGCCACCCCATTTGGTCCAAGATCTGGGACGCCTACTGCGCCTATGGTGAAGTGGTCAACGTCAAGGACGGCACGGTGCTCAAGGATCAGCTCCTCTACAACCTGCACAACGAGCGCACCAAGAGCGGTTTCTACCCCTTCACCTGCGACGAGTACCTGTCCACCCTCGAGTACTACGCCTTCGGCTGCCTGCGTCTTGGCACCACCGACCCAAGCATCGACGCCATCAAGTAGCTGCAGTTAAGGAGAAACCCGCAACATGACCTGCACAACCGTTGGGCCCGGCGCCTCGAGCGCCGGGTCCTTCTCTGTGCGGCGGGGGTGTCGGGCCGAGGCGCTGCCCTGCTGCCCTGCCGCCCGCCCCGCCCACGCGACGCCTGTCTTTTATACGTCGCGTCAGAAAAAATGAAGCCTGCTCAAAAATATTTGCCGAATCGGGGTACAAGGACTACGATTTATGAGCTATTGAAGCGGGTTCAAAAAATATAGACACCAGCTCAGGAACCCGCGAAAAGGAGAGGAAAGAAATGCAGTCCAAGATTGCCCACAAGGCGGAACGAGCGGCTTTCAGCCTTGCTCTGGACAAGATCATCAAGACGGCCAGCGGCCCGGACCGCGAGCAGAACCTCGAGAAACTTCTCGACATGGCCGGCAACCTGCTTAAAGACACCGCCCCCGGCGCTATCCGCGGCATCCGCAACGGCCTGTATCCCGGCTCCAAGTGGGAGCAGTTCCTCTGGGACGTCATCGACAACACCGACCACCACGTGCTCAAGACCGCGATTTTGAACGGCGGCTACGAGGCTGCCTTCCGCGGCCTGCGCAACACCACCGCCAACGCGGAAAAAGAGCAGTGCAACGTGCCTTGGATCATCCTGTTCGACCCCACGAGCGCCTGCAACAAGCAGTGCGTTGGCTGCTGGGCGGCAGACTACGGCAACAGCCTGAACCTCTCGTATGAGGACATGGACCGCCTGGTGACCGAGGGTTCCGACCTGGGCTGCCACCTCTACATGCTCACCGGCGGCGAGCCCTTGGTCCGCAAGCGCGACATCATCCGCCTGGCCGAGGCCCACAACGACTGCCTGTTCAACATCTTCACCAACGCCTCCCTTATCGACCAGGCCTTCTGCGAAGAGGTCAAGCGCGTTGGCAACATCATCTTCTCGGTCTCGCTCGAGGGCACCGAGGACTCCAACGACGGCCGTCGCGGCGAGGGCTCTTACCAGGAGGTCATGGCAGCGTTCGATCTCATGCGCGAGAACGGCCTGCTCTTTGGCACCTCCACGGCCTACACCCGCGCCAACACCGAGATGGTCAGCTCCGACGAGTACTTCGACAAGATCATCGAGAAGGGCTGCCGCTGGGCCTGGTACTTCCACTACATGCCGGTTGGCGAGGGCGCCACGGTCGACCTTTGCCCCTCCGTCGAGCAGCGCGAGTACATGCTGCGCCGCATTCGCGAGGTCCGCGCCGTCGAGGGCGGCAAGCCGATCTTTGCCATGGACTTCCAGAACGACGGCGAGTACGTGGGCGGCTGCATCGCCGGCGGCCGCGTCTACTGCCACATTAACGCCCGCGGCGATGTGGAGCCCTGCGTCTTTATCCACTACTCCAACGCCAACATCAAGGAGCAGTCGCTTCTCGATTGCCTGAAGCAGCCCATCTTCCAGGCCTATCGCAAGCACTACCCCTTCAACGACAACATGCTCAAGCCCTGCCCGATGCTCGAGAACCCTGAGATCCTGCCCGAGCTTGTCCACGAGGCCGACGCCAAGTGCACCGAGTACGTGACGCCCGAGGACGTCGACCACCTCTGCGCCCGCACCTCGGTCTATGCCAAGAGCTGGGAGCAGCGCGCCGAGGAGCTGTGGCTGACGCAGCACCCCACCGGCAAGAAGATCTACGCCGACGAGGTCTCCAACTACAACGTGCAGGAGAAGGCCAAGCTCATCGCCCAGGCAGACGCCGAGGCCGAGGGCCAGGAGTAGCACGAGCTCGATCCCGTGCCGAGAAACCCGCGGGGCTTCTCGCCGCTGGACGGGGGCGTCTCGATAGCTGAATAAGCGAGAAACAACAGGCGGTAGAAGGACACGGACGTCCTTTTACCGCCTGTTTTTAGTGACTGCCCGATGCATTGGTGTCGAAAGGGCGCGAGGTGGGTATGGTTGCACCATCGTTCGCTCATAGAGGCTCCAGTTAGAGGAGGCATCATGGCAGCAAAAACCCCAGAGAAAGTTAAGAATGTGGTCCTTGTGGGCCAAGGCGGCGTGGGCAAGACCATGCTGGCCGAGGCTATGCTCCACCTTACGGGTCGCACGACCCGCTTAGGCGGCCACGCCGGCACAAAGCCCACGCTTGATTACGACGGCGAGGAAGGCGAGCGCGGCTTCTCGATCTCGACCGCCATCGCCCCCGTCGAGTGGGAGGGCACCCGCATCAACGTTCTGGACGCCCCGTGCTACCCCGACTTCGTGGGCGACGCCTATGCGGCGATGAGCGCCTGCGAGACGGCCTTGTTCGTGGTCGACGCCGCCTCCGGCCCCGGCACCATCACCACCCGCCTGTGGTTTGCCGCCGAGGAGCAGAGCCTTGCGCGCGCCATCTTCATCAACCGCGTTGACCGCGCTGACGCCGATTACGACGTGGCCTTCGCCACCCTGCAGGAGCGCTTTGGCACCAAGCTGGCCGCCGTCACCATCCCCATGGGGTCGGGCGAGGCCTTCTCCGGCGTCATCGACGTCGTGCACATGACGGCGCGCCACCTCGAGGACGGCAAGCCCGTCGTGGGCGAGATCCCCGCCGAGTTCGTCGCCGCCGCCGAGGACGCCCGCGCCCAGCTCACCGAGCTGGTGGTCGAGGCCGACGACGAGATCATGATGAAGTACCTGGAAGGCGGCGAGGTCACGCAGGAGGAGCTCGAGGGGCTTCTCGCCAAGGCCATCGCCACCCGCGTTTTTGTCCCGGTCTTTGCCGGCAGCTGCGTGCGCGAGGAGGGCGTGATCTCGTTCATGGACGCAGTGGTCGCGTGGTTCCCCACCATGGCCGACTTCGGTCGCATCCCCTTGGTCAACGGCGAGCAGTTGGACATCTCGCCGGACGACGACCGTCCCGTGGCCTTTGCCTTCAAGTCGCTTAACGACCCGCAGAACGGCCGTCTTTCCTTCCTTAAGGTCCTGGCAGGCACCGTTACCGCAGGTAGCGAGCTTACCAACGCCCGTACCCGCAAGGCCGAGCGCCTGGGTCACCTGTACCTCATGTGCGGCAAGGAGACCAAGGACGTGGCCTCTGCAGCCGCCGGCGACATCGTGGTCGTGCCTAAGCTCGAGGCACAGACCGGCGACACCCTGAGCGTCACCGGCAAGGTCGAGGCCGCGGCCTTCCGCTTCCCCAACTCGCTGTACCGCACCGCCATCGAGCCCGACTCCCGCGGCACCGAGGGCAAGCTCTACGCCTTCCTCGAGAAGGCCGCCGACGCCGATCCCACCCTCAAGGTCTCCCGCGACGAGGACACCGGCCAGACGGTCATCTCCGCCATCGGAGAAGCCCAGGTCAGCGTGCTTCTCGACCGCCTGGAGGATCGCGTTGGCATCACGGCCCACACCGTGGCCCTCAAGATCCCGTATCGCGAGACGATCCGCCGCGTGGCCAGCGCCCAGGGCCGCCACAAGAAGCAGACGGGCGGCGCCGGCCAGTACGGCGACTGCTGGCTGCGCGTGGAGCCCAACCCCGGCGCGGGCTACGAGTTCGTCGACGAGGTCGTGGGCGGCCACATCCCGCGCGGTTTCATCCCCGCCATCGACAAGGGCGTCCAGGAGACCATGAAGGACGGCGTGCTTGCCGGCTTCCCGATGATCGACGTCAAGGTGGCCGTCTACGAGGGCTCTTATCACCCCGTCGACTCCAACGAGATGGCCTTCAAGACCGCCGCGCGCATCGGCTTCCAGAAGGCCGTCGACCAGGCCGAGCCCGTGCTTCTCGAGCCCATGGCGCACCTCTCCATCACCGTGCCGGACAGCTACGCCGGCTCCGTGATGGGCGACGTCTCGGCCAGCCGCGGCCGCGTCGAGGGCATGGAGGCGGGCTCCGGCGCCTCCGCGGGCCAGACCACAGTCGAGGCCACGATCCCGTATGCCGAGGTCACGGACTACGCCACCCGCCTGCGCTCGCTCTCGCGCGGCACCGGCGAGTTCGAGCTTGAGATGAGCGGCTACGAGCAGGTCCCGCACGACATCCAGCAGAAGCTCGCGGC
>CAVDTK010000051.1:0-2703 GCA_963611755.1 Oscillibacter sp. ER4
GGGCCTCATCGACAACTGGTCCTGGAACAACGCGTTCAAGAACCGCTACGGCTTCATCGAGGTCGACCTCATGGACGGGTATTCCCGTCGCCTCAAGGAGTCGGCAAACTGGCTAAGGGACGTTGCGACCTCGCACGTCTTCACTGTGGAAGAAGGGGAGTAAGAAAATGGCAGAAGGAAAGGGACAGGCGTTTCTCGATAAGTTCGCCGAGGTCTCCGCAAAGGTGGGCAACCAGGTCCACCTGCGCACGCTGCGCGACGCGTTCGCCACGATCACGCCGCTCTACATCCTGGCCGGCATCGCCGTCCTGATCAACAACGTGGTGTTCCCGCTGTTCTTCGCCGACGGCTCCGCGGAGCTCGCGGCGTTCCAGGGCTGGGGCTCGGCCGTCACGCTGGGCACACTGTCGGCCTGCTCGCTCATCCTGGCGGGTCTTCTCGGCTACTGCCTGGCCGTGAACAAGCGCTTTGAGAACGCGATCGCCTGCGTGGTCGTGGGCATCTCGTCCTTCATCATCATGATGCCGCAGGCCGTGACCGCGACCCTCGGCAACTTCCTGGTGGCCACCAACGCCAACGACAAGCTGGCCGACTCCATGAGCTATGCCCTCACCGACCTGGGCGTCAAGCTCTCCGACGGCTACGCGCTCACCGGCGTCGAGGCCTCCGGCGTGCTGTCCACCACCAACACCGGCACGAACGGCTTGTTTGGCGCCATCATCGTGTGCCTTCTCGCCGTCACGCTCTTCATCAAGGTCTCCGGCGTCGAGAAGCTCAAGGTCAACCTGGGCGAGGGCGTTCCTCCCGCGGTCGCCGAGTCCTTCAACGTCATGATCCCGATGCTTCTGACCCTGTCCGTCTGCGGCCTTGTCTCCGCCGTTCTGGCCGCCGCCGGCACCGACCTCATGACCATCATCTCCACCTGCATCTCCAGCCCGCTCAAGGGCATCATGAACGCCGGCCCGTGGGCGGTCGTGCTCATCTACACCCTGGCCAACCTGCTGTTCTGCCTCGGCATCCACCAGTCCACGATCTCCGGCGTCCTCGCCGAGCCGATCCTCACCATGCTCATCGTCGACAACATGGCCACCTTCGCCGCTGGCCAGCCGATCCCTGCCGACCACTACATGAACATGCAGATCATCAACAGCTTCGCCCTTATCGGCGGCTCCGGCTGCACCCTGGCGCTGCTTCTGGACACCTTCGTCTTCTCTAAGAGCAAGACCTCCAAGACCGTCGCCAAGATGGCCATCCTGCCCAGCCTCTTCAACATCAACGAGCCCGTCATCTACGGTTACCCCATCGTCTTCAACCTGCCGCTGATGATCCCGTTCGTGCTCGTTCCCGACCTGCTCATCGCCGCGACCTACGGCCTCACCTGCGCGGGCCTCATCAGCCCCTGCGTCGTCCAGGTGCCCTGGACCACCCCGGCCGTTATCTCCGCCTTCCTGACCACCGGCGGCGACTTCCGCGCGGCCATCTGGCAGGTCATCGAGATCGCGCTGGCCATGGCCATCTACCTGCCCTTCATGAAGGTTTCCGAGAGCGTGGCCGCCAAGCAGGCCGAGCTCGAGGCCGCCGAGTAGGGCCCGCGCGGGCTTCCCATCCCGGCGCCGGCGGGCCGCCCAACGCCTGCCGGCGCCGCCCCCCAACTGTTAGTCTTGTCTTATCGAGTCACACACCCGTGAACGTCTTGCAAGTCCGTGAACGTCCCATAAGAAAGGGGCTTGAAATGAAGAACATCCTGCTCGCCTGCAACGCCGGAATGTCGACCAGCCTGCTCGTCCAGAAGATGCAGGCCGAGGCCGAGGCCCAGGGCCTCGAGGTGACCATCCAGGCCAACCCGCTCAACAAGGCGCTCGAGAAGGTCGACACCGCCGACGTGCTCCTTCTCGGCCCGCAGATCGCCTACGCCAAGAAGGACGCCGAGGCCGCTGCCGGTGGCAAGCCCGTGGCCGTCATCGCCATGGTCGACTACGGCCGCATGAACGCCAAGAAGATCCTGGCCGACGCGCTCGCGCTTATCGGGGAGTAGAAAATGGCTGACGAGAAGACCGCCGAGCAGCCCCTCGACATGGAGGAGGTCTGCTTCCAGATCATCGCCAACGTGGGCATGGCCAAGTCCCTCTACATCGAGGCGGTCGGCCGCGCCAAGGAAGGCGACCTCGAGGGCGCCCGCGAGATGATCAAGCAGGGTTCCGACGCCTTCGTCGAAGGCCACAACGTGCACCTGCAGCTGCTTGCAAACGACGCCGGCGGCAAGTCCGTCGAGTTCTCGATGCTGCTCATGCACGCGGAGGACCAGCTCATGGGCGCCGAGACCTTCCGCATCGTGGCGGAGGACTTCATCGACGTCTACGAGCGCCTTAAGAAGTACGAGGGTTAGAGGCGAGAAGGGCGCCAGGAGCCCGAAGTTCGTCAGAAGCTCGAAGGTCAGCCTTAGACCGGAAGGCCCCGCTGCGGCGGGGCCTTTTTGCGTTTGCGGGTTGGGGGATGGGCGGGTGGTTTGCCCGCCGCGTCTTACGCGACCGTCGCGGCGAAGTCGAGAAACTCGTCGACGTGCTTGGCTCGCGTGGCCCACGAGGTCACGAAGCGGATCACGCGGCGGCCGTCGGGCAGCCGCGCGAAGGTCTCGCAGCCCACGGCCGCGTCGAACTTCTCGGCAATCGTTGCCTCCACCACAAAGAACTGCTGGTTGGTGTT
>CAVDTK010000051.1:3542-15049 GCA_963611755.1 Oscillibacter sp. ER4
CCTCGGAGTAGTCGTTGCGAAACATATGCATGTCAGAAGCCTTTCTCTGCGCACGGCCCGGTTTTCCCAAGGCCCGAGCTGTGTCCCGAGTAGGGTTTTACCATAGTTGGGCGCGGTGATTCGCAAATCAATTTTCCAAGGGAGCGCCGAGAAACAAAAGGGGTTCTCGCTTTCAAAACGCGGGGTTGTCTGATGCCTGGTGGCCTCCCAACTTTCAATTCTCGGGGTTGTCTGATGCCTGAGGGGGTTCTCGCTTTCAATTTCAGGGGTTGTCTGATTCTCAAACATCAGACAACCCTTCAAATTGAAAGGACGGGGCGCGCTGGGCATCAGACAACCCCTCGAAATGAAAGGACGGGGCGCGCCGGGTATCAGACAAGCCCTCAAATTGAAAGGACGACGGCCCGCGCGCCCATTGTTAACAGAGCGAAACGCCGCCGCGCGCCCGCACACAACGGGACTACCCTAGGAAATTACGTTCCGATAGGATCAACCGGCGGCGCCCACACCCGCGCCGCCCGCGCAAGGAGATGCATCGCATGGAGAAGAAAGATATCGACTGGGGTAGCCTGGGCTTTGCTTACCAGCACACCGACTACAGCTACGTCTGCAACTACAAGGACGGCGAGTGGGGCGAGGGCGAGCTTACCCCCGACCACACCATCGTGATGTCCGAGTGCGCCGGCCTTCTCCACTACTGCCAGGAGGTCTTCGAGGGCCTGAAGGCCTACACCACCGAGTCCGGCGACGTCGTGTGCTTCCGCCCCGACATGAACGCCCAGCGCATGTACGACTCCGCGCAGCGTCTGTGCATGCCTCCCTTCCCCAAGGAGAAGTTCGTCGAGGCCGTCAAGCAGGTCGTCAAGGCCAACGCCGCGTGGGTGCCGCCTTTCGGCTCCGGCGCCACGCTCTACATCCGCCCGTTCATGTTCGCGACCGGCGACGTCATCGGCGTGAAGCCTGCCGACGAGTACCAGTTCCGCATCCTCGTGACCCCCGTGGGCCCCTACTACAAGGGCGGCGTCAAGCCCGTTAAGCTGCAGGTCCCCGAGTTCGACCGCGCCGCTCCCCACGGCACCGGCAACATCAAGGCCGGCCTCAACTACGCGATGTCCCTCTACCCGAGCGTCCTTGCCCACGAGGCCGGTTACGCCGACAACCTCTTCCTCGATCCCCAGACCCGCACCTACGTCGAGGAGACCGGCGGCGCCAACGTCATCTTCGTCAAGGAGGACGGCAACCTGGTGGTCCCACAGTCCTTCACCGACTCCATCCTGCCCTCCATCACCCGCCGCTCGCTCGTGCAGGTGGCCGAGGACCTGGGCCTCACCGTCGACCAGCGCCCCGTCAAGTTCGATGAGATCGACCAGTTCGTCGAGTGCGGCATGTGCGGCACCGCGGCCGTCATCTCCCCGGTCGGCGAGATCGACTACGGCGAGAAGAAGGTCGTCTACGGCATGGAGCACGTGGGCCCCGTCATGCAGAAGCTGCGCGAGACCCTGACCGGCATCCAGTCCGGCGAGCTCGAGGACAAGCACGGCTGGGTCTGCAAGATCGACGTGGAGTAACGCACGGTCGGGGCGAGAAGCCCCTTCATCTCAGTGCTCAAACAGCTTCGGAAGGCCCCGCTTCGGCGGGGCCTTCCTGCAGAACTGCGCCTGAGATGAAGGGGCTTCTCGCCGTGCGCCACTCCAGCGATCGAAACGGGGACCCCTCTGCTCCGCACAGCAACTTTGCCGTGCTCAGAATTCCGTTGCCAGGCACAAACGCGACTTCCGTTTTTCGGGCTCGCCTCTCAGCGGTGACGCACCGGATCCGGGCCATGTCGGTGGATTTCGGGCGAAGCCGCACCAGGATCGCCGCATGTCGGTGCCGAGAAGCTCGCAAACGCACCGGTAAGCGGGCACGTCTGTGGAAACAGGCGCCCTCAAGCCTCAAACGCCACAGACATGGCCCGGTTACGGTGCGTCTCTCGGTCTGCGGGCACCGACATGCCCCCGATCCGGTGCGGCCCCCGGCTAAATCCACAGACATGCGGCCTTTCCGGTGCGGCTATTATGCCGGAGGCCGTGGGACACGTCAGGCTATTTATGCGTTCGGAACTGCGGTCCAAACCGCCGTGAGTTGTTGTTCTTTTGCGGAAAAGTTAGCCATGGTTGCCATGGCAACCCCGCAAATAAGTTTGTCTTAGCAAACTTATAGAGACGACACGAGTTCACGCGCGGGAGGCTAGGTTGATGCCAATGGAGCCCAATGACGAGGCGATCATCAAGGTGCTGGCGGGCTCCCCCGTCTTTAAAGGGGTGCCTGCGAGCCGCGTCAACAATGTGATCTCCGGGCTCGGTTGCTCCAACCGCCGCTTTGCTGGGCAGGATTACGTGGCCCACGCCGGCGATGTCCTGTGCAGCTACCCTGTGCTTATAGCCGGCGTCGTCGAGGCTCGCCTGCCCAAGGCCGACGGCTACACCATCGTCGGCCGTTTTGGGCCGGGCGAGTCCTTTGCCGAGGCCGTTCCCACGACGCTCAAGTTCTCGCCGGTCGACATCGTTTGCATCGAGAAGTCCCTCGTGGTGTTCATCCCGGCCGACCGCCTGGAGCAAAGCGACAGCAACGACTGCCTCCGCGTGCGCGCGAACATCTTGGCCCAGATGTCCAAGAAGATCTCCGGCCTCTCGTACAAGCTCACGTTGTTTGCCGAGCCGCGCCTGCGCAACCGCCTGCTCATGTACCTGCAGACGCTCGATACGAGCGGCTCGGGCGAGGTCACGCTTCAGTACAACCGCAAGGAACTGGCCAGCTACCTGGGCGTTAACGACAAAGCGCTTTCGCGTGAGCTTCACCGCATGCAGGATGAGGGCGTGCTTGAGGTTTCCGGTAAACATGTGCGCCTTCTTAACAATGCTTAAGTAATTGATATCAAAAAGGAGAGGATTACCGTCATGATCGATCCGACCAAGACTATGCACGAGCTTGCGAGCGCCGAGCCGGCCTTTGCCGAGTTCCTGGTGTCCAAGGGCTTCCCGTTCTCGGTGAACAACCCCATCACCAAGCTCGTGACTTTCAACGACGTGGTCAAGCTCAAGAAGCTCGATGGCGAGGCGTTTCTCGCCGAGTACGAGGCGTGGGCCGATAAGCGCGCGCAGGCGGCGAACTAGCCGCAGGTCAAGCCTGGTATCGAGGCATTACCAAACGAGGAGAAAATCGTGGACTACACCGTTGGCATCGACGCAGGCGCAAGCTCCGTCAAGGTCGTGGCCGTCTCTGCGGACGCGGCTTTGGGCGAGGGGCGAGGAGAGAAGCTGCTCTCGCCGAAGATCCTGTGGAGCCGGCGAGAGACGCACCGCGGCAACGTCGGCGCAACCACGCGTGAGCTTCTCGGCGCCCTGGTCGACGAGCTGGGAGTCGAGGCGTGCGCGGACGTCTGCGCCACGGGCTCGGCGGCCTCCGCGATCGTCGAGGTCGTCGGCGCCGAAGCACTACCCGAGCTCGAGGACGTTCCCGCCATCGCCGGCGGTGTGGCGGCGCTGTATCCGCAGGCCCGCTCTGTCATTGCCATCGGTGGACAAAACGCCTGCTACATCCACGGAATCGGCGCCGGCGAGGTGCCGCAGTTCTCCATGAACGAGAGCTGCGCCTCCGGCACGGGCTCCTTCTTTGAGGACCAGATGACCCGTCTCGGGCTTGCCATCGAGGATTATTCCGGTCTGGTCTCGGGAGCCGTCGACGTGCCGCGGATCTCGGGCCGCTGCTCGGTCTTTGCAAAGACGGACATCATCCATCGTCAGCAGGAGGGCGTGCCCGTCCGCGATATCCTGCTCGGCCTTTGCTATGCCATGGTCAAGAGCTTCAAGGCGCTCATCGTGCGCGGGCTTCCCGTGGAGGCGCCTGTTGTCCTTGCGGGCGGCGTTGGGTTGAACGTCGGCGTGGTTCGCGCGGCGCGCGATGTCTTTGGCCTGGCCGACGGCGAGCTGATCTGCGGGCAAGAGACGCTCTTTGCGCAGGCGGTCGGGGCGGCGCTCCATGCGCGAGGCGCTGCGGCCGAGGGGCGCGGCGCTGCGTGCGCAGGTGCGCTTCTCGCCGCGTTGCAAGGGGCGGGCGACGCGTCCGCCTCAGCTGCCGCAAGCGACGTTCTACCGCGCTTGGCACCCCTTCCGAACAGCGGTTATATGGCCACCAAGGGCTTCGTCGACCTCCCTCGCGACCAGTGGGAGGCGGACGCGGACGGCCTTGTCCACGCCACCTTGGGCATCGACGTGGGCTCTACCTCGACGAACCTCGTGCTGCTCGACCGCCTCGGCCGTGTGCTCGACGCTCAGTACCTGCGCACCTCCGGCGACGCGCGCAACGCCGTGCGCGTGGGGCTTGCCTCGGCAGGGGAGCGCCTGGGCGACGCCGTCGCCGTCGATGCCGTGGTGACCACCGGCTCGGGCCGCGGGCTCATGGCCAAGTTCGTCGGCGCGGACGCCGCCGTAGACGAGATCACCTGCCAGGCGGCCGGCGCGGCCCACGCGGACCCGCTGGTAGACACCGTGTTCGAGATCGGCGGGCAGGACTCCAAGTACATCTCGCTGCGCGCGGGCCAGGTCGTCGACTTCCAGATGAACAAGGTCTGCGCGGCGGGCACGGGGTCGTTCATCGAGGAGCAGGCAGCGCGCCTGGGCATCGCCATTGGCGACTACGGCGAGCTTGCCCTTGGGGCAGAGGCGCCCATCGACCTCGGCGAGCGCTGCACCGTTTTTGTCGAGACCGCCGTCAACGCGGCGCTCTCCGCCGGCGCGAGCAAGGCGGACGTGGCGGCGGGCCTCGCGCTCTCCATCGTGCGCAACTACCTGCATCGCGTTGTGGGCGCCAAGCACGTGGGCGACCACATCGTGCTCCAGGGCGGCGTGGCCTACAACCCCGCCATCGTCGAGGCCTTCCGCTCTTTCTGGGGCGATTCTCTTACCGTGAGCCCGTGCTTCGCCGTCTCGGGTGCCGTCGGCGCAGCCCACATGGCCGCCGAGAAGGCCGCCGAGCCCGGATTTGCGGGCACGGCGTTCAAGGGCTTCGGCCTTGCCGGCGCAGACCGCGCGGCGACCGAGGTCGACCAGGAGCAGGTGGCCCTGAACCGCGCCTTCTACGCGCGGACCGAGGAACTCTTCCTTAAGGGCTACACGGGCGAGCGCGATCCCGCGAAGAAGACCGTCGGCATCCCGCGCTGCCTCATGCTGCACCGGCTATTTCCTTTGGCCAACCAGTACTTCTCGATGCTCGGCTACAACGTCGTGCTGAGCCCCGACACAAACGAGGAGATCGTTGCCCTCGCGCAGGAGAGCGCCCGCGGCGAGACCTGCTACCCCGTAAAGCTCATCTATGGGCACATGGCGTGGCTCGTTCGCCAGGATGTGGATTACATTTTTATGCCGAGCGTCCACACCATCCGCCATGCGTCGTCAAACGTGCCGCACAACTACGCTTGTGTCTACATGCAGACGGCGCCGCGGCTGGTCGCCGACGACCTGGGTCTTGAGCAGCTTGGCATTGAGCTTTTGAACCCGATGCTCGACATGGACTTCGGGCAGGAGGCCATGGCGGGCGCTATGCTTTGCCTGGGCGCCCAGCTGGGCCACTCTCCGCAGGAAACCGCTGTCGCCATGATGGCGGGTGGCTTCGCCGTGACGGAGTTCGGCCACGAGATGGAGCGCATGGGCGACGAGCTCATGGCCTCCGTCGGCCCCGACGAGCGCGTGCTCGTCATCATCACGCGCAATTACGGTATCACCGACAGCGCGCTCAACATGGGCATCCCCCAGATCCTGCTCGACCACGGCCAGAAGGTCATCAACCTCTCGCACCTTCACGGCGGCCACGACATCGACGTCTCGGCCGACCACCCGGGCATCTGCTGGCCGTTCGGGCAGCACATCATTTCGGGCGCCAAGCTCGTGCGGCGAGACCCGCGCCTCTTTGCGGTCTATCTCACCAACCACGGCTGCGGGCCGGACACCATGGTCGACAAGCTCTTTGCCGAGGAGATGGGCGACAAGCCCTACCTGGCCATCGAGTGCGACGAGCACTTTAGCCGGGTGGGCGTGATCACGCGCGTGGAGGCGTTCCTCAACGCGCTCGGGCATCTCTCGCGCGAGGATGCGGTGCGGGTGAGCTCGCCTGACGGCGCGGGCGCGGTCGCGGGCGTGGCGCCGGCCGAGCCCGAGGACCATGGCTGCGGCGGCTGCTGCGGATGCGGCGGCAATGCGGACGCCGTAGAGCCGCACGGGCATGCCGCGCCCGGCTCGATGGCGCTCTCGTTTATCCCCGAGGGCGGAGAGGTGCCTGATCCCGCCGCCGGCGCCCGCGTGGTGGTGCCTGCAGTGGGCGCCTACGGCGAGCTCGTCGCGGACGCCCTGCGCCGCCGCGGCTTTGACGTGCGGACCTCGCCTCTGGACGCGGGCGCGCTCGATGCCGGGCGCGTGGCCACCTCGACTAAGGAGTACTGCTCCTTCACGGCGCTTCTCGGCATGTCGCTCATCGAGGCAAAAAAGGCCGCCGATGATGGCGCTGACCTGCACTTGGTTCTCCCTGCGACGCGCGGGGCCGAGGCGGACAACCAGTTTGAGCGCGCCATCCGGGCGATTCTGCGCGCCCGCGGCTTCGACGCCGCGAAGATCTGGGCGCCGCGCTTCGAGACCCTGCCGTGGGAGCTTGAGGGCACCTTTGGCGAGGGTGCGGCCGAGGGGCTGTTCGATCTTCTCGTCGAGGGCGACGTGCGCACGGCGCGCGAGGACGCGGCCGGCGCGGCTGCGGGCGCCAAGCGCCTGGCGCTTGTCGGCGAGTGGCCGCTCGTCTACGGCGACGGCCTGACCGGCGGAATCTGGCGCACGGCCCGCGAGCGCGGCTATCGCGTGACGCGCATGCCGCTCTCCGAGTGGTTCTGGATGCTGTGGAACGACGAGTTGGTTGAGGACCGCACCTTCGGCTCGCACGCCGCCGCGACGGGCATGCCGTGGGAAAGCGCCGCCCATGCGCACGCCGTCGACGCGCCCGACCCCAACGACATCCCCGCCTTTGAGCTCGAGCGCTGGGCCGCCCTTCTCGACGTCTTCAAGGCAAAGATGACCGCGGCGGCGCAGGTCATCGCCTGCGAGCTCGGTGAGGCGGCCGTGCCTTTTGCCCGCGACTTCGCCGAGCTCACGGCCGAGGCGGACCGCCTGCTCCCGCGCTTCGCGGGCGGCAATGCGCGCTACCGCATTGCCAAGCAGGTCACGGAGTCGCACAGATGCGCCGGCGTGGTCACGGCCGCGTCGCTCTACGAGAACGCCGACACGATGCTGCGCCTCAAGGAGGACTCGCCGGCCTATCGCGCCGCCGCGCCCGTCCTGCACCTCAACTTCGACGGCGCCCTCGACGCCGGCATCGCCGAGAAACTGTCGTCATTCCTGTATTACGTGTAGGTGGCTGCGGGTGCGGATGGCGAGCACGCCGTGGAGCCGACGTGCGCGACCAAGCTCCTGCAGATCTGCTCCCCCTAAAATGCGTCGATGTTTGTGGGTCTTCTCCTTGTTTGGGCCGTTGTTTGTGGCTTTTGGGCCTTGTTTTCTCAAAACTGCTTGAGGTTTGTACAAACATCGGCGTGTTTTGAAACCTGGGGCGCCGCTGGCCTGCCCGTGTATACTGGACGGTTGGAAATAACGCCGCGGCGGGGCTTCTCGCCGGCGAACCTGAGAGGTGGACAAGATGGGACAGAAGATCCAGGGGACCGAGGACCTGTACGGCGGCTACATGCGCGCCTGGCAGCACATGCAAGACGTCGCGCGCGAGCTGTTTGGCTCCTACGGCTTCGACGCCATCGAGACCCCCGCGATCGAGCAGGTCGACACCTTTGTCCACGGCATCGGCGAGTCCACCGACGTCGTCCGCAAGGAGATGTTCCGCGTCGTGTCCGGCGCGCTTTTCGGCGACCTTCTGGAGAAGGGCACCGAGGCCGGCCTCAAGCCTCGCCAGCGCATGGCGATGCGCCCCGAAGGCACCGCGGGCGTCGTCCGCGCCGCCGTCGAGAACAACTTCGTGCCCCAGGGCGCGGCTCCCGCCAAGCTCTGGTACGCCGAGGCCATGTTTCGCGGCGAGCGCCCGCAGAAGGGGCGCCTGCGCCAGTTCCACCAGGTAGGCGTCGAGTGGCTGGGCGCCCCCGACGCCGCGGCCGACGCCGAGTGCATCATCATGCTCATGGAGTTCTACAAGCGCCTGGGCTTCGATCCCGCGAAGCTGCGCCTCTCCATCAACTCGATGGGCGACGCCGACTGCCGCCCGGCCTACCGCGACAAGGTCAAGGCCTACATCCTGGATCACAAGGACGAGATGTGCCCCGACTGCCTGGAGCGCGCCGAGATCAACCCGTTGCGCGCCTTCGACTGCAAGAACGACCACTGCCACGAGGTCATGGCGGGCGCGCCTTTGGTCTGCGACAACCTCTGCGACGACTGCGCCGCCCACTACGCGCAGGTCAAGCGCTACCTCGACGCCGCGGGCGTGGCCTACACCGAGGACCCCACGCTGGTCCGCGGCCTGGACTACTACACCCGCACGGTCTTTGAGGTCGAGGCCGCGGACGCCGGCGTGGGCGCCATCGGCGGCGGCGGCCGCTACGACGGCCTGATGGAGCTCGAGGGCGGAAAGCCCACCCCGGGCA
Organism: Oscillibacter sp. ER4; assembly: GCA_963611755.1. Taxonomy (GTDB): domain Bacteria; phylum Actinomycetota; class Coriobacteriia; order Coriobacteriales; family Atopobiaceae; genus Paratractidigestivibacter. The sequence goes on from CAVDTK010000051.1 coordinate 12,208, forward strand.
TTGGCTTCGCCGTGGGCTTCGAGCGCATCGCCCTGGCGCTGGCCGCGCAGGGCACGGAGCTCGCCACGCCCCAGCCTACCTGCGTCTATGTGGCCGGCGCCTCCGCGGCCGAGCGCGACGCGGTCTTCTCCGCGACGCTTGCCCTTCGCCAGGCCGGCGTCCGCACCGAGGCCGACTACCAGGGCAGGAGCCTGAAGTCCCAGTTCAAGCAGGCCGACAAGCTCAAGGCGACCCTCTGCGTCGTGCTAGGCGCCGACGAGGTGGCGGCCGGCACCGCGACCATCCGCGACATGGCCACGCACGACCAGGTCCAGGTACCCATGGCAAACCTGGCGGCCGAGGTCGTCTCGCGCCTGGCTTAAAGCGCCGCTCCCATGGCGAGAAGACCCGCCGCGCCGCGCAAGCTTAGCGACTCAGACGTCGTCTTTCTGGACGACGTCTGCCTTTGCGTGGACAAGCCGGCCGGCATCCTCGTCCACGGCGACGGCACGGGTGCGCGCACCCTCACTGACCTGGCCCGCGTTTACCTGGAGGAGCAGGGGAGAGACGCCGCGGCCTGCCAGGCCCTGCAGCGCCTGGACGTGGAGACGAGCGGCCTTGTGCTCTTCTCGCTGGACAAGTCCGTGCAGGCAGATCTTGACGCGCAGGTTGCCGGGCACGAGATGAGAAAGCGCTATCTCGCCGTCGTGTCCGGCCCGGTTCCCTTTGCCGAGAAGGTCGTCAAGGCGCCCATCGGCCGCGACCGGCACGACGCCCGTCGCATGCGCGTCTGCGCCGCGGGCCAGGGAAAACCTGCCGAGACGCGCATCCGCCGGCTTGCCCAGGTGGGCGGCCGGACTCTCCTTGAGGTCGAGCTGATGTCCGGCCGGCGCCACCAGATCCGCGTCCACCTGGCAAGCCTCGGCCTGCCCATCGTGGGCGACTCACTCTACGCGGGCGCCCGCCCAAGCCCCGCGCTTGGCGAGAAGGGCCTGCTCCTGCACGCGCTTTCCGAGGAGATCACCCATCCCGTGACCGGCGAGCGGCTGCGCTTCCAGAGCGCCTGGCCCGCCCGGCTGGGCGCGGCCTGGCAGTAGATAAGAGCTTCTCGCGCCCCGCATCCTGTAGAATGTGGGGCCAAAACACCCGCGCGACCCGGCCCGGCGGCCGGCGCCCCAAGCCCCGCTCGCCGCCGCGGCCACGCCCAACCCTGCGCCCAACCCGCGCCAACCCACCGCAGATAAGAGGTCCTTATGCTCAAGGTTAACGAGGCAATCCTGCACGTCTTCGATTTCGAGTCCGGCTCGCTTTATCTCTCCAAGCACTCGCTCGACCTCGACGAGAAGGCCACCAAGTCCTACGTGCAGCGCAACTGCCGCAAGATCTCGGCCAACGCCGACAGCCAGCACGGCACCTTCTCGCCGGAGTCGGGTTTCGCCGGCGAGCTCGAGCACTACCTCATCGGCCGCACCGACTTCACGTCCTTCTCTCGCCAGATCGCCGAGTGGTTCTGGGAGGAGCTGCGCCGCGCCGACGACCTCGAGCAAGCCGACCTTCTCGTCGCCGACTTCATCGACACCGACGCCGGCGCCACCGAGACGCCCGACGCCGCGGCCCTTGACCAGGCCTTCGACGGCGAGGCGGGCAGCCGTATGTTCGCCGTCGTGCTTCTCCCGCGCCGCCAGTCCTTCATCCACGACATCGACGGCTCGGACAACCAGATCGCCCGCCAGGACTCCACGCTGCCCAACCCCTCGCAGAAGATCGACACCTACGTGCTTATCGACTGCAACACCATGGCCATCGACTTCCACGACAAGGAGCGCGCGATTGCCGGGCACAAGGGCTACATCATCCCCAACAAATTCCTGCAGTGCACGAGCCAGGCATCGACCCACGAGGTCATCGACCAGGTGAGCGAGATCGTGTGCGACATCGCCACCGAGTACGGCCTCACGGCGGCCGTCGAGGTGGGCCGCGCCAAGGCCCTGGTCGCCGCCCGCGCCTCTGCCGAGGAGGTCATCGAGCCCGCCGAGGTGGGCCGCGCCATCTTCGAGGAGCGCCCGGACGTCGTGGAGCGCTACGAGGAGCGCATCCAGGAGGCGGCCCTGCCCGAGCAGGCGCCCGTGCGCCGCGGCGTGGCCAACCGCCTGACCAAGAGCCACAAGATCCGCACCGACACCGGCATCGAGATCACCTTCCCCTCCAACCTCACCAACAGCCCGGAATATATAGATTTTGAGACCGGCGAGGACGGCCGCATCTGCATCACGATCAAGAACGTGGGCTCCATCGAGAACCGCTAGCAGGCCGCTGACCTCGTCTTTTTACACAAGGCTGGTCGTTTTCGAACACGCGGGCAACGCGCGGGCCCTATGCGGGACACCAAGGCTTAATTGCGGCGAAACAAAGGGCCGCTAAAGTGAGTCAGCGTAAGCCAAGAACGCCACCGACTAAAGAAAGAGGCGCACATGGGCAAGGACAAGGTCACCGAGGAGTACGGCTCCCTTCTCTTCACCGACAAGGTGATGCAGGAGCGTCTCCCCAAGCCTACGTACAAGGAGCTCACCAAGGTCATCAAGGAGGGCAAGGCCCTCGACCTCGACATCGCCAACGAGGTCGCCCACGCCATGAAGGAGTGGGCACTGGAGAAGGGCGCCACGCACTACGCGCACTGGTTCCAGCCGCTGACCGGCATCACCTCCGAGAAGCACGACTCCTTCATCACCCCCAAGGACGACGGCTCTGTGCTCATGTCCTTCTCCGGCAAGGAGCTCATCCAGGGCGAGCCCGACGCGTCGAGCTTCCCCTCCGGCGGTCTTCGCGCCACCTTCGAGGCCCGCGGCTACACCGCCTGGGACCC
>CAVDTK010000052.1:0-1125 GCA_963611755.1 Oscillibacter sp. ER4
GCCGCCGGTGAGGCCGCTGAAGAACTTGGAGACGGTCATGTTGAGGACAAAGCCGGCCGCCAGAAGGATCGCGTAGAGGGTGAGGGCCTTGAGGTCGAGGGTGCCGCGGTCGACGGAGGTGACGGTGCGTGCCTGCTGCTTGTTGGTGTTCTGCTCGGACATTGGTTTCTCCTTAGAGACGAAGGTGAACAAAAAAGGGCCCCCGGCCAAACCGGGAGCCCTTCTGTTCGCGGATATACGGCGCGATAAGACTCACGACTGACCGAAGGTAATCGAGTTGCGCCACCACCAGTTGTTGTTCATGTGCTTGGACATTGTTGGCGCTCCTCTCCTTGGGGTCGTTGCTTTTGCGCGTTGTCGCCCACTTTACTCTTGTGGAGTGGGCGGCCGCAACCCTTAACGTGTTAACGCTTTGTGAATTGGGGTTTGGGGGTGGGGACGGCGGGCGCGGGCTTCGCGCGGGTTAGAGCTGTTTTTGCAGGTAGAGGCCGTGGTCGAGAAAACCTTGGCGGCGGTAATACTCGCGCGTGCCCACCGAGCTTATGACGTTGATTCGCTGGTATCCGGCTTGTTTGGCCAGCTCACAGGCTCGCTCGATCAGCTTGTGGCCCAGGCCCTGGTGCTGGGCGTGCGCGCCGGACGCGCCCACCTGGGCGGCCACGCCGTAGACGTGGACCTCGCGGATCATGGCCTCGCCGGGGGCGACGGGCAGCTCGGCGGCGTGAGCGCGAATGAAGGCCTGGTCGGGCAGGGAGAGGCGCAGGAAGCCCGCGATCTTGTTCTTGGGCGTGACCCATTGCAGGAAGCGCTCTTGGGTGGCCGCGGTCTCGTAGGGCACGCAGTCGAGGGTGAGTTTTGCCAGGTCAACGTGGTCGGTAGAGATCTCGCGGTAACGGATTTCCTGGACGGATGGGGCAGGGGTCTGCGGGCTGCCCGCGATCTTCTCGCCGTCCTTCTCGCCGCCGCCTTGTGCGATGCGGGCCTCCACGAGTTGCCGCAGGTTGGGCTTCTTGTTGCCCGCCACGATGTCGTTGGAGCTGAAGTCGCGGATCATGCGGCTCACGCGGCAGAAGGCGGGGGTGGTCAGGATGTCGTCCGCCAACACGTCGAGAAGCTCGTCTTCCG
>CAVDTK010000052.1:1349-14931 GCA_963611755.1 Oscillibacter sp. ER4
TGGGCGAGGTCGATGCGGCGGTCATTCAGGTCAAGAAGCCGCTGGTCGACGCTTTGGATCCCCATCTGGATCTTGGTCGCGCCCAGCTGGCGGATGAGGGTCAGGGCCTGCGGCGTCACGGCGTCCGGGCGCGTCTCCACGACGAGGCCCACCACGCGGCAGCGGGCGGTCTCGTTGATCTTCTGCTCGCGCTCGAGCTCGGCCATCGTGGCCGTCTGCCATGCGGCGACGTTCTCCCAGGCGCTGCCTTTGCCGTAGAGGGCGCGGACGGCGCGGTTGTAGGCGCCGGGGCGTCCGCCGGCGTTTCTCGCGATCTGGTCCTGCTCGGCCTTAACACCGTCTGCGAGCTGGGCTTCGTTTGTTTGGATACCGGCCTGGCGGTACTGCTCGCGGCGCGCGGCGACCTGGGGCGGCAGGGCGGCGGAAGGGACGCTTTCGAGGGCCGCCGCGGCGTTGGCGCGCCCAGCCTTGTCGGCGGCGCCGGTCAGCATGGGATTGGCCTCGACGCCCGCGACGGCGTGGTCGTTGAGCGCGCGGAAGAGCTCCCGCACGAACCAGATCTGGTAAGCCTGCGGGTAGTCGCTCCAGGTGCCGCCCAGGACGATGAGCTCGATCTTGTCGACGGCGTGTCCCATCTGGGAAAGCGCGGTGAGACGCGAGCTTACCTGCAGGTAGGGGTCGAAACAGTTCTGCTCCGCGCGGGCGCAGGCCGGCTCTGTGTGAAGGTAGCTTTTGGGCATACGCAGGTCGTTGGGGCAAAACAGGCAGTCGCCGGAGCAGGGCCAGGGCTTGGTGATCACGGTGATCGTGGCCACGCCCGAGGCCGTCCGGCGCGGCTTGATGCGCAGCGCGGCGACCAGGCGGCGCTCGAGGTCGGGGTCGGCGTCGATGCCCCAAGTGGCCCAAAGCTTCGGGTTTTCTTCCTCGGTGCGCAGGCAGAAGGGGAGGAGCTGGCGCTTGGCCAGGTCCGGCGAGTCGCCTGCGCCCTTGCGCGCCCGGCGCTCGGCGTGGATGAGCTTTGCCACGGTCTTGTCGTCGACGGGGCGGCCTGCCCGCAAAAGATCGAGTATCTGCGCGATGATGTGTTCCATGGGTCGTATTCTAGTCGAGTGCGCCGGGTGCGGGCACGTCGGTCGATTCGTTGGGGGGAGGCGTTGTGGACAGGGATTTCGCGGCCGCGCTGGTCGAGCTCAACAACGATTTCTACCGCAAGGTCTGTACCTCCTTCTCCGCGACGCGCCAGGCTCCCTGGCCCGGTTGGCGGCAGGTTTTTGACATGGCCGCTGGTGAGGGCGTCGCGGGTGACTCGTACCGCGTGCTTGACCTGGCCTGCGGCAACATGCGCTTCGAGCGCTTTTTCAAAGACGCTTGGGTTGTCCGCGGCGCGATGACTCCCGTGGAGTTCTACGCCGTCGATGCCTGCCGTGACCTGGTCTGCGGCGCCGATGATGCCAGCCTGCACTTCATCGAGCACGATATCTTGGCTTCCCTTATGGGCGGCGCGGCGGCCGTGCCCTCCGTTCCGCCCTGTGACCTGGTCGTTTGCTTCGGCTTCATGCATCACGTGCCCACGCGCGAGCTGCGCCTGGCCGTGCTTCGGGAGTTTGCCGCTTCGGTCCGGCCCGGAGGGCTTCTCGCCGTCTCGTTCTGGACCTTCATGAACAGCCCCAAGCTCGCTGCCAAGGTCGCCGAGGCCGAACCCTGTGCTGCCGCTGCGCCGCCGTTTGAGTGCTTCGACCTGGCAAAACTCGAGCCGGGCGACCATCTGATGGGCTGGCAGGACCGCGTCGGCGCCTATCGCTACTGCCACCATTTCACAGACGCGGAGATCGATGACCTTCTCGCCAGCCTCGGCGGCTCAGTGCAAGAAGTAACGCGCTTCTCCGCTGATGGGCGCGAGGGCGATCTCAACCGCTACGTGGTCTTGCGGCGCGTATAAGAATTTTGTGAACGCGCCCAAAAATCGCTTACGAAAAAAATCGATCCATATCAATAATGGCTAGCCCGCCGGCGCGGCTGACATGCGGCTTGTTTGAGCGCTGCGCCGGAGTTTTTCTCAAAAGGAGTTTTATAGCATGCCTAAAAATAAGCGCGAGAGTCTTCTGTTCACCTTCATCATGTGCTTTTTGATGGTCCTTTGGATGAGCATCTACAACGTCGCGCGTCAGCACGGCGCCGTGAGCGCGCAGGTCCTCGCCGACGCGTGGGTCGGTTTTCCGCCCGCCTATATCTTCGCGATGCTGTGCGACTGGTTTGTTGCCAGCCCGCTGGCCAAGGGCTTTGCCTTCAAGCACCTGGTGACCCCGGGCAAGTCGAGCCCGCGCGCCATGACCCTCGCGGTCTCTACCTGCATGGTTTTCCCCATGGTTTTCATCATGTCGCTGTACGGCGCCTTTGAGGGCGCGTTCCACGCCGGCACCCTGAGCGTCGTGCCCATGGCCTGGCTTACCAACATTCCCTGGAACTTCGTTATGGCGCTGCCCTGGAACCTGCTGATCGCTGGCCCCATCGCGCGCTTCGTGTTCCGTCGCGCCTTCCCCGAGGGCACCGTCCTGGCCGAGCCCGCCGCGTAAAGCGGCCGTTCGCCCGACAGAGCTTTTTGACCCCTGCCGTCGCAGCCGCGCCGGCAGGGATTTTTGTGCCGCGAGGCCTCCCGGCGGGGTAGGGCGCTCAATTTCGAGTGCATATTGGTACTTTTCCGGCAATTCTCGCGATGCGCGGCGACGTTTGCCCAGTTGGCTGAATATCCCATGGGGTAACAACGGCGCAAATTGGGCTGGGAAGTACCAATATACGCTCGAAATTGAGCGGGGGTAAGCCCGAAAGTACCAACATGCGCCCAAAATTGAGCGGGGCTCGAGGGCACCGCGCAAAGCCTTCATAAATCGAGAATAGATGTTGACAGCTCAACAACCGGGCCTAGAATATTGACTCGTCAACATCTATTCGTCGTTTGGAGCCGACTTGCTTGAGGAGCGCTTTGAGGACTTCGTGGGCCTGACCACGGCGATCGAGAAGGAGATCCAGCGGATCAAGACCGCCGAGCTGGCCCGTTTTGGGCTTCGCGCCTCTGACCTGATGTGCGTCTACCACCTGCAGAAACACCCCGAGGGCCTGACCTCGGCCGAGATCTCGCGGCTGGCCTCGATCGATCGCGCGGCGGTCTCGCGCGTGGTGGGCAGGCTCTCCGACCAGGGCTTCGTTGAGGTGGGAGACGAGAAGACCGCCGACGCCACGGGCCGTTACCGCGCCCTTGTGCGCCTGACCGAGAAGGGCGCCGCGGCAATGCTTGAGGTCGACCAGGTCATCGACGACGTGGTCTCGCGGGCGGGAAGCGGCCTTACGCAGGAGCGCCGCGAGGCGATGTACGAGTCGTTGTCTTCTGTGCTCGCAGGACTCAAAGGCATCGCCCGCTAGCACGATTTCCCAGGTAAATAACCCAATACCTAACCGAGAAAACCCTTAAACCAAGGAGGGCTTATGTCAGTGCGCGTCGTTACCGACTCCGGGTCGGACATTTTGCCGGGCGAGTACCCGGGCCTCGAGGTGCTGCCCTTGTCTGTGGCCTTTGGCACCAAGACCTACCAGGACGGCGTGGACCTTACCCACGAACGTTTCTACGAGCTGCTTATCGAGAGCGACGACCTTCCCAAAACGGGCCAGGTCAACCCCTATGCGTTCTCGCGGGCCCTGGCCGCCGTGCATGAGGCGGGCGACGAAGCCGTGGTGGTCACGCTGTCGTCTAAGCTCTCGGGCACGCACCAGAGCGCGATGACCGCCGCGGCCGAGGCCCGTGGCCACGTGCGCGTGGTGGACAGCCTGAACGTCTGCGTGGGCGAGCGCGTGCTGGTTGAGCTGGCGCTTCGCCTGGCCGAGCAGGGCCTTTCGGCGGCCGAGATCGCCGATGCCCTTGAGACCGCGCGTGACCGCGTGGAGGTCGTGGCGCTACTCGACACCCTGGAGTACTTGCGGCGCGGCGGCCGGATCTCGAGCGCGGCGGGCATGGTGGGCGAGCTTTTGTCCATCAAGCCGGCCATCACCGTGCGCGACGGCAAGGTCGAGATCCTGGGCAAGGCGCGCGGCTCCAAAAACGGCCGCAACCTGCTGAATCAGCAGGTCAAGGCGGCGGGCGGCATCGACTTCACGATGCCTTTGGCCTTGGGCTACGCGGGTCTTTCTCCCAAGCTTCTGGAGAAGTACATCGCCGACTCGCGCGAGCTCTGGGAGGAGGGCTGCCCGGACGGCAACCTGCCGGTGCACACTGTGGGCGCCACGATCGGCACGCACGTGGGGCCGGGCGCCATCGCGCTGGGGTTCTTCCGCAAGGGGTAGGGGCGAGAAGCGCGCAGCGGCTGACGGTCCGTCGCGCCGCCGCGCACTGACCGCCCGTCACGCCCTTACCGCTTGACCAGGTGATACTCCTTCTCGAATCGCAACGCGTACAGGCATAACAACGCCACGGCCAGCCCCGCGATGGGCGCGCCCGCCAGCGCCGGGTAGTTGTAGGTCAGCCCGGCGTCCAGTACGCACTGGCCCAGGCGCGCGCCCACGGCATTTCCGCCGTTGAAGGCCACCTGCACGCAGGCCGAGCCGATCATCTCGCCGCCGTCGCGGCCCACCTCGACCATCGCCAGCTGCTGCGGGCTCGAGACAAAGAACAGGCCGCAGCAGCACAGGACCATCAGGGCTACCGACGAGGCCTGTGAGCCCGAGAAAGCAAAGATCAGCAGCAGAGAAACGCAGGTGATCGACTGCCCGATGGCGCTGGCCCAGCCGGGGGTAAAGCGGTCGCCGGCTCGCCCGCCCAGCTGGGAGCCCGCGACCATGCCCAGGCCCGCCACCACCAAAAGCGCCGGCAGCAGCGCCGAGCTCCAGCCGCCCACGGTCTCGAGCCACGGCGACACATAGCTCCACCAGCAGAAGATCCCGGTGTTGCCCAAGAAGACGGCGGCGAGAACCACCCAGGGGCCCGGGCGCCCCAAGAACTTGAACTGCCCGGCCAGGCCCGCGTCCTTGACGCCCTCGATGTCGGGCACGAGCCTAAGCGTCAGCACAAACGACAAGACCGCCCACGCGGCGACAAAGCCAAAGGCCGCGCGCCAGCTCAAGAAGCCCGCCAGCAGCGTGCCGAAGGGGACGCCGATGGTGTTGGCCAGCGTCTGCCCCAAGACCATGACGGCCACTGCCTGGGCTTCTTTGCCCTTCTCGGCCATCGCCCGCGCCGCGATCGTGGCTGTGCCAAAGAACGCGCCGTGCGGCAGGCCCGAGATAAAACGCGCGATGGTGAGCGTCTGTGCGTCGGGCGAGACGGCGGCCAGCGCGTTTCCGGCACAGCACAGCACCATGAAGAGCAAAAGCAGCCGCTTGGGCGCGACCTTGTGGCCAAAGACCAGGATAAGGGTGCCAAAACAGACCCCGATGGCATAGGCCGAGATGAACCCGCCCGCCTCGGGGACGGTGACGCCCACCCCGGCGGCGATGCTCGTGATGACGCCCATGACCAAAAACTCGCCGAACCCCATGGCAAACGCGCCGCAGGCCAGCGCGACCAGACCTTTATTCACAGATGAACCTCCAAAACCGTGGCGAGAAGAGCTAAGCCGCAGGTCACTATACGTGGGCCGCCTCCGCCGCACGCCTCCCGCCCGCGATGTTTTAACCGCCTTGCCATCGAGAAGCCCAGAATATGTCCGTAGGGGGGTGTGATAAATGACGTAGACTCAAGCAACCGGGAATCACGTCCTGCAGAGAGGGCCCTTATGGACAAGCTCTTCCACATCACCGAGCGCGGCTCGACGGTTGCCACGGAGATCCGTGCCGGCGTGACCACGTTTCTCGCGATGGCCTACATCATCGCCGTGAACCCCGCCGTGCTCTCGGCCTCGGGTATCGACCCCAACGCGCTGGCCTGCGCGACCTGCATCGGCGCAGGCATCATGACCATCTGCATGGGCCTCATCTCCAACCGCCCTCTGGCCTGCGCGTCGGGCCTGGGCGTCAACGCCATGATCTCTGGCATCACGACCGGCCTGTGCGGCGGCGACTGGCACATCGCCATGGGCGTCATCTTCCTCGAGGGCATCGTCATCTTGCTGCTCGTGGTCTGCGGCTTGCGCGAGGCCGTCATGGACGCCATCCCGGTCGTCCTGCGCCACGCGATCTCCGTGGGCCTTGGCCTCTTCATCGCCATGATCGGCCTGGCAAATGCCCAGATCACGGTGCCCGGAGAAGGAACGCTCGTCGCCCTTGGCCGGATTACGTCGCCGACCGTCATCGTCGGCTTCGTGTCCATCGTGGTCACCGTTGCCCTCGAGTGCGCCCACGTCGGCGGCGCGCTGCTCATCGGCATCGTGGCGGGCGTGATCGCCGGCGTGCCCCTTGGCCTCACGTCCGTGCCGGCCTCGCCGACGGCCGCGCTCGACCTCTCGACCTTCGGGGCGCCCTTTGCCGCGACCTCCGACGGCAGCCTCGCCATCGTCAAGGTCCTGACCGACCCCGCGCTGATCGCCGTCGCGTTCTCGCTGCTCATGAGCGATTTCTTCGACACCATGGGCTGCGCGCTGGCCGTCGCCAAGCAGGGCGGGTTTCTCACTAAGGACGGCGAGGTCGAGAACATCCGCGAGATCCTTCTCGTCGACTCGGCCGCGGCAGCTGCGGGCGGCTTCTTCGGCGTGTCGTCCATAACCACCTTCGTCGAGGCGAGCTCCGGCGCGGCGGACGGCGGCCGGACCGGCCTTGCCTCCGTCGCCACGGGCCTGCTCTTTATGCTCACCGCGTTCTTCTCGCCCGTTGTGGCCTGTGTCCCGAGTGCCGCGACCTGCGGCGCATTGGTCTACGTGGGCTACCTGATGATGACCGAGGTCACAGAGATCGATTGGACCGACATCTCCCAGGGCTTCCCGGCGTTCATGATCGTGGCCGGCATGTCGTTTACCTACTCCATCTCGGCGGGCATCGGGCTGGGCTTCATCTTCTACGTGGTCATCGCCGCCTTTCGGGGCGAGGCCAAGGAGGTTAAGCCGCTTATGTGGGTGGCCGCGCTGGCGTTTCTTGCGTACTTTTTGGTGCAGTAGGGCGGGGCAGAGGGACAGTCCGCCGACGCCGCGCGGCCAAGCCGCCCTTGCCCGTGGCATTCTGGTTACAATGAAACCAACCGTGCCGGGCCCAGTAGCTGGGCCCGGTTGCTTCTCGCCGCCCGACGCGCGAAGGCGCCCGCGACCAGGAAGGGGCCCGCATGCCTTACATCGAGTTCGCAGACGTCGTCCGCAGCTACGGCGAGGGCGCCACCCAGATCAACGCCCTCGACGGCGCCTCGTTTAGCGTCGAGAAGGGCGAGCTGGCCGTTATCCTGGGCCAATCCGGCGCGGGCAAGACCACGGCGCTCAACATCCTGGGCGGCATGGACCACGCCACGTCGGGCACCGTGGTGGCGGGCGGTCGCGACATCAGCCGCGCCTCGGAAGACGATTTGGTTGACTACCGCCGCGCCGACGTGGGCTTTGTTTTCCAGTTCTACAACCTGGTGCCCAACCTCACGGCGCTCGAGAACGTCGAGCTCGCGGCCCAGATCTGCCCCGACTCGCTGGACGCCGAGGAGACCCTGGCCAAGGTGGGCCTGGCTGGGCGCCTGGCAAACTTCCCGGCGCAGCTTTCCGGCGGCGAGCAGCAGCGCGTCTCGATCGCGCGCGCCCTGGCCAAGAACCCGCGCCTGTTGCTGTGCGACGAGCCCACGGGCGCCCTCGACTACCAGACGGGCAAGCAGATCCTGCGGCTTTTGCAGGACACCTGCCGCCGCGAGGGTATCACCGTGGTCATCGTCACGCACAACGCGGCGCTGGCAGACATGGCCGATCGCCTGATCCGCTTCAAGAGCGGCCGCGTGACCGAGATGTCGGTGAACGAGAACCCCATGCCCATCGAGCGGATCGAATGGTAGCGGCAGATGGCGGGCAGGCGGCAGACGGCGAGAAGACCAAGTGGTGGTGGCAGTGCCTTTGACCTGGGCATTGTTCGCACTGTGCGTGGGAGCCTCAAGCGCTTCGTGGCGCTTGCGACCATCTGCGCCCTTGGCGTGACGATGATCTGCGGTCTCAAGGTGGCCTGTATCGACCTACGCGCCTCCGCGGACGCCTTCTTCGACGAGCAGGACCTCTTTGACCTGCGCGTTCAGTCGACGCTCGGCATCACGGACGACGACGTGGCGGCGTTGGCGGCCCTCGATGGCGTCGAGAGCGCCGAGGGCGGCTGGACCGAGACCTGCTACACCGCCGTGGGATCGGGTTCCGAGAAGGTCGACGTCAAGGCTTTGTCGGCCTCCGGGATGAACGAGCCGAGCCTCGTCGAGGGGCACCTGCCGGTGATGGCCGACCAGGTGGCCGTCACGCGCCGCTATCTCAAGGACTCTGGGAAGAAGATCGGCGACACCGTGAGCTTTCACGGGTCGTCGGACGGGGACGACGCCGGGGATGATACGGGCGACGCGGGCGATGGCGCCGCCGACACCGCCTCGACCACGGTCTTTTCTCGCCAGGAGTACACCATCTGCGGCACGGTCCTTGACCCCACCGACGTCAACGCGGGCGAGGGCACGATGTCTTTCCGCGCGAGCGGCAGCTCCCAGTACGCGTTCTTCGTGCTGCCGGCCGCGGTGACCGCCGACGTCTATACCGTGGCCTACGTCAAGGTCGCGGGCTCCGAGGAGCCGCTGTGCTACTCGGACGCCTACGATGACCTGGTGGGTGAGGTCAAGACGCGCGTCGAGGGCATTGCCCGCGAGCGCGAGGCGGCCCGTGGCCAGGGCCTGCGCGACGACGCGAACGCGCAGGTAGACGATGCCGAGAAGGACGCGCTCTCGCAGCTTGCCGACGGGCAGCGGCAGATCGACGACGCCCAGGCGCAGATCGACTCCGGCGCGGCTGAGCTTGCCGCGGGCCAGGCCGAGCTCGATTCCCAGGCGGCCGACGCCGAGCAGCAGCTGGCCGACGCCCAGGCGCAGATCGACTCCGGCACCGCGGAACTTGCCTCAAACGAAGCGCAGGTCAACGCTGGTCTCCAGCAGATTGCCGACGGCCTTGGCTGCGGCGTGGACGGCATCCCGGCCGCGCTTTCGAGCGCGCGGTCGCAGCTCGACGCGGGCGAGCGCGAGCTTAACTACCGCAAGGGTCAGGTCGACGGAACGGCGCAGTTGCTCGCGTCCCTTTTGGGCGACGCGTGGCCGGCCGACGCCTGGGCGCGCCTTGAGTCCGCCGGCAGCGTCGAGGAGGCGCAGGCCGCCGCGGCCGAGGTCAACGCGGTCCTCTCGCCGTATGCGCAGCAGGCCACCGGTGCGCTTGACCAGCTCATCTCCCTTGTCGACTCTGAGGAGTTCCGCGGGATCGCCAAGGCCTACGATGACCTTCCAGCCGAGAAACGCGCCCAGGTAGATGTCCTTATCGACCTTTTGCCCGGGCAGCTTCCCCAGGCCGTGCGCCAGATCCTGGCCGCGAGCGCCGACGCAGACGCGACCGTCGCGAAGCTGCGCGACCTCCGCGACCAGGTCTTCCAGCTCTCGCAGCTCGCCGATGGCATGGCGCAGATCGTGGCCGCGCAGCTGCAGATAAACGCCTCGCGCGCGCAGCTCGATCAAGCGGAGTCCGGCTACCAGCAGCTTGTCTCGGCAAAGCAGCAGCTAGACGCCGCGCGCCAGCAGCTCGCCGCCGGCCAGGCCCAGCTCGACGCCCAGCGCGAAAGCGCCGCCGAGCAGATCGACGCCGCCCGAAGCCAGCTTGAGTCGGGCGCGGCCGAGCTCGCCGACGGTGCCTCTCAGCTCGACGCCGCGCGCGAGGAGTTCGCCCAGCAGCGCGCCGATGCCCTAGCCGCGATCGCCGACGCCCGCGCCCAGATCTCCGACATCGACGACGCCACCTGGTACGTGCAGGACCGCTCGAGCCTGGCGAGCTACGCCTCTGTCGAATCGGACGCGAGCTCGATCGAGGCCATCGGCACGGTGCTGCCCGTCGTGTTCTTCGTGGTGGCGGTGCTTATCAGCTTGACCACGATGACCCGCATGGTCGAGGAGGAGCGCGGGCTCATCGGCCTGTACAAGGCGCTCGGCTACAGCCGCGGGCGCATCCTTTCCAAGTACGCCGTCTACGCGGGGGCGGCCTGCGTCGCCGGCGGTGTCGTGGGCAATATCCTGGGCTTTGTTGTGCTGCCGCTGATCCTCTTCACGATCTTCTCGACCATGTACGCGCTGCCTGCCTTCCTTCTGCGCTTCGACGCGGCCTACGCGCTTGTCTCGGTCGCGCTGTTCGCGGTGGGCATCGTGGGCGCGACGGTCCTCACGTGCCGCCGCGAGCTTGCCGAGCAGCCGTCCGCGCTCATGCGCCCCAAGGCTCCCAAGGCCGGCAGCCGCATCCTGCTCGAGCGCGTGGCGCCCGTCTGGCGGCGGCTTTCCTTCCTCAACAAGGTGACCGCGCGCAACATCTTCCGCTACAAGCGGCGCTTCTTCATGACCGTCTTTGGCATCGCGGGATGCACGGCGCTTCTCGTCTGCGGCTTTGGCATCCGCGACTCCGTGGTGGCGCTTTCCGGCAAACAGTACGGTGCCACGGGTGTGACGGCTTACGACCTTATGGTTGTGACGTCGGCCGATGACCTTGAGTCCATGGCGTCTGACCTCGACGGCGATTCGCAGGTCACGAGCTTCGTTCCCGTTTACATGGACAGCCTGACCGTGGAGTTCGGTGGCACCAAGGAGTCCGTCACGCTTCTGGTGGTGCCCGACGGCCTTTCCCTTGACGGTTACGTTGACCTGACCGATGACGCGGGGGCGCACATCGACCTCTCCGCGACCGGCAGCGCCATAACAAAGAACGCCGAGCAGGTCATGGGCCTTGCGGCGGGTAACACGGTCCACGTGCAGGATGCTTCTCTCGCCGAGGCGGACGTCCCCGTCGGCGCGATCTGCCGCAACTACCTGGGCAACATGCTCTTCATGACGCAGTCGGCCTACGAGCAGGCATATGGAAAGAAGTGCGGCTTGAACGGGCTTCTCGTCAACTTGGGCGGATCGGACGAGGAGAAGATCGCGTTTTCCGAGAAGGTCGCGGGCGACGCGCGCACGCTCTCGACGTCGTCGACGGCCAAGATGGTGCGCGACTTCTCGAGCGCCTTCACACTGATAAACACCGTGGTCTACGTTGTCATTGTTCTGGCCGCGGCGCTCTCGTTCACCGTGGTCTTCACGCTGTCGAACACCAACATCTCGGAGCGCGAGCGCGAGCTTGCGACCATCAAGGTCTTGGGCTTCAAGCGCGCAGAGGTCCACACGTACATCAATAAGGAAACCTTAATCCTCACAGGTTTTGGCGTCGTGGCGGGCCTACCCTGCGGATATGCGCTGACGCGCGGGCTCACGTGGATCCTTCGCATGCCGTCGCTGTACTTCGATACGACGGTTGCTTGGTCCTCCTACGCCATCTCCGCGGCGCTGGCGTTCGCCTTCACGCTCATGGTCAACGCCATGACCAACCGCAGCCTCGACCGAGTGGACATGGTGGGCGCCCTCAAATCCGCCGAGTAGGGCCGGCGCGTCGTCGCTGGGTCCGCCGGCGTCCCTCCCTCTGCAAAATCGCGGGTTGTCTGATACGCACAGCCCTTCTCCCTTTCAATTTGCGGACTTGTCTGATACCTGGAGGCCTGATTCCTTTCAAAACCAGGGCTTGTCTGATGGTTTGGAATCAGACAACCCCCAGATTTGAAAGCGAGAGACCCGCCGACCATCAGACAACCCCCAGATTTGAAAGCGAGAAGCCCGCCGACCATCAGACAACCCCCGGATTTGAAAGGGACGTAAGCGGAGACAGCCACGTTGCCTTGCTCTCACGCTGAATACATGTATACTGAGAAGAAATCGCACCTAAAGATAGGAGCTGATATGGCCGCAACTGTCGTGGTCTCGTCGCGCATTGACGAAGCCACCGCCTCCCGCGTCGCCGCCCGCATCAAGGCGAGCGGGCTTACGGTCGGCGAGGTCATCAAGCGCGTATGGGAGCAGATCGCCCAGACGGGCGAGATTCCCCAGCCGTGCACTCAGGGCGAGGAGAACGACGCCCTTTCCAAGCTGCATAGCCTGCAGGCCCGCCTTGGGCCCATGCCCGACTCCTTCAACGCCATGACAAAAGGGCAGATGAGGGACCTTTTGGGGGATCGCGATGTCTAGGGACAACGGAAACCGCCTGCTGATAGACACCAACGTTGCCCTGGACCTGCTGTCTGCCGGGCGCCCCCAGCACAAAGAGGCCAACCGCGTCGCAGAGCTTTGCAACGGCGGGGGAGACATCGGCTTCATGACTGCGGGCTCCCTCAAGGACGTCTACTACATCCTTCGCAAGATGCGCGGAGAAGAGCTTGCGCGGGACGCGGTCGACGCGCTGATGAGCCTTTTCGTGATCGCCCCGCTCGCCGCCGAGGAGTGCGACCTCTCGCTGCGCTGCAACGAGCCGGACTTCGAGGACGGCCTTATCCGCGCCTGCGCCGAGCTCAACGACATCGACTTCATCCTCACGCGCGCCGCCCGCGCGTTCAAGGGCTCGAAGGTCCGTGCCATGGACTGCGCGGATTATCTCGAGTTTGTGCGGGGATAGCTTCTCGCCGTCTTGCCGCCGCGGTGCCTGATAGACTAAAGCCAACGCTGTGACTGACGGATAATCGCGGGCAACCGCGGGGGAGCAGCGCAAACACACCGAATGCCGACCGTCTGGGCAAGCCGTTCTCCGCGCAGAGGCTGGCTTGCCTTTTTTGGCTGCCTGACCTGCGTAGATGCGGTTCCTTATCGAAAGGACGCGCCAATGCAGGACTTGATCGAGCTTCTCTCCAACAACCCCTACCCGGGCCGCGGCATCGTCGTGGGCAAGAACGTGGTCTACTACTGGATCATGGGCCGCAGCGTCAACAGCCGCAACCGCGTGTTTGTCGAGTGCCCCGACGGCATCCGCACCGAGGCCCACAAGCCCGAGCTGCTTGAGGACCCCAGCCTCATCATCTACCACCCCGTCCGCACCATGGGAGACAAGCTCGTGGTGACCAACGGCGACCAGACCGACACCATCGTCGACGCCGGCAGCTTCCGCGACGGCTGCATGGCCCGCGAGTTCGAGCCCGACGCCCCCAACTTCACCCCGCGCATCAGCTCCGTCGTGAACGCCGACGGCTCCTTCGAGATCTCCATCCTGAAGCACCAGGAGAACGGCCGCTGCCTGCGCGAGTTCTTTGCCTACGAGGGCGCCGACGAGGGCGTGGGCTACTTCATCTCCACCTACCAGGGCGACGGCAACCCGCTGCCCACCTTTGCCGGCGAGCCCCTTGAGGTCGCGCTACCCGCCAGCCCCGACGAGGTCTGGGCGGCCTTGAACGCCGACAACAAGGTCTCCCTCTACGCCAAGCTCGGCGACGAGGTCAAGCTCTACAACAAGAACCTCGGCGACTAACCGCCTAAGACCAACCGCCTAACATTGCGCCGCGGGGAAGAAGGGATTTTGCCTCTAAGCGCAGTTCCGCATGAGCCGGAGGTGACCTAATGTCACCTCCGTGCGAATAGGAC
>CAVDTK010000053.1:0-14706 GCA_963611755.1 Oscillibacter sp. ER4
CTACGGCGCCCCCACCATCACCAACGACGGCGTCTCCGTCGCCAAGGAGATCGAGCTCAAGGACCCCGTTGAGAACATGGGCGCCCAGCTGGTGAAGGAGGTCGCCACCAAGACCAACGACACCGTGGGCGACGGCACCACCACCGCGACCCTGCTTGCCCAGGTCATCGTCAACGAGGGCCTGCGCAACGTGGCCGCCGGCGCCAACCCCATCGCGATCCGCCGCGGCATCGACAAGGCCGTCGACGCCGTCGTGGCCGAGATGAAGAAGTCCGCGCAGCAGGTCTCCACTAAGGACCAGATCGCTTCCGTGGGCACCATCTCCGCTTCCGACCCCGCCGTGGGCGCCAAGATCTCCGACGCCATGGAGGTCGTGGGCAAGGACGGCGTCATCACCGTCGAGGAGTCCCAGACCTTCGGCATCGACATCGACACCGTCGAGGGCATGCAGTTCGACAAGGGCTACATCTCCCCGTACTTCTCGACCAACAACGACACCATGACGGCCGAGCTGTCCAACCCCTACATCCTGATGACCGACCAGAAGATCTCCAACATCCAGGACATCCTGCCGATCCTCGAGGCCGTCCAGAAGCAGGGCTCCCCGCTGCTCATCATCGCCGAGGACGTCGACGGCGAGGCTCTGGCCACCCTCATCCTCAACAAGCTGCGCGGCGTCCTGAACGTCTGCGCCGTCAAGGCCCCCGGCTACGGCGACCGTCGTAAGCGCATGCTCGAGGACATCGCCGTCCTCACCGGCGGCCAGGTTGCCATGAAGGAGCTCGGCATCAACCTCACCGACGTCACCGCCGAGATGCTCGGCCGCGCCAAGTCCGTCAAGATCTCCAAGGACAACACCACCGTCGTGGGCGGCGCCGGCGCCAAGGAGGCCATCGAGGAGCGCATCGGCCAGATCAAGTCCGAGATCGAGAACACCACCTCCGACTTCGACCGCGAGAAGCTCCAGGAGCGCCTGGCCAAGCTCTCCGGCGGCGTGGCCGTCATCAAGGTCGGCGCTGCTACCGAGTCCGAGCTCAAGGAGATCAAGCACCGCATCGAGGACGCCCTGCAGGCGACCCGCGCGGCCGTCGAGGAGGGCATCGTCGCCGGCGGCGGCGTGGCGTTCCTGGCCGCTTCCTCCGCGCTCGACGGCGTCGAGACCGTTGACGCAGACGAGAAGATCGGCGTCGAGATCATCCGCAAGGCCCTTGCCGCGCCCGTGAAGAAGATCGCCGACAACGCCGGCTTCGAGGGCTCCGTCGTGGCCGAGAAGATCAAGTCCATGCCTGCTGGCCAGGGCCTTGACTCCGCCACCGGCACCTACGGCGACATGATCGAGATGGGCGTGCTCGACCCGGTCAAGGTCGCCCGCGTCACCCTGCAGAACGCCGCTTCGATCGCCGGCCTGATCCTCATCACCGAGGCCACTGTGTCCGACGAGCCCAAGAACACCAACATCGAGGACGCCATCGCGGCCGCGGCTGCCCAGGGCGGCCAGGGCGGCGGCATGTACTAATCAGGCCTAAAGCCTCGGGCGGATAACGTCGCTGTTCGCGGCCCCGCACGCGGCTTGTCGCAAAGTTACCTCGCGCAAAATACGCGCTCAGAAGAACTTTGCTGACAAGCCGCGAGCGGGGCCGCTTTGTTTCCGCTGTCGCTGCCCGAGGCTTTAGAGAGCGCTGAGCATAGAGGGAAATAGAGTTGGGGCGCTCGGCCTTTGGCCTTGCGCCCCTTCTTGCAATTCAACATCCTGACCGTACGATGCGGAAAATCGCGCAAGTATGCCATCAAAACCAGGAAGGGCGGGTAGCTCCCCTTATCGAGAAAAGAAAACCGCAGGTCAGGAGCTTGCAGTTTTATCGGCTATACGACTGCCTGGGTTTTGATGGCATACTTGTCGGCTTTTTGCTCCGAAGGCTCGGGCCGCATGAGGAGAAATTAGAAGGGGCGCTCGGCCTTTGGCCTTGCGCCCCTTTTGGTTCGGGTTATTTTGGTTGGAATGGGCTTGTGGCGAGAAGACCCTTACTTTTTGCCTTGGAGCTTGCGCGCCAAGCGGCCTTGGGGCTTGCCGGCTTTGCGCCAGCGGACCATGCCTACGTGACGGCGCCAGAAGTAGAGGGCCATCAGGGCAACAAAGACCAGGTCAAAGGCAATCATGACGGTGCGGATGGTGCCTGCAAGGCCGGTGGTCGCGGTCTCAAGCGCGTCGGAGTTGGCCACCATGTACAGCACGTTGTGGGTCGCGCGGCGAAGGGCCTGGTGACCGGCGGCGGTATCGGTGGTGTCGCTCGTCAGGGCCATGTCCTGCAGGAAGTTGAGGTTGAGGTCGTTGCCCGCGCGCAGGCTACGGTTGATGTCGGACGTGGCGGCGGACATGGTGCAGTCGGTCACCACGGCGCCGTCGAAGCCCCACTCGCCGCGAAGGACGTCGGTGAGAAGCGCCGCGCTCTCGGCCGCCGGCGTGGTGCCCAGGCGGTTGTACGAGCTCATCATGCCGGTGTTGCCCGCCTCCTTGACGATGATCTCGAAGGGGCGCAGGTAGATCTCGCGGAAGGCCTGCTCGTTGAACCAGGTCACCAGGCCGCCGTCGCAACGGTGGGTCTCCTGGTCGTTGCCGGCGAAGTGCTTGACGTAGCAGTAGACGCCGTTGTCCTGGATCGCGCGCGTCTCGGCGGCGATGACCTTGCCGGAAAGAAGCCCGTCCTCAGAGACGTACTCGTAGTTGCGGCCGCCGAAGGCGCTGCGGTGGATGTTGACGGCGGGGGCGTACAGACCGGCGATGTGGTAGGCCTTGGCCTCGGCCGCAAAGGCCTCGCCCAGGCGCGCGGCCAGCTCGCAGTTCCACGTCTGACCAAGGACGGACTGGCCCGTGAGCTGCGTTCCGTTTACGCCGACCATTAAGTTATTGATGCCGTTTGGGCCGTCGCACTCGGTAAGGGAGGGCTTGCCCACAGACTCGACCGAGGCGGTCAGCCACCCGGCGTTGCCCACCAGGACCTTCATCTCGCCCAGGCTCACCTGGTCGAGAAGGTCGCTCCACTTGGGGTCGTCGTAGTCCAGGCCCTTGACGTCGGCCAGGGTAAGGCCGTTCTTGGCGCCCGTGGTGATGTCCTGGGTCTCGGAGTTGTCGAGCGGCGCGGGGTTGGTCAAGGCCTCTACCTGCGCGTCCGTTGCTGCCTTGGTAAGCGGAGCCACTTCGGTGGGCATGGTGCCTGCCCAGTCGGCGCGCGACAGGTACACAAGCCCGTCGCCAAAGCTCACGTCGTCGAACTCGTTGGTCGCGGCCACCTCGTCGCTTTCGCGCTTGCCGTCGTTCTCGTCGTTGTAGATCACGTCGGCGTCGACGTGGACGGTCTGGCTGGCCACCACGGTGTGCGAGTCGGTCTGCAGCTGGATGCCGTAGTCGCCGGCCTCCAGCACGTAGGCGCCGCCCTGGGCCTTGATGCCCTGGTAGTCGTAGCTGGCCATGTCCTCGCGGGCAAAGCTGATGCTCAGGGTCTGGGACTCGCCGGGCTCAAGCAGCTTGGTCTTGTCGAAGCCGGCGAGAACCACGGAACTCTTCTCGATGCCGCCCGCCGTGTAGGGCGCGGCCACGTAGATCTCGGCGACCTGCTTGCCGGCCACGCTGCCGGTGTTGGTCACGGTGACCTTGGCGGTGACGGTGGTCCCGTCATCGGTCACGCTGTCCAGCGTCTGGCTGAACGTTGTGTAGGACAGGCCGTAGCCAAAGGGGTACTGCACGGTGGTGTCGTAGTCGATGAAGCCGTCGACCGCCGCGGTCTCGTAGTAGCGATAGCCGACGTAAATGCCCTCCTGGTACTCGACGTAGTGGTAGTTGTCGGCGCCGTTGGAGGCGTCGCCGGTGCCCGCGAACATGGCGCTGTTGGTGTAGGTCGCGTTGGTGTAGTCGCGCCCGCCGAAGTTGTAGTAGCTGGGCGCGGACTCAACGGCGTACGGGAAGGTGTCCACGGTCTTGCCCGAGGGGTTCACCGCGCCGGTGAGCACGTTGCCGATGGCGTTGCAGCCGGTGGCGCCCACGGTGCCCACCCACAGCGCCGCGTCGATCTTCTCGTCCTCCAAAAAGCCCAGCTCCATGGCGTTGGGGCTGTTGAGAACCACCACGACGTGCTCGAAGTTCTGTTTGGCCGCGGCGAGAAGGTCCTCTTCGGCCGGGGTGAGCTCGAGGTAGCTGCGCCCGGCCTCCGAGCCCTCGTAGCTGGCCATATCGGTGGGCAGGTCGTACCCCTCGCCGCCCTTGCGGGTAAGGACCACGACGGCCGTGTCTGAGTAGGCGCGCGCGTCGGCCGCCCAGCCGTCCTCGTAGGCGGACTGCGGCAGCTCGTAGAGGTTCCAGTCGGTGCCCACCAGGCCGTAGTCGACGGCGGCCTTGGCGTTTTGGTCGTAGAAGCTCTTGAGATCCGGGTTGACCTCAAGGCCGGCGTTGGCAAGGCCCTGGTAGAAGCTCACGTTGCTGGACTCGTCGCCCGAGCCCGAGCCGGTGCCGCCGTAGCTGAAGTTGTTGCCGGCGGTCGACCCCAGGACGTTGATCTTCTTGGAGCCGCCCAGCGGCAGGGCGCCGTTGTTCTTGAGCAGGACGATGCCCTCGGCCTCGACCTCCTCGGTGAGCGCGGCCGTGGCGGCGCTGGCCGTCTGGCACTCCTCGCTCGTGGTGTCGGTCGCCTTGGTGAAGACGTCCAGAACGTCCAGGTGCGGAGCCAAAACGGCCCAGAACGCCGCGTTGAGGGCGACGACCACCGCGATCAACAGGCACACAAGGACCAGCAGCGGCCGGTTAGGCCTTCGCGGGACCCGAGCCTTCTTCTCTTCTGACATGTTTCTCCTTCCCTTTGTTGCCTGGCGAGAAGACCTGTTCTTCTCGCCGCGTTGGTTGTTGGCGCGGCCGGGCGGGGCGGTATGCCGGGCCGCCCCTTCCCCCCTTGCCGCGGCCTTTGACGGCTTAACCCTAGGGGTGCGCTCGCGCGGCCGGGGGCGGTTGACCTAAAATGCGCTGAAGGTGACTTAGTTGACGGTTTTGTCCGGGGCCCCGGCGGTTTTCTCGGCGGCTCGGGCGGTTTTGCCTGGGCGCACGGGGATCTCGCGGCGCCCCGGGGCAGGGAAGAGGGCTCATGTACAGGGCGATCATCGTGGAGGACGACCAGGGCGCGGCCGACGCCCTGCGCGCGCATCTGTCCCGTTTTGGCAATGAAGCCCAGGTAGAGTTCTCGGTCGAGGTGCTGAGCAGTGCCCTTGAGCTTCTGGAGACCCGTCACCCCTGTGACATCTACTTCCTGGACATCGGCCTTCCAGGCGTCAACGGCATGGAGGCCGCCCAGATCATCCGTCAGACCGACGAGGTCACGCCTATCGTTTTTGTCACCGACCTGGCCCAGTACGCCGTGCGCGGCTACTCGGTCGATGCCCTCGATTTCATGGTCAAGCCGGTGGGCTACCAGGACTTCGCCCTGCGCATGAGGCGGGCCCTGCGTGTGATGGCGAGAAACGACGGCGCCCGCGTGACGCTTCCCACCGCGACCGGCCTGCGCGTGGTTGCCCTGCGTGACGTGGTCTTCGTCGAGATCATCAAGCACGACCTGTACTGGCACGTGGCGGGCGTGACGGACCCCCTGCGCATGCGCGGCTCGCTCAAGGCCCTGGAAGAGGAGCTGCCGCAGGACCGCTTTTGCCGCATCGCCGCGGGCTACATCGTCAACATGGGCCACATCAAGGCGGCAAGCGGATCCGAGGTCGTCATGAGCGACGGCACGCGTCTGGCGGTCTCGCGCTCGCGCAAGGCCGAGGCCCTCGCTGCCTTCTCGCGCTTTGCCGGCGGGAGCATATAATGGCCTGGTCAGACGCGGTGTTTCTCGGCACGGACGCAGCCTTGCCCGAGCCGTGGCACGCGCTTCTCGTCCTGTTTCTCACGGCGATCCGCGTGGCGGGCGGGGTCGCGCTCTTCTCGTGGCGGCTGCCCAGAAAGCCGCGTTTTGGCTTGAGGCTCGCGGCCGTCGTCGCGGCGGTCTCGGTTGTCTACGTGGCGGCCATGCAGCTCATGTTTTATGTGGGCTCGCCCTCGGTCGCGGGCAGCTACCTGGCCGTTTATGGCAGTTTCACGGTTCTTCTCGGTATCCTTTACCTGGGCTTTCGCCTCTTGTTCGAGGCCTCGGGCTGGACCGACCTCTTTTGCGTGACCGCCGGCTACACCCTGCAGAACCTGGCGACCGGCGTGGCCGAGCTGGTGGCCACCGTCCAGCGCCACAGCGGCGTCGACCCCTCGCAACCCGGCATCTACCTGCTGGTCAACGCCCTGTCCATCGCGGCCGTCTTTGGGGCGGGCTATCTTCTCGTCGCCCGCAAGATCGACCGCGAGGGGCTGGCCCAGGTCGAGAACCACGACATGCTGGTCATGATGCCGGTGGTGAGCCTTATGATCATCGGCCTCGACGTGGTGGTCAAGGCCATGGAAGGTGCCGGGGCACCCCTCTATTTCAGCGTCTTCCTGCGTGTTTTTCACGGGATGACCTGCGGGATCGTTATTTGGACCGAGTACCAGATGCTCTTTAGGTCGCGCCTGGAGCGCGAGCAGCAGCTGGCCGAGCGCCTGCTCGCCGAGCACGACCGGCAGCTTCGCGCCTCGCGCGAGAACATCGAGGCGATCAACATCAAGTGCCACGACCTGCGCCACCAGATCAGGGCGCTGAGCAGCGGCGGGGCGGCGGTCGACGGCGCCGTGCTGGAGGATTTGGCCAAGACGGTGCGCGTCTACGACTCGTCGGTCCAGACGGGAAACCAGGCGCTCGACACGATCCTTACCGAGAAGCGCCTGCTGTGCGAGAGCCGCGGCATCACGCTGACCTGCATCGCCGACGGCGAGGCCCTGGCGCAGGTGAGCGCGGCCGACATCTACTCGCTGTTCGGAAACGCGCTCGACAACGCCATCGAGGCCGTGGGGCAGCTGGACGACCCCGCGCGCCGCTCGATCACCCTGGTGGTGCGCCGGGCAATGGGCTGCGCGAGCGTCCACGTGGAGAACTATTGCTGCGCGTCCGTGGCTCCCGGCCCCGACGGCCTGCCTCTCACGACCAAGAAAGACCAGGTCAACCACGGATTTGGCGTGCGCTCCATGAAAGCGGTCGCCGAGAAGTACCACGGGAGCCTCTCGCTTCACGCCGATGGGGACACGTTCGCCCTGGACGTCATGATCCCACTTGGGCAAGTCGGGTAGAATAGAACGTTGCTGCCGATGAGAGGGAAGGTGTGGCGGTGGCCAAGAAGAGAGATCTGCTCGACGACCTGATCGATATCCAAAGCGACTGGCAGGCGCTGTCCAACCCGTTTGGCGACATCGCCGACCAGCTGGCGCAAGACCCTGCCCAGCGCAAGGTCTTCGACCCGGCCGAGTACAAGGAGAAGCCCTACGCCAACTCGACGCGTTGCCTGCGCGTGGCGTCCGAGAACCCCAAGACCTGCTCGGCGTGCCTGGACGTGTGCCCGGTCCACGCCATCACCATCCACAAGCAGTCCGTGCGCATCGAGGATAACTGCCGCAAGTGCGGCCTGTGCGTGGCGGCCTGCCCCATGGAGGCGCTGGCCAACCGCCGCCACATGCCGCGTCTGCTCTACGATCGCATCGCGCGCATCGCGTCGGCCTACGAGCAGTGCTACATCACCTGCACCCGCGCGATCAAGCGCCTGCCCAAGGACAACGAGGTCGTTCTCGCCTGCGTGGGCTCGATCTCGCGCGACCTGTGGTTCTCGCTCATGGCCGACTACGACAACATCAGCGTCTACCTGCCCGTCGGCATCTGCGACCGCTGCAAGACCACCACGGGTGAGGAGTTCTACTGCGACGCCATCGGCACGGCCGAGGAGTGGGCGCAGGCCTCGATGGGCCTTGTGGCCGAACAGGCCGAGATGACCCACGAGCTCACGCGCGAGTACAAACGCTCGCAGTTCATGAGCAGCGCGATCCACTCGGCCGAGCGCCTGGTCACGAGGTCGAACCCGGCACTTGCCGGCGCGCAGGCCGTGGCCAAGAAGATCTCGGACCACGCCGCCCGTCTCGACACGCTGCAAAAGCAGCTCGAGGACGCCGTGGGCATCAAAACCTCAAACAACCGCCAGCGCATGCTCACGCAGCGCCGCAAGCTCATGATGGGCGCGCTGCAGCACGACCCGGGCCTGGCCGAGTTCGTTGACCTGCAGGTTCCCGTGTGCGACTCGTCGCTGTGCACCATGTGCGGCGAGTGCGCCAAGGTCTGCTCCACGCGTGCCATCGACCTGGACAACGCCGGCCACGTGAGCGTGCAGCCCGCCTACTGCGAGTCGTGCGGCGCGTGCACGGTCGTGTGCGAGGACGGCGCCCTGACCATGGAGAAGATGGACGTCTCTGAGCTGGTGATCCCCGACAAGGTCGCCGAGGAGGCCGCGCGCAAGAAAGCCCAGGCCAAGGCCGAGGCGCAGAAGTACATCGAGCAAGGCAAGAAACAGCTGAACCGCGCGGCGGACGTCCTTGAGGGGCTCGCCGACGAGGGCAGCGAGAAATAGGTTAGGAGCTTTCGTGTCTCTTTCGATCGGTATCGTAGGCCTGCCCAATGTAGGCAAGTCGACCCTGTTCACCGCCCTCACCAAGAAGGGCGGCCTGGCGGCCAACTACCCGTTTGCCACCATCGACCCCAACGTGGGTATCGTCGACGTGCCCGACGCCCGCCTGCAGAAGCTGGCCGACATCGTGCACCCGGGCCGCATCGTGCCCGCCGCGGTCGAGTTCGTGGACATCGCGGGCCTGGTCAAGGGCGCGTCCGAGGGCGAGGGCCTGGGCAACCAGTTCCTGGCCAACATCCGCAACACCGACGCCATCTGCGAGGTCGTGCGCTACTTCGAGGACCCCAACGTCATGCGCGAGGTCGGCCGTGCGGGCGACTTCCTGGACCCCCTGGGCGACGTCGACGTCATCCAGACCGAGCTTATCCTGTCCGACCTGGGCACCCTTGAGCGCGCCATCCCCAAGCTCGAGAAGGAGGCCAAGCGCGACAAGGAGAACGCGCCCAAGCTGGCCATCGCCAAGCGCCTGCAGGAGTGGCTGAACGAGGGCAACCGCGCCGCCGACCTGGACATGACGCCCGAGGAGCGCGCCGCCGCCCACGACCTGTTCCTTCTCACCATGAAACCCATCCTGTACGTGGCCAACTGCGACGAGGACAAGCTTAGCGAGCCCGCGCCCGTGATCAACGGCATCGAGGCCATCCCGGTGTGCGCCGAGGTCGAGGCCGAGCTGGCCGAGCTCGATGCCGACGAGGCGGCCGAGTACCTGGCCGACCTGGGCTTGGAGAAGAGCGGCCTCGAGACCCTGGCGCAGGCGGCCTATCGCCTGCTGGGCCTGCAGAGCTACTTCACCGCGGGCGAGATGGAGGTCAAGGCCTGGACCGTGCGTATTGGCGCGAAGGCTCCCGAGGCCGCCGGCGTCATCCACTCCGATTTCGAGCGCGGCTTCATCAAGGCCGAGGTCGCGAGCTACGACGACTACGTCGAGCTGGGCGGCGAGTCCGGCTGCAAGAACGCCGGCAAGCTGCGCATCGAGGGCAAGGAGTACGTGGTGCAGGACGGCGACGTCATGCACTTCCGCTTCAACGTGTAGGGTCGCGCGCCTGTTTCGAATTTCGAGGGCCTGTCTGATGCCGTCCGCATCAGACAGGCCCTCTTTTTGGTGCCCGCGCGGCGTCCCGCCAATAGAAACTTCCGCCAATTTACCTCTTAATTCAGAACCTTCGAGTAGCCGACCGATTTCATCGGCGTTTGCCCAGTTGGCAAGAGTGCCAGTAGGCTTGATACTGGTCCTTCCCAAATTAAGAGGTAAATTGGCGGAAGTTTATCTCGCGCAGGGCTCTGGCCGTGCCCAAAAAAGCGCCCCCGGTCCGTTGGGAACCGGGGGCGCTGCTTGCACGATGCGCTTTTCTCGCCGTAGCTGCTTACTTGTTGGACAAGTCGCTGCCGAGAAGAACCACGACGTCGTACTTGGTGGAGTAGGACCCGCTGTTCTTGGAGATGGACTCTTGGTCGATGCCCAGGGTCTCCGCGACGCCCTTGGCCTTGCCGAGGTTGCTGCCGTTGTACATCACGATCGAGGTCGTGCGCGTGGTGTCGGAGTCGGTATCGGCCGTGGCGGTGAAGCCCTTGGCGTTAAGCGTGGTGCAGGTGTTGGCCGCATAGCCCTGGATGTTGGTGGCGTTGAGCACCAGGACGCTGCCGCTGTAGGTGGCCTCCTCGGACGAGGCGTCGGTGGTGTAGACGCCGTTGCCGGTGGTGCCGGCGATGCCGCGGGTGAAGTCCTCGGACTCGTCCTCGTAGGGGCTCTCGCCGTTCTTCACGCGCTCCATCATCTTGTTCCACTTGGTGGTGTTGACCTTCTCGTACCACAGGCTGTTCTCGTAGGACGAGGTGGTGGGCAGCTGGCCGGAGTAGATGCTGTTGTCCGGGTCGAGGTTCCTGAACTGCATGGCCAGGTTGATGATGTCGGTGGCGGTCCAGGTGTCGTCGATGGTGATGGAGCCGGCCAGGTTAGAGACGGTGCCGGTCATGGTGACCAGGTCCTGGGCCAGGATCTTCTTGACGATGGCGCCAATGACCATGCGCTGGTTGGCGGCGCGGAAGAAGTCGCCACCGCCGTAGTCGTCGTAGTTGTGGCGGCTGCGGCACAGGCCCAGGGCCTGCTCGCCGTTGATGGTCTGCTCGCCGGCGGGAAGGTCGACGTCGGCCATGTCGTCCACGACGGCGATGGGCAGGTCGACGTCGATGCCGCCGATGGTGTCCACGATGTTGGTGAGCTGCTCGAAGTCGACCTCGGCGTAGTGCGAGATCTCGACGCCGGCCAGCTCAGAGACGATCTGGGTGCACAGCGCCGGGCCGCCCAGCGAGTAGGCCGCGTTGATCTTCTGGGTGCCGTAATTGCCCATCTCGACCTCGGTGTCGCGCGGGATGGAGACGAGCGTGACCTTCTGGGAGGGGGCGTCGATGCGCGCCAGGATGATGGTGTCGGAGCGGTAGTTGGAGTCCGACTCGCCGAACTCGCCGCTCTCCACGCGCTCCTGGCTCTTGTCGACGCCAAGAAGCAGCATGTAGAACGGGTCGTCCAGGCTCACGTCGTCGCTTAGGACCTCGCGCAGGGCCGAGGACTGCTCGGTGTCGAGGCCGCTCGTCAGGCGAGCAGAGATGTCGTTGATGTAGAACGCGACCGCGGTGCCGGCGCCGATAAGGACGACGGCCAGCACGATGAGCACGGTGCGCAGGACGAAGCCGCGGCTCTTCTTGCGGCGACGGTCCGCGTAGGAAGCGGCGCCCTCGGCGCGGGTGGGCGCGACGCCGGCGGCGTACTGGGCCTTGGCGTTCCTGCCGCGGGATGCGGCGGGGCGGGCGGCCACGGGACGGGCGGCCTGCGCGCGGCGCGCGGAGGTGCGGGGGGTCTGGCCTGCGGCGGCCTGGCCGTTGTATCCGGCGCTTCTCGCGCCCTGGGGGTATCTTCCCTGAGAAATACGAGCTTGCTCGGCGCTCGTCATGCGCCTGTGGTTATTGCTGCCAGCCAAGGGGGCCCTTTCTGTCGAGTATTGGGCGGCGCAATCGGCCGCGGCTGCTCGGTGCAACTCAAAAATCATATACAAAGCACGTGTGTGCCTCGTGGAGGGTTAGGAAATTGCAGCTATTGCCCACAAAGCGGTCGCGGGCGGTAACGTATGATGGTTGCTGCTAGAATCTTGTGCCCATGCGGTCCAATACGGCAAAAAGACTAACGGAGGACATATGAGCGAGGCTAAGCCAAGGCAGTTTGTTGCGGTTCTCGACTTTGGCGCCCAGTACGGGCAGCTGATCGCGCGTCGCGTGCGCGACCTTAACGTTTACTCGGAGATCGTCCCGTGCGACATTCCCGCGTCCGAGCTGGCCGAGAAGGCCCCGTCGGCGCTCATCCTCTCCGGCGGCCCGGCCTCCGTCTACGCCGAGGACGCCCCCAAGGTCGACCCCGGCATCTTTGAGCTTGGCGTGCCTGTGCTGGGCTTTTGCTACGGCCACCAGATCACGGCCGTGACCCTGGGCGGCACCGTGGGCCACTCCGAGGTGGGCGAGTACGGCCCGGCCACCATCAAGCGCGACGCCAACTCGGCCCTGTTTAACTCCACCCCCATGGAGCAGACCGTGTGGATGAGCCACCGCGACGCCGTCTCGCAGGTGCCTGAGGGCTTTGTCGTCACCGCCAGCACCGACGTGTGCCCGGTCGCCGCCATGGAGAACGCCGAGCGCCGCATCTACACCACCCAGTTCCACCCCGAGGTTCGCCACACCGAGCACGGCCAGCAGATCCTCTCGAACTTCCTCTTCAACATCTGTGGCCTGGCCAAGGACTGGACCATGGACAACCTGGTCGAGGAGAAGGTCGCCGAGATTCGCGCCAAGGTGGGGGAGGACCGCGTCATTCTCGCCCTGTCCGGCGGCGTCGACTCGTCCGTCGTGGCCGCGTTGGGCGCCCGTGCCATCGGCAAGCAGATGACCTGCGTCTTTATCAACCACGGCCTGCTGCGCAAGAACGAGCCCGAGCAGGTCGAGGAGGTCTTCACCAAGCAGTTCGACGTTGACTTCATCCACGTCCACGCCGAGGACCGCTACGCCGAGCTTCTCGCCGGCGTGACCGAGCCCGAGGAGAAGCGCCGTATCATCGGCACGCAGTTCTGGAAAGAGTTCTTTGCCGTAGCGCAGCAGCTGGAAAGCGACGGCAAGCCCGTTAAGTTCCTGGCCCAGGGCACCATCTACCCCGACATCATCGAGTCCGGCGCGCGCAAGACCGGCGGCAAGGCCTCGACCATCAAGAGCCACCACAACCTGATCCCGTTCCCCGAGGGCGTGAGCTTCGACCTCATCGAGCCGCTTGACCACTTCTTCAAGGATGAGGTCCGCGAGCTGGGCCTGGCCCTGGGCCTGCCCGAGCACATCGTGTACCGCCAGCCGTTCCCCGGCCCGGGCCTTGCCATCCGCATCATCGGCGCGGTGGACAAGGAGAAGCTCCAGACCCTGAAGGACGCCGACGCCATCGTGCGTGAGGAGCTGGACGCCTACAACGCCAAGCTGTTCGCGCAGACCGGCGAGCGCAACAGCGAGCACAGCTGCTGGCAGTACTTCGCCGTGCTGCCCGACATTAAGAGCGTGGGCGTGATGGGAGACGAGCGCACCTATGCCCGCCCCGTGATCCTGCGAGCGGTCGAGAGCTCCGACGCCATGACCGCCGACTGGGCGAAGCTGCCCTACGACGTGCTGGCGCGCATCAGCGGCCGCATCGTGGCCGAGGTCCCCGGCGTCAACCGTGTGGCCTACGACATCACGAGCAAACCGCCTGCGACCATAGAGTGGGAATAGGCGAACGCGTGTTCTAGCCGCAAATAAACCGCAGGTAAACAGGGGTGTTCTCGGGAAACCGGGAGCACCCTTTGCCGTGCCTGGGGACATTTTGCCGGGGGGTCTTCTCGCCGCCGCCTAAGATTTCAGGTTCAGATTCATCTTGCTAAGCGAGCGATAACGATTGCTGATGCCCAGCTTAAGGCGGCTACAATAGAGGGCGTGCTATGGCCACGCTAAAGGAGACCGCCCATGAAGAACCATCGACCCCTGCTGAGAAGAACCGGCCTGCTTGCGCTCGTCTTGGTCGCAACCTTTGTTGCCTTGACCTGCGTTTTTGCCTGCCCCGCGCAGGCCCAGGCCAGCGAGTGCTACGTGAAGGACGCCAGCGGCAACGTGACGTACTACGACCGCTTCGAGGACGGTAAGAAGGCCGCGTACGGCAAGGACAAGGTCCTTGTCATGACGAGCGACTTGAGCACCGAGACCACCATCGGCATCGACGGCGGCCAAGAGCTCACCATCGACATGAACGGCTACGCCGTCCACTTGGACAAGGCGACAACCGTCAGCGTCTTCCACCTTTACCCCAACTCGAACGTGACCTTCACGTCGAGCCGCCGCGAAGTGACGATCAAGAGCTGGGCCAAGGTGCCGGGCGGGACCCATATCGACACCGAGCAGCGTACATTTACTACTGGCGGCGTTATCACCACCGGCTACTACACCTCCGCCATCCAGGGCGGCGCCGTCTACATGGAGGAAGGGAGCCACCTGACCCTCGACGGCGTTTTTATCGCCGGCAACTATGTGCATAGCACCTCCAGCAATAAAGGTAAGGGCGGCGGAGTCTACGCCGAGAAGAACTGCACGATCGACCTCAAGAACAAGGCCTCGATCTGCTACAACAGGGCGTCGCACTACGGCGGCGGCATCTACATCGACGGCGAGAACTGCTCCGTTACCCTGGACAACGCCTCCATCAGCAACAACGGCGCCTATCTGGGCGGCGCCATCTACTCGGGCGCCTCGGGAACCACTGTCACGCTGAAAAACAACGCCAGCATCGACGGCAACGAGGCCGAGGGTGGCGGCGGAGTCTACTTCGACCAATCGATGTTCAAGATCACGTCCCCCGACAAGACCGGTCTTATCAGCAACAACACCGCCTACATGTCGAGCACGACATCCACCAAGGGCGCGCAGTCCGGCGGCGGCGTCCACGTCGACCAGAAGTCCGGCGAGAACGAGGGCCTGATCGAGAACCTCACCATCTCGGGCAACTACTCGGCCTACGACGGCGGCGCCATCGAGCTCGACCAGCGGTGGACGACC
>CAVDTK010000054.1:0-14484 GCA_963611755.1 Oscillibacter sp. ER4
AGGGGTCGCGCGCGTCGTGGTCGAGCTTGTTCACGAAGGTGAAGATGGGGATGTGACGCAGGGTGCAGACCTTGAAGAGCTTGATGGTCTGGGCCTCGACGCCCTTGGCGCCGTCGATCACCATGACCGCGGCGTCGGCGGCCATGAGGGTACGGTAGGTGTCCTCAGAAAAGTCCTGGTGGCCAGGGGTGTCGAGGATGTTCACACAGTGGCCGTCGTAGGAAAACTGCAGGACAGAGGACGTGACGGAGATGCCACGCTCCTTCTCGATGTCCATCCAGTCGCTGACCGCGTGCTTGGCCGAGCTCTTGCCCTTGACCGAGCCGGCGGTCTGGATGCTGCCCGTATACAAGAGCAGCTTCTCGGTAAGGGTCGTCTTGCCGGCGTCCGGGTGCGAGATGATCGCGAACGTGCGGCGAGAAGAGATCTGTTCGGACAGGCTGGCCATGTGCTTTCCCATCTGTGCTGTGCTTTTAACCTTGGGTATTGTAGCGAGAACGGCGGGAGCGGTCTCGGTCTTCACGCGGAAGGCGTAATACCGGGTCGCGCGAACAAAAAAGACGAAAGTTGGAGGCAGTATCGCGACTCGCCGAGTAGAGCGCCGTTTCGGGCTTCGGCGACCTGCGGTTTTGTTAGGCAGGGAGGCCCGTCTACTCAACGAATCGCGATATTGCCTCCAACTTTCGTCAAAAATGTCGAAAGTCGAGAGCAATATCCGGGCTTGCCGAGTAGAGAGCCAGTTCTGGTTCCGGCGACCTGGGGTTTTGCGCGGGCAGAGGGTCGGCTACCCGGCGAATCGAAATACTGCTCTCGACTTTCGTGAAAAACGTAGCAGCGACCAAGGATGCTCACGTTGCTTACAGGTGTCGTTTGCCGATATGTCACCCCTGGGCAACGCTGCGGGTGGGATAGTAGGGGGCATCTGTTCGCCCGCGGCGGGCCGCGGGAACCACGACAACCAAAACACCGCTGTTTACCAGCGCCTTTTTGCTAAAGGATGCGAGGATGATCACTATCAGGGTCAAGCGCGTGAGCACGTTCAGCATCACGGCGGCGGCTGTCCTGGGCGCCCTGTGCGTCGTGCTCTTCTACTTTGGGACGATAGAGTTCAAGGCCTACCAGTCGGCGACCGACACCTACGTCGAGTGCGAACGCGCGGTCCAGAGCCTCTCCAGCACCTCCAACTACCTGACCGAGGAAGTCCGCCTGGCGGTCATCACCGGCGACCTCACCTACGCCAAGGACTACATCCAGGAAGTCGAGGTCAGCCAACAGCGTGAGAAGGCCCTCGAGACCCTGCGCACCGACTTCGAGGGCACGGCCGCCTTCGACTTGCTGCAAAACGCCCTCTCCCACTCGAATGACCTGGTAGAAACCGAGAAATACGCCCTTCGCCTGGCCATGGCCTCGGCCGGAGTGGCCGAGAAGGACCTGCCGCAAAGCCTGCGCGAGGTCGACCTCGACGCCGCCGACGCCGCGCTTTCCGCCGAGGAGCAGCACCACCGCGCCGAGGACCTGGTGACCAACGAGGCCTATCGCGACACCAAGACCCAGATCACCAACAGCACCCGCGAGGCCACCGACGCGCTCCTGGAGCAGACCAAGAACGCCCAGGGCCACGCGGCCTCGGTCTTTGCCGACACGTACAAGAAGGTGGCCGCGGTCGTCTTTCTCTTCATCGTGATCACGCTGGTCATCTGCCTGATCCTGCGCCGCCTCATCGTGCGCCCGCTCGAAAGCTACGGCAAAAGCATCCGCGAGAACCGCACCTTCGAGGTTGCCGGGGCCGATGAGCTGCAGGTCCTGGCCCGCACCTACAACGAGGTCTTCGAGGAGAACGAGGAGCGCCAGCAGCTCATCCGCCACCAGGCCGAGCACGACCCCTTGACCGACCTCCTCAATCGCGGCTCGTTCGACCGCCTTCTGTCCCTCTACGAGCGCGACCAGGCCTCCTTTGCCTTGATCCTCATCGACGTCGACACGTTCAAGCAGGTAAACGACGGCTACGGCCACGCCACGGGCGATAAGATCCTGCGCCGCGTGGCCGAGCTCTTGTGCCGCGCCTTCCGTAGCATCGACCACGTCTGTCGCATCGGCGGCGACGAGTTCGCCGTGATCATGGTCCAGATGACGAGCGACCTGGCCTACACCATCGCCGACAAGATCGATGCCGTGAACCACCAGCTGCTTGAGGAATCAGGCGATCTGCCTGCGGTCTCTTTGTCCGTTGGTATCGCCTTCACAGACCGCGCCAACCCCAGCGAGGATCTTTTCAAGGACGCCGACTCGGCCCTCTACCACACCAAGGAAAACGGCCGCTGCGGCTACACGTTCTACGAGTAACGCCGCGACCCCGCACCGCCCGCCCGCACCCCGCACCGCCCGCACGACCCCACCCGTCCCGCGCTTCCCGACACGAGGTACCCCATGGACACGTCTCGCCTTACCGGACTCAACGTCAACGACATCATCTCGGGCGTCGCCGCGGACAACGCCGGCGCGGGCGCCATCGGCGGCTACTGCGAGCCGGGCTTCCCCTTCTTCTACGCCAACCAAGCCATGGTCGACATGCTGGGCTACGATGACCTGGACGACCTGGTGGCAGGCATCGGCGGCCTGGTAGGTAACACCATCCACCCCGACGACCTGCCGCAGGTAACCGCCGACCTGGGCGACAACTACCACGAGGGCCAGGTCTACGAGACGACCTACCGCATGCCGCGCAAGGACGGCACCTGGTTTTGGACCGTCGACCGCGGCGAGGTGATCCGGGCAAAGGACGGCCGCCTGGCCATCATCAGCGTGTGCCAGGACATGACCGAGTTCATGCGCCGCCAGCAGGAGATCAAGAGAAAAAGCCTGCTCAACGAGTCCATCATCAGCGGCCTTCCCAGCGGCTACCACCGCTGCGCCGCCGAGCCCGGCTACCCCTTCCTCTACGTGAGCGAGCGCTTCAAGCAGATGCTGGGCTGGACCGAGGAAGAGCTGCGCCTGCGCTTCGACTACAAGTTCTTGAACCTCGTGCACCCCGAGGACCGCAAGCTCACCATCGACTACGTGAAGCACATCAACGCCGGGGAGGAAGGCACCTACCAGGACTCCGTCTACCGCCTTGCCTGCAAGAGCGGCTACCGCTGGTTCGTGGACGCGACCCTCGAGTGCACCATCAACGACAAGGCCTTCTACCAGGGCTTTATTACCGACATCACGTCCTACATCGAGGAGCGAGAAGAACGCGAGGCCAAGATGCGCGAGGCCATGCTCGAGGCCGAGCGCGCCAACGCGTCCAAGACGAGCTTCCTGCGCCACATGAGCCACGACATCCGCACGCCCCTGAACGGGATCCTGGGCATGCTCGAGATCGAGCGGCGCTTCGACGACGACCCGGCCAAGCGCGCCGAGTGCCGCCGCAAGACCCTCGAGGCCACCAACTACCTGTTGAACCTCGTCGACAACATCCTGGACATGAACAAGCTCGAGTCCGGCAAGATCGAGCTTGAGGAGAAGCCCTTCGACCTCGTCGAGGTTCTCTCCGAGATGACGGTCATCACCGAGGCCCAGGCCCTCGAGGCGGGCATCGCCTTCTCGGGCGGCAAGGAGATGAGCCACATCGTGCACCGCCGCCTCATCGGCAGCCCCGTGCACCTCAACCGCGTGCTCATGAACCTGGCCAACAACGCGATCAAGTACAACCAGCCCGGCGGCTCGGTCTGCACCTACTGCAGCGAGTTCTCGTCGACGGGCGACGTCGCGGTCTACCAGTTTGTCTGCGACGACACGGGCATCGGCATGAGCGAGGAGTTCCAAGAGCACGCCTTCGACGTCTTTTCTCAGGAAAACCCCAACGGCGGCGCGAGCCTTACCGGGACGGACCTGGGCCTTTCCATCGTGAAGGAGCTCGTGGAGCTGATGGGCGGCTCGATCGAGCTCGAGAGCGCACCCGGCATGGGAACGACCTTCACGGTGACCATCCCGTTCAAGATCGACCCGGCGGCGGCCGGCGAGACCGACCTGGCGGCCGAGCCCCTAGACCTTACCGGCAAGCGGGCGCTTCTCGTCGAGGACAACGAGCTCAACCTCGAGATCGCGCAGATGATGCTGGGTGACCTGGGGCTTATCGTCGACTGCGCGCGCAACGGCGCCGAGGCCGTCAAGGCCTTCTCGGAGTCCGCGCTGGGCACCTACGACTTCATCTTCATGGACGTCATGATGCCCGTGATGGACGGCCTTACCGCCGCGCGCCACATCCGCGCGCTCGAGCGCCAAGACGCGATCGACGTGGTCATCCTGGCCATGACGGCAAACGCCTTCCAGGACGACATCCGCGCGAGCCTCGAGGCGGGCATGTGCGGCCACATCACAAAGCCCCTGGTACGCAAGCAGATCGAGGAGGTCATCGCGCAGGCCCTGGCGCAGCGCTAGGCCCGCGACCGGGCCCGGGCGGCGAGAAGCCCGCTGCGGCCCGCCCCGCGCGCCGCCCCCTACTCCCTCTCCGCCACCCGCTGCGCGAACGCCGCCAGGGCGCCCGGGATGTCGATCCCCTGGGGGCAGACGGCCGCGCACGACCCGCAGGCAACGCAGGCGCTCGGCAGCTTTTGCGCAGGTAGACTGTCCAGATACATGTTCGAGATGAAGTCGCGCGGCCCGGTCGAGAGGTTCTGGTTGTACATCTCGAGCAGCTTGGGGATGTCAAGGCCCATGGGGCAGTACTCGGTGCAGTAGCGGCAGCCCGTGCAGGGGATGGTCCCGCGACTGCCCATCTGGCGCGCGATGTCCGTCAGCACGGCCAGCTCTTGCTCGCCCAGCGGCGCGTCGACGCTAAAGGTCTCGATGTTCTGCTCGACCTGCTCCATGTTGGACATGCCGGACAAGGTCACCACGACCTGCGGCACGCTCTGGATAAAGCGGAAGCACCACTGAACGTCGGTCTCCTGCGGGCGCGCGGCGCGCAGGCGCTCCTGGTACTCGGGTGCCAGCTGGGCGAGCTTGCCGCCGCGCACGGGCTCCATGACCCACACCGGGATGCCGCGCTCGGCCAGCATCTGGACCTTGGCCTTGGCGTTTTGGAACTCCCAGTCAAAGTAGTTGAGCTGGATCTGGCAAAACTCCATGTGCTGCCCGTAGGCGTCCAGAAAGCGGCGCATACACTCCAGGCTCCCGTGGGTCGAGAAGCCCAAATGCCGTATCCTACCTGCGGCTTTTTGCTCCAGCAGATACTCCAGGATGCCGTTTTGCGGGTCCAGGTACAGGTCGATGTCCTTCTCGGCCACGTTATGGAAGAGATAGAAATCGAAGAAGTCGAGTCCGGTCTTCTCAAGCTGCTTCTCGAAGATCTCCTTGACCTTCTTGGCGTTGGCCGCGTCGTAGCCGGGGAACTTGGTCGCGACATTGTAGGAGCCGCGCGGGTGGCGGCGCAAGGCGATGCCCGTGGCCACCTCCGAGACGCCCTCGTGATAGGCCCAGGCGGTGTCGAAGTAATTGACGCCCTGCTCAAGGGCATAGTCGACCATCTGGTTCACAGCCGCCTGGTCGATCTTGCCGTTGTCGCCCTCTAAAACCGGCAGGCGCATGAGGCCAAACCCCAGCGCCGAGAGCTTCTCACCCTGGAAATCCTTGTAAAGCACGCGCGTTCCCTCTCCCCTACAGCTGACGTCCGAGACCGGCCGCGGCCGCGCCCCCGCACGACCGCGCCACGCCCCTACTCGCAGATCAGCGCCACAAGCTGCTCGATCTCGGCGTCGGTCAAGCCGCATTCGCGCAGGTAGACCTTAGCGTCCTCAGAATAATTGGCGGTCTTGTCGATCTGGCCGTCCTCTGCGCCGTGCAGGAACTCGATGAACGCGTCGAAGTACAGCGAGACGACCGCGTCGTAGCGATCGGGCGTGCCGTCCTTGGTGATGCCGTAGTAGTTGGCGTAGGTCTGCATGTAGTCGGCGCACATCTCGTCGTAGCTGGCGCCGGCCAGGGCCTCGACCAGCATGCAGACGAAGCCCGTGCGGTCCTTGCCCTCAAGGCAGTGGATGTAGGCCGGCCCGCCGCAGCTCAAGAGGTGCTTCATGCCCACGCCCAGCTTCTGCTTGTACGAGTCGCTGGTAAAGCTCGAGCTCATCGACAGCGTGGCCACGCGGCCCTGCTCGTAGAGGCCCTGGACGTAGGGCGAGTCGAAGCCCGTGGCGGCAAAGTAGCCCTCCATCTCTTCGGTGGAGTCGGCCAGGTCAACGACGCAGGTGATGCCCGTGGCCTCGAGAAGGTCGTCGACGTAGGCAGCGCGGCCGCGGGCGTTGTCCACGGGAGAAGCGCCGCGGTACAGGAAGTCCTTCTTAAGCTTGCCGCCGGACAGCGCGCGGAAGTTGGCGAACTGCTCGTCAGAGGCGTAAGACTCGCGGGTGGTCGGGTAGTCCTGGCCCAAGGCCTGCTGGGTGGCCAGGTACTTGCCGCGCTCGTTCATCGTGATCTCGGCGGTGTCGGAGTCCGAGATCCCCTCCTGGGTCCACGCGCCCATGTTGTTGAACGTGAAGGAGACGAACTCCTGGCCCGGGTAAGCCACGACCACGGGCGCGCCAAGGCGCACGTAGTAGCCGTTGAAGAACGGCACGTCGTCGATGCTCGAGCCGTTACTGAACTTGACGTTCACGCTGTCGCCCAGGCTATAGCCGCAGGCCTCGAACTCCTCCTGCGTAAGCGTGAAGACCACGGCGTCGTACTTCTTGTCTTGCGAGACGGACGTCGTCATGGTCAGGGCCTCGGGCTCGGCCTGCTGCTCGGTGGCCGCCTGGGACGAGGCATCGGCGTTGCCGTCGCCGGTAACGGTGACGTTCACGCGGCAGGCCGCCTGGGTCAGCAGCAAGGCCGCCAGGCCGGCCGCGACCGCGAGGTTCTTAACAGGGCTGCTGGGTCTTCTCATCGCAAACACCTCTCTTGGATCCGAGCCGACAAAGCCATTGATGACAAAGCCGTTATGAGGGGGCAATAGGACCAAAACTAAGGTCTGCTACCATAGTACCCTGCCTTGGTAGAGGCACGACGCCAGATGCAAGCAGTGTTGCTTAATGCAACCCAAAGAAAGGAACTGCCATGTCATCAACGTACACGCAAAACATCGATATCAACCAGCTCATTGAACAGGCGCAGTCCACCGGCACGATCACCATCGCCGGCGTGGCCATCGCGCTTTCCGTCATCTTCACGCTCGCCGCGATCTTCGGCGTCCTGTGGCTCTTCGCGACGATCGGCCGCTGGAAGACAGTCAAGAAGCTCGGCGGGCACGGCTGGTCCCAGATCATCCCCGTCTACAGGGATTGGGCCCTGTCCCGCGCGGCCGGCTGCAACACCGGCCTCTGCGTCGCCATCACCGCCCTGAGCGCCGTCAGCCTCTTCAAGTACGCGTTCGACGCCCAGTGGTGGGAGACGTTGACCAGCGCCTGCTCGATCGCCCTCATCGTGGTCACTTGCGTCATGATCGACAAGATCTGCAAGCGCTTTGGCAAGAAGGGCGCCGGCTTCCAGATCGGCCTGTTCTTCCTGCCGTTCGTCTTCTACATGATCCTTGGCTGCGGCTCTGCTCAGCCCATCGACCAGGACGCCGAGAAGTAAGGTCTTCTCGCCGCTTGGTGTTTAAACGACGCCCATGTAAAGGGGCCTGTCGGAAGCTTCACGCTCCGGCAGGCCCCTTTCTTGTGGGTTGGCGGGAAGGTCCCGCGCCCCAAAAAGCGCCGATGTTTGTACAAAGTTCGGCCCGTTTTAGGAAATCGGGGCCTTCTAAGTACAAACATCGGCGCATATTAGGAACCGACGTACAAACATCGTGCCGTTTTAGGGGCGGCGCCCGGCGCTACTTGCGCTTGATGAACAGCGCCGCCGCCACTGCCACCGCAGCAACCACGACGATGCCCCCGATGGCGGTAAGCGAGAAGCTCTGGTCGCCCGTGTTGGGGGTCCGCTGCTTCTTGGCCGCGTTTGCGCTGGTAGTCGTCGTGGTCGTGATCGTGGTCGAGCCGCCCGTCGTGCCGGAGCCGTCGGCCTTGTCGCCAGTGCCGTCGGTCGTGCCCGAGCCGTCCGTCTTCCCGTCGGCGTCGTCCGCCTTGCCGGAGTCATCGGGCTGCGCGTCGCCGGCCTTCTCCCACTTGGCATAGAGGGTCGCGTCGCGGTCGGCGACCATGGTCTCGAAGTCGAAGGCGCGGGTAAGCTCCTCGTCGGTGAACCAGCCGGCGAAGGTGTAGCCGGAGCGCGTGGGCGCCGCGGGCTCGGCAAGCTTCTCGCCGTTCTTCACGGTCTGGGAGGCAACAGCGCTCACGCCCTCGCCGGTCTCGAAGGTGATCGTGCGGGGCTGGCCCTCGCGCTTGACGTAGACGACGCAGCTCTCGCTCAAGGCCTGGTCAAAGTCGAAGGCCCGCGTGCAGTCCTCGTCGGCGTAGCAACCAACGACCTTGTAGCTGTCGTCAGAGAACCGGGCCGTGACCTCGTCCTGGGAAAGCTTGTCGCCCTTGGACATGAAGACGCCGCCGATGCTCTCCTCGCCGTCCATGAACTCAACCGAGATCGTGGCGTCGTCGGAGCCGGCATCGGGCTCCCACACGGCGGTGAGGGTCCCGGCCACCTGGCCATCGGGCGCGTCGTCGGCGTCCGTTGCGCCCTCATCGGCCAGGCTCGCGACGGCGGCCTGCGCGTCGGAATCCACAAAGGTGAACGTGTCCTCGGTCATGAGCGTGGAGGACGAGACGTCCTTATCGTTGTATTTCCAGCCCGCCAGGACATAGCCGCTCTTGGTGGCCGAGGGCAGCTCGCCCAGCGAGTCGCCGTAGGACACGACGCGGCTGTAGCTGCCGTCCGTGACGGTGTCGCAGTCGAGCGCGGCCTGCTGGACGGTGCCGCCGGCCAGATCAAGCTTCACCTCGTAGTCGTTGCGCTTGAAGCGGGCGACGTAGACCGCGTTCTCGGTGAAGGTCGTCTCGCCCTTGACGAGGGGCTCGACGCCGTCATCCTTGTACCAGCCCTCGAAGGTGTAGCCGGTAAGCGTCGGGTCGGCGGGGTATTTGGACAGCGTCTTTCCGTAGTCGGCCCCGTACGAGACGGGGTTCGAGCCCCTGGCTATGAACGCGACGACGATCGCCTTGCGCTCCCACTTCATGTAGAGCTTGGCCTCGGTGACAGGCGTAGAGGAGCTGGCGTCGTAGCCGGTGGCCATCGGGAAGGTCGCCGGGGTCTTGAGCTCGGGATCGGTGTACCAGCCCTTGAAGATGTAGCCCTCCTTGGAGTACACGACGCCCTCCTTGTTGGTGGTGGGGTCGCCGGGATCCTCGATCTTGAGGGAGTCGGCAAGGTCAAAGCTCTCGCCGGCCACAGCGTCATCGCCGTCCATGTAGAAGACCGAGAAGGACGTGGCCACGCCCGGGATGTCCTTGTACACGGGATAGAGCGTGAGGTTCTTGTCGGCGATGGCGGAATCGGCCGACGTCTTGCCCTCCGGGTCGAGGCTCCAGTGGTCGAACACCTTGCCCACGGGCGCGTATTTGGGTATGAAGCCGCTCTCGACCTTGTTGCCGTAAAGGATGTCGCGGGTGTAGTCACTCCCCTTGTCTTTGTAGTCGGCGTACGTGACCTCGACGGAGTTGTCGAGCCTGATCGTGGCGGTGGTGATGGTCACGCCACCGTCCGCGTTGATCGTGTAGGTGCCGGCGCCGATGCGCTTCTCGGTGTCGGCCGTGATCGAGGAGGAAGCAGACGCGCCCTTGAGCGTCGCGCAGACCGAGACGACCGACCCGTTGGGAAGATTGCTGTCGTTGAGCGGGGCAAGCGTGATGCCCGCGTTCCTGAGCTCCTCGCCGGAGACGGTGACCGTGTAGTTCACGCCAACGGTGTAGCCGCTGATATAGGCGTTGACCTTACGGGACTTAACCGTGGCCTCGACCTCGTGGAAGCGCCTGTTCTCATCGGCAAAGCGCAGGGAGGTGACGCTCGCGCCGTCCGCCGAGGCCTCGCTGCCGGTTGCCTCTTCCTTGAGCTTGGACCATGCGGTCTCCTCGTCGATGGAAAGGTCGACCGACGTGACCATGTTCTTGTAGTGGGCCTCGACCGTGTAGGAGTTGCCGAGAGGGGCGCCGAGCTTCACGCACTTCTGGTCGCCGTCGCCGGAAGGGGTCAGCTTGTACTCGTCGTTTAGGCCATTGAAGCCCTTGACGGTCCAGTACTCGGGGTAGTTCCAGTCGCTGGACTTAAGGACCAGCCCCTCGCCGCGGAAGAAGGTCTTAGTCGCCGTCTTGCTGCCGGCGGTCACCTTGGCGGTGATCTTCTCGCTGGCCTTGTCCTTGAGATAGAGCCGCTTCCCGTCGACGGACGTGCTAAACGACGAGCCGTCGTCGGCGTAAAGGATGTTGGTGAGGTTCTCCATGCCAAAGATGCCCTGGAGCAGCGCGCCGCCGTCGTCTTTGTGGGTCAGCTCGCGGGACCCCTTGTCTTCGGACGAGAAGCCGATGCGGCTTTCCTGGGTAAGGCCGCCGTTTTCGCCGATGACATACGCGTAGCTCGAGTTGGAGGCGCCGCTATAGCTATAGTTGGCCAGGTAGATGTTGCTGACCTTCTTAGAGTCGCCGGAGCCCTGATAGTTGTTCTCGACAATGACGCGCTGGGAGAGGTACAGCTTTCGCGGGTTTGAGAGGGCGTTTTCCTTGGGCATGACGTAGACGCCGCCGCCCTGGCCGCCGGCGCTGTTGCCCCTTACCGAGACGTTCTTCAACGAGCCTTCGGCGTCGGCGTAGATGCCGCCGCCGTCCTTGAGCGCGGTGTTGTTCTCAACAACGGCGCTGTTGTCAAAGGAGATCTCGGCCTTGGCGCCGTAGTAGATGCCGCCGCCGTAGTTCGCCTTGTTCTCGTTGATCGAGCAGCTGTCCTCGAGGGAGATGGTGGACTGCTTGTCGGAGCCGGTCATCCCCTTGGGATATACCGCGATGCCGCCGCCCAAAGACGTGGCCTCGTTCTTAGAGATGTAGGAGTCTCCGGAGAGGGACAGGTTGGTCACGCCCGAAAGATAGACGCCGCCACCCTTGGATGCCTTGTTCCCGCTGATCCCGGAACCGGTGAGCTTGATCTTGGCGTTGTCGATCTGGCAAGCGATGCCGCCGCCCTGGGCACCGGCGATGTTGCCCATGATGAACGTCCCCAGCATGCTAAGCTCCGGCTTGTAGTTGTAGGCGACGGAGTAGGGATACAACGCAATGGCGCCGCCCGTCGAAGAGGCGTAATTGTTCTCCAGCGTGCAGTGGTCAATGCTGAGCTTGGTGTTGACGCCACAGTCGCCGATACCGCCGCCATACTCGGCGAAGTTGTTGCTGACCTTGCATAAGTCCAAATCAACCTCGCAGTCACAGGCCCCCGACTTAACGCCGATGCCGCCGCCGAGATATACCGCGTGGTTGTACATGATCTTCGAGTTGATGCCCCTGAGCTTGGCCTTGTCGCCGGCAAGGAAGATGGCGCCGCCGAAGCCGTTCCCGCCCCAATAGGTGTCGGAGATGTTACCCGCCACCGTGACGCCTTTAAGGTCGAGGGTGGCGCCTTCCATGACCACGATGCCGCCCGCGCCGTCCTCGTCGTCGCAGATGCCGCCGGTGATAAGGCCGCCGTAGATCGGGTTGGCGGAGTTGGTCTCGCTGGCCTTCCAGAAGCGGTCGTTGTCGTAGAGGTAGCCGCCGTGCATACGGGCCTTCGCCTCATCCGAGTCGCCGCCCTTGATGCAGAGATAGGCGTTCTTGCAGACCTTGATGACCTCGCCGTTGCCCTTGCCGTACCACTTGCCGTTGGCCTCGGCCTCATCGCGGTTGATCATGTAGCCGTTGAGGTTAATGGTCCAGGTAGCCCGGTCATCGAACTTGAGCAAGCCATAGTCCTTGGTGTTCAAATCCGACATAAGGTCGATGGTGACCCAGTCCTCATGAAGCGGGTTGTTGGTGGTA
Organism: Oscillibacter sp. ER4; assembly: GCA_963611755.1. Lineage (GTDB taxonomy): Bacteria > Actinomycetota > Coriobacteriia > Coriobacteriales > Atopobiaceae > Paratractidigestivibacter. The sequence continues at coordinate 11,949 of CAVDTK010000054.1, forward strand.
GAGACCATGTCGTCAATGATGTCGAATATGTCGTTGATGCTGTGGGCATAGTAGAAATGGTCCTCGTACTTCTTGCCGGCGACCTTTGCCACGGCACCCGAGGGGTTTTTGTCGTAGGCATAGGCCTCGGTCGGTTGGACCGCGCAAAAGGCAAACACAAAGGTCAGGGCGGTCAAAACAAGGGCCGTGGCCTTTAGGCGCCCTATGACGCGGCGAGAAGAACCTCTCATGGCGGTCTCCCTCTCTTATTGGAACTTGCAGATCTTTGGTACAACAGGTCAATGATAGCGCCGAGCAGGGCATTCTTTAACGCGAGCTGAAATAAAAGCGGCGTCGTGCGGCGCCGTGCCGGGCGGCCGCGGGCCGGGTGGCGGCGGACGCGATACAATGGCCCACTGACACCTCTCACCGCTTATCGCTTAAGGATTCGCCCATGGATATGTGCACGCTGGGAATCATCTGCTGCGTGGTCGCCGTGCTTCTCGGCATCGTGGCTGCCGTCATGGCAAAACGCCAGCCCAACCGCATCGCCAACGGCTTTGTGCTGGAGATAGCCGTGGTCACGCTGCTCAACGGTTTCGCGTACTACGCGTGGGGGTCGGCTTTGACCGGCGACTCGTTGCATATGAACGGGGGGCTGCTCTACAACATCGTGGGTTGGATCTACGCCGCCAAGCTCGCGATCTACGCGGCCCTGGGCGCAGGGCTTCTCGCCAACGGGGTCTACACCGTGCGCCGCGAGGGGGCGAGCCTCGCCCACGTCCTGCCGTTTGGCTGGGGCGTGCTGCTTTTGTTCGACGCGTACTGGTTCACGTTTGGCCTTGGCCAAGCGGCGAGCGGATCGGAGCTTTTCACCGAGGTTGTGACGGTTATCTCTTTGATGATCGACTACATCCCATTTGCCCTGATAGGCGCCTGGTTCTCTAACGATATCTGTTACAAGTCGAGAAAAGCGCCCGAGACCGAGTACATCATCGCCTTGGGCTGCGGGATCTTCAAGGACGGCACGGTGACGCCGCTTTTGCGGGGGCGCCTGGACGCCGCGGTCGCGGCCTGGGAGGCCGGCGGGCGGGCGGCCAAGATCATCACCTCGGGCGGCCAGGGGCCCAACGAAGTGGTCTCGGAGGCGCGCGCCATGGCCAACTACCTGCTGTCCGTTGGTGTTCCGGAAGACGCGATCCTACTCGAGGACAAGTCCACCACCACCGAGGAGAACCTCGCGAACTCGCGCGCCATCATGGAGGCGCGCGGCTGGCTCTCCGGGCACTGCACCATCGCCACGAGCTCCTATCACTGCCTGCGCGCGGCGATGTTCGCGCGCCGAGCCGGGATGGACGTGAGCTGCGTGGGCGGCCGAACCGCGGCGTTCTTCTACCCGGCGGCGTTTTTCCGCGAGTACGTGGCGCTCATCGCGCGCAACCGCTACGCCGTGGCGGTCTTCTTCGCGTTCGTCGTGGTGAGGTACCTGCTCATCCTCGGCGACATCATCCCCCAGGGGCTTTTCTAGGGGCGCCGGCGCGGCCGCGTGGGCTTCTCGCTTTCAAATCCCGGGGTTGTCTGATGGTCGCACACCGTCCCGCTTTCAATTCCTGGGGTTGTCTGATACTTGCGGGCCTCTTTCCTTTCAAATTCAGGGGTTGTCTGATTCCCAACCATCAGACAAGTCCTCAAATTGAAAGGGAGGCGCCCTTCTCGCATCAGACAACCCCGAAAAATGAAAGGAGAAAGAGCCGTCGACATCAGACAACCCTCAAATTTGCAGGTCACAATACCCAAACAACAAAAACGGGCCCGTTTGATGCGAGAACACCAGACGGGCCCGTTGCGTTTTCAGCACAAAGCGCCGAGAAACCCTACTTGATCGCGTAGACGTGCGCGGCGTAAGGCGCCAGCTCGACCGTGCGGCCAAGCTCGGCCGCGGCGGCGGCCTCGTTGGAGATCACGAGCTCGCTCGCGTCCCACTCAACGTCGCCCGGCAGCTCGAAGGCCACGGTCTCGTCCGTGAAGTTGCAGAGAACCACCAGGGTCTCGTCGTCGGCGCGGCGCAGGTACGCGTAGACCTTCTCGTCCGCGGGCGCAAGATCGACGTAGACACCGTCGGTCACGCTCGCGCGGGTGTGGCGCAGCTCAATAAGCCGCTGGTAGAAGTAGTAGACCGAGTCCTTATCCGCCTGCGCGGCCTCCACGTTGATCCAGGCGCAGTTGGGGTTGGCCTCGATCCACGGCTCGCCCTGGGTAAACCCGGCGGCGTGGCCCGCGGACCACTGCATGGGCGTGCGGGAGTTGTCGCGCGACTTCAGGCGCAGAAGCTCCAGCGTTGCCTCGGGCGTAAAGCCCTTGCGCTCGGTGAAGTCGCGGTAGGTGTCCAGGGCCTCGACGTCGCGGTACTGCTCGATCGAGGTGAAGCCGGCGTTGGTCATGCCCAGCTCCTCGCCCTCGTAGATGTAGGGGGTACCCTGCATCAGGTGCAGGCAGACGCCCAGCATCTTCGCGGACTTGACGCGCCACTGCTCGGAGTCGTTGCCAAAGCGGCTGA
>CAVDTK010000055.1:0-14479 GCA_963611755.1 Oscillibacter sp. ER4
GGACCTCGAGGCCGCCGACCGCACCGCCAAGATCGCCGAGGACCAGAAGGCCGCCCACTTCGCGCCGAGAAAGGCTCTGGGCTTCGTGGCCGTGGCCGCGGGCTCGGGCGAGGAGTCGATCCTGAAGTCCCTGGGCGTCGACGTCGTCGTGAGCGGCGGGCAGACCATGAACCCGTCCACCGCCGACATCCTGGAGGCCATTGAGGCCGCCAACGCCGACAACGTGATCGTGCTTCCCAACAACGGCAACATCCGCATGGCTTCCGAGGCCGCGGCTTCCGCCTGCGATAGCGCCAAGGTCGCCGTTGTTCCCACCAAGACCGTGCTTCAGGCCTTCTCGGCCATGTTCGTCGTCGACCCCGAGGGTTCTCTCGACGAGAACGTCGAGGCCATGACCGACGCCATCTCGGTCGTCCGCGGCGGCGAGGTCACCCGTGCCGTGCGCGACTCCGCCGCCTCCGACGGCACGCCCATCCACGACGGCGACGTCATGGGCATCCAGGACGGCTCCATCGACGTCGTGGGCAACGATGTGGCCGAGGTCACCCTTGAGCTCATCGCCAAGATGCAGGCCGACGAGGAGGGCGACTCCCTCACGATCCTTGCCGGCTCCGACATGCCCGACGACGAGTTCGAGGCCCTTCTCGCCAAGATCGAGGAGGCAAACCCCGACCTCGAGATCGACGATCACCGCGGTGAGCAGCCCTTATATCCCATCATCTTCTCCATCGAGTAGATCGCAGGGCTTGCCTTCGTGGCCGGGATCTCCATAGCAAGCGTCTCAGAGAGGGTGCAGCGAACCTGCGCCCTCTCTGACTCTGTCTCGCGGCTGCGCTACGTTAACGCGGCCCGCCAAGAGGCGCTGGAGAAGCTCGGACTCTCGACCGTGCGCGACCTGTTTTTGCATATCCCGCGGCGCTACCTGGACTTCTCGCGCGTGACGCCCATCGGCTACACCACGGTGGGACAAGACGCCACGGTGGTGGCCACGGTCGATAAAGTGCAGCTCAAGCGGCCGCGCCCCCGGATGCAGATCGTCGAGCTTTACGTGGTGGACGAGACGGGCGTCATGGAAGCGACGTTTTTCAAGCAGCCCTGGATCGCCGAGCAGGTGCACGTGGGTGACATCGTGGCTCTGTCCGGCAAGGTGACGTTTAACTACGGGTTCCGTCAGATGAAGGCGCCGTTCCATGAGGTCTTGGGGGCGGCGGGGGCCGGCGGCGTCGGCGCGGCGAGCTATGCGCGTGTCCTGCCGGTCCACGGCTTGACCGAGGGCATCTCTGCCGCGTGGATGCGCCGCATCGTGTCCTGCGCCCTGGGTGACCTGGGCGATGTGTGCGACTGGGTACCTGCGCCTCTTTTGCAACGGCGCCGTCTCATGACGCTCTCGCGGGCACTTCGCGAGGTCCACTTCCCGTCGAGCGTGAAAGCCGCCGAGCGCGCCCGTCGCCGCCTGGCCTACGATGAGCTTCTGTCTCTACAGTTGGCCCTTCTCACGCGTACGCGCCTCGAGTGCGAGGGCGTGAGCGCCACCGCGCATGTGACCGACGGCCCGCACATGGACGCGCTTCTTTCCGCCTTGCCCTTCACCTTGACCGACGAGCAGGCCTGCGCCGCAAACGACATCCTGGTAGACATGGCCGCGCCGCACGTGATGAACCGCTTGCTCCTGGGCGACGTGGGCACGGGCAAGACGGCCGTTGCCGCGGTGGCGCTGGCTGCCGTGGCAGACACCGGCTCGCAGGCCGCCGTCATGGCGCCCACCTCTGTCCTGGCCGCGCAATACGCCGAGAAGATCGGGCCGGTCCTGGACGCCGCGGGCATCACCTGGTGCCTGGTCACGGGCTCCACGCCTGCCGCCGAGCGCGCCGCCTCCGAGGCGGGCGCGGCAGCGGGGGAGACCTGCGTGGTCTTTGGCACGACGGCCATTCTCTCGGATAACCTGCGGTTTTCTTGCCTGACCCTGGTCGTCATCGACGAGCAGCACCGCTTTGGCGTCGATCAGCGCGCGGCGCTTCGCCGTAAGGGGCCGGGGGCCGACCTTCTGGCCATGACGGCCACGCCGATCCCCAGGACGCTTGCCCTGTCCGTCTACGGCGACATCGCTTTGTCTCGCATCACGCGCCGACCGCGCTCGGGTGCCGGTATCGAGACCCATGTCACCACGGCCGAGAACGCCGATCTGGCCTGGGGCGCCATCCGCGACGCGCACGCCGCGGGGCACCAGTCCTACGTCATCTGCCCTTTGGTGGACGACACGGACGCGGGCGAGGACCTGGACGACGTGCCGGAGCACATGCGCACCAAGACGGTCCATCTCACGTCTGCTGTCTCAATGTGCGAGCGCCTGCGTACCCAGATCCTTCCGGGCATGGAGATCGGTCTTCTCCACGGCAGGATGTCTGCCGCCGAGAAGGACCGCGTGATGGCGGCGTTCCGTGCGGGCAAGATCGACGTGCTGGTCTCCACCACGGTGGTCGAGGTGGGCGTTGACGTGCCCAACGCCTGCGCCATGGTGGTCATGGACGCCGATCGCTTTGGCCTGGCGACCTTACACCAGCTGCGCGGACGCGTGGGACGCGGAGACGTGCCCGGCGTGGTGTGGCTTTTGAGCTACGCCAAGAAGGGCAGCCCCGCCCGCGAGCGCCTGGCGGCGCTTGAGTCTACGAGCGACGGCTTCAAGCTGGCCGAGCTTGACCTTACCCTGCGCCGCGAGGGCGACGTCTTGGGGTACCGCCAGTCGGGCACGGCGGTCCTTCGCGTGAGCGACCTGTCCCGCGACGCCGACCTGGTGGAAGCCGCCCACGACGACGCCCGGCAAATCGCCGAGGCCGACCCCGGCCTCACGTCCGCAGAAAACCGCCTGATGGCGCTCGAGGTCATCGAGCGCTACGGAGCCTATTTCGAGGAGTTTGAACGAGCATGAGAATAGTCGCAGGTAAATGGGGTGGTCGCGCCATTGAGGCCCCCAAGGGCCGCGCCGTGACCCGTCCCACGACCGACCGCGCCCGCGAGCAGATGGCCTCGATGATCGTCTCGGCCCGCGGGCTTGACCTCACCGGCGACCGGGTGCTCGACGCCTTCGCGGGGTCGGGCGCCATGGGGTTGGAGCTGGTGTCGCGCGGCGCTGCCCACGCGACCTTCGTTGACGTCGACCGGCCATCGGCTGCCCGCGTCAAGCGCACCGCGCAGTCCTTGGGCGCGGCTGCCGGCGAGGTCACAGTGGCCTGTGGGGACGTCTTTGCCCTCGCGCACGACGGCCGCCTTGCCGGCGGCCCCTTCGACGTCGTCTTCCTCGACCCGCCCTACGCCGTCGAGGCCGCGCGCGTTTCTGCCCTGGTGGAAGACCTTCTCGCCAATAAACTGCTGGCAGATGGCTGTGTCGTCGTCTATGAGCACGCCAGCTCCGCGCCGGGCCTCGCCGCCGCCTGCCTTACGCCCAAGAAGAACAAGACCCACGGCATCACCGCCGTCGACCTCATGATCTATGAAGGAGCAACCGCATGATCAACACCAGCGTCATCTCGCACGTCGTCGTTCCCGGCACCTTCGACCCCGTGACCCTGGGCCATATGGACGTCATCCGCCGCACGCGCAAGCTCTTTCCGCAGGTCACGGTCGCGGTTGCCCAAAGCGCCAACAAGCGCGGCGTGGGCCCGGCCTTCACCCTCGACGAGCGCGTCGAGATGATCCAAGAGGCCATCGAGCTGGCCGACCTGCCGCGCGACATCGAGGTCATGCCCTTCTCCGGGCTTCTCGTCGACTTCTGCCACCAGATCGGCGCGGGCGGCGTGGTCAAGGGCCTTCGCGCCATGACCGATTTCGAGTACGAGCTGCAGCAGGCTGACCTCAACTCCCACATGGCCCCTGACCTGGAGTCCGTTTTCGTCATGTCCAACCCGCAGTACGGCTACGTCTCTTCTTCCATCGTGCGCGAGATCGCCGCGATGGGCTCTGACGTGGACATCTTAGTCCCGGCCAACGTCTCGGCCCGCCTCAAGGAGCACTACGGCCAGGCCTAGGCGAGAAACCCCGCGCGAGTTGGCCCGCGGCCGCCGTTGCTACTCGAGCTTCTCGCCGCCCAGCTCCGCAATTCGTGCGCATGGCGTGCGTAAGACGCCCGTGCGGCGATGTTTTTAAGTTTTATCTGGTACCATGCACTATATATTTGTCGATATCGCGCGTAAGCGACGCATGTTCGGTCCGCGCCGTTGAAAGGAGACCTGGATGCAGCCGGGTGAGGAAATCGAGAGCTTGGTCGACGAGCTTGAGCAGATGGTGAGCGAGGCCAAGAGCCCCCTTACCGGTGGCGGTCAGAAGAAGATCATCGACGCCGACGACGTCTTTGAGATCCTGGACGAGATCCGCCGCATCTTCCCGCAGGAGTTCTCCGATGCCCGCCGCATCATCAAGGAGGAGCAGGAGACCCTCGACCGCGCCCAGCAGCAGGCCAACTCCATCGTGGCCGATGCCCAGCAGCAGGCAATGATCCTCGCGGGCGACCAGGAGGTCGTGCGCCTGGCCCAGCAGCAGGCCGAGGCCATCCGCGACCAGGCCGCCCAGTACGAGCGCGACACCCGCTACAACGCCGAGGAGTACGCCGACACCGTCCTGGCCCACCTGGAGGAGAACCTTAAGAGCCTGACCGGCACGGTCACCCGCGTCCGTCAGACCCTTGACGAGAACTCCGGCTCTCGCAACACCACCAACAACGTGCCCTGGTAAACCATGCAGCAGGTATTGATTTCCATTGATGATCGCCTGGCCAACCCCGGCGACTGCTACCCGGTGGCGGGCCACCTCGACGAGGCGGGCTACACCCTGGGCGACCACGAGTTCACCTTGCCCGGCGGCATCGACTACGACGTCATGCTCACCAACGCCGGCGAGGGCATCCTGGCCTCCGGCATCCTGCGCGCCCACGTGGTGGGCACGTGCGACCGCTGCCTCGAGGACGCCGAGTTCGACGTCTCCTCCGAGGTGGACGAGTACTACCTCTTTGAGGAGCCCACCGACGAGGCTTCCCAGGAGGCCGAGGACGACCTCGAGTTCTCGCTGGTCGTGGACTCGACGATCGACCTGGCGGACGCGTTCTTGAGCGCCCTTGTCATGGAGACGCCCTACGTGGTCTTGTGCCAGCCCGATTGCCTGGGCTTGTGCCCGGTCTGCGGCGCCAACCTTAACACCGAGGATTGCGGCCACGCCTCACAGATCGAGGCCGAGCGCGCCGCCAAGAGCCCCTTCGCGGTGCTCAAGGACCTCGATCTTGGCGATTCTGCGCAAAATGACGACAAGGCGTAATGAAGAAACATTGTTCCTTTTGATTTATCGATAAGGCGTGGTATAGTAAACAACGCTTGATTTTTGGCGATAGGCCGCCGTTGTTCGCGCACAGCGGCGTTTAAGAGAAGCAAGAGAGGTTTGACATGGCAGTACCTAAGCAAAAGAAGGGCCGCGGCGCCACCCACACCCGTCGTTCGGCGAACAGCGTTCTGGCCGCTCCGGCTCGTTCCGTTTGCCCCCAGTGCGGCGCTCCCAAGCTCCCGCACCACGTGTGCCCCAACTGCGGTCACTACAAGGACCGCGAGGTCATCGTCACCGAGTAAGGGCGATGCTTCACGCATAAAGCATGCATGAGAGGCCGGCCTTGCGCTGGCCTCTTTTGTTAGGAAAGCGACTGGTTGCCCGCGGCCAAAGACGGCCCGGCGGACCCTGTGGGGGAGAAGACATGACAACGATCTGCGTAGACGTTATGGGCGCCGATAAGGAGCCCGCCGTCCTGCTCGAGGGCGTCGAGGGCGCCCTGGCCGACGACCCCCAGCTCGAGGTTCTTCTCGCCGGCTCGGCAGAGGCCGTGGAGCCGTTCTGCGAGAAGCACGACCGCGCCCACGCCCTGGTCTGCACCGAGGTCATCGGCATGTCCGAGCACCCGGCGGCGGCCGTGCGCCAGAAGAAGGACGCGAGCATCGTGCGGGCCGCCGCGGCCGTGCGCGAGGGCAAGGCCGACGGCCTCTTCTCGGCAGGCTCCACCGGCGCCGTGTTGACCGCGGCGACCTTCGGCATCGGGCGCGTCAAGGGCATCAAGCGCCCGGCGCTGGCGCTGCCGTTTCCCGGCGTGGGCGGCCACAAGACGATCTTCCTCGACATGGGCGCCAACGCAGACGTCAAGCCCGAGGTCATGGTGCAGTTCGCCCACATGGGCCGCGCCTACGCGGCGGTTGCCCTGGGCGTCACCGATGGTAAGGTCGGGCTTCTCTGCAACGGGTCCGAGGAGACCAAGGGCTCCGAGATGGCGCTGGCCTACCACAAGGCCCTGGCCGAGGGCGACTGCGGCTTTGTGGGAAACGCCGAGGGCACCGATATCCTTACCGGCGGCTTCGATGTCATCGTGGCCGACGGCTTCACCGGAAACGTGGCCTTGAAGTCCATCGAGGGCACCGGCAAGTTCGTGCTTGCCACCCTGAAGGACTCCATGGAAGGCTCGCTGGGCAACAAGCTTGGCCTGGCGCTTCTCAAGAAGACCTTGAAGGGCATGGCCAACGACCTGTCCGGCTTCGAGTACGGCGGCGCGATCCTTCTGGGCCTCAAGGCGCCCGTGGTCAAGGGCCACGGCGCCACCAGCGCGGACGCCGTGCGCAAGGGCACACTGTCGTGCGCCGAGGCCGCCCGCAAAGAGCTTCCCGCGAAGATCGCGCAAGCCTGCGCAATTTGCGCATAACAAAGGTAGAATCATTTCTCGACGCACAACTCACGCCTTAGAGGAGGCAAAAATGGACCGCGACGCCATCGTTAAGACCGTCATCGAGATCACCGGCGACACCCTGGACACCGACGTTGAGCTTACCGAGGACACCAACCTCAAGGAGCTCGGCGCAGACTCGTTCGACCTGCTTGAGCTCGTGACCGCCCTCGAGGACGAGTTCGAGCTCTCCCTCATCGACGAGGACGTCGAGAAGATCGCCACCATCGGCGAGATCGCCGACGCCGTGGTCCGCGCCCAGTAGGAAAAGGAGCTGGGCGCAGTTGAAGATGCACAAGCGCGTGAGCCAGGCCGAGGAGATCTTGGGCTACACCTTTGCCGACAAGACCCTCCTCGCCGCGGCGCTCACGCACCCCTCGGCCGTCGAGGGCACGATATCGGCCTCCTACGAGCGCCTTGAGTTTCTCGGCGATTCTATTCTGGGGGCCATCATCGCCACCGACCTCTACGAGCGCTTCCCGCGCATGGACGAGGGCGAGCTGACCCGCCTCAAGATCTCGCTGGTGAGCGGCAACATGCTGTCGCCCGTCTGCGAGTCCTTGGGCCTGGCTCCCTTGATCTTCATGGGGGAGTCCGAGAAGGGCACCAACGCGCGCGGCATGCACTCTGCGCTCGAGAACGTCTACGAGGCCGTCGTGGGCGCGCTCTACCTGGACGGCGGCTACGACGCGGCCCACGACTTCGTGATGAAGACGCTGGAGCCCCACATCACGCCGGACCTGGCCCGACGCCCCATCAGCCCCAAGTCGCGCCTGCAGGAGGTCGCCCAGCGCGACTTCCGCTGCGCGCCCGAGTACATCCTGTGCTCCGAGGAAGGCCCCAACCACGCGCCCACCTTCACCTCGGCCGTCATGGTCCAGGGTCGTCGCGTGGGGCGCGGCACCGGCAGCTCCAAGAAGTCCTCCGAGTCCGCCGCCGCGGCAGACGCCCTGGTCTATCTGGGCTACAACCAGCCCGGCGACTTCGAGGGCGAGGGAATCACCAACTAACCTGGCGCTTCTCGCCACCTGACCGAAGGGTTTTTCGTCCGTGTATCTCAAGTCTCTCTCGCTCAAGGGATTCAAGTCCTTTGCCGATAAGACCCAGATGGTCTTCGACCCGGGTCTCACGGTCGTCGTCGGCCCCAACGGCTCCGGCAAGTCCAACGTGTCGGACGCTATTCTGTGGGTCTTGGGCGAGCAGAGCGCCAAGATGCTGCGCGGACAGGCGATGGAAGACGTCATCTTCTCGGGATCTTCTGCCCGCGGCGCCGTTGGCGTGGCCGAAGTCACCCTGGTTCTGGACAACTCCGACCACACGCTGCCCATCGACTTTTCCGAGGTGGGCATCACCCGCAGGATGTATCGCTCCGGCGAGTCCGAGTACCTGATCAACGGGGCGCCATCGCGCCTCATGGACGTGCAGGACATCCTGCACGACTCTGGCCTGGGCAAAGACACCCACTCGATCATCAGCCAGGGCAAGTTGGACTCCATCCTGTCGAGCCGCCCTGAGGAGCGCCGCTCTCTCATCGAGGAGGCGGCCGACATCTCCAAGCACCGCCGCCGCAAAGAGCGCAGCATGAGGAAGCTCGCCTCGATGGACGACAACCTGGCCCGCGCCAAGGTGGTCTCGCGCGAGATCTCGCGGCAGCTGAAGCCCCTGGAGCGCCAGGTCGACAAGGCCAAGCGCGCCCATGACCTCAACGCCCAGCTCAAAGAGCTCACGATCCAGCTCGCCGTCGACGACCTGCGCCGCCTGCAGGAGAGCTACAACCGGCTTTCCGTGCGCAGCCGCGAGGCCGAGGCCGCCGTCGAGCTGGCACAGTACCGCTACGACGAGAAGAGCGCCGAGCTTGAGAAGCTGCAGTCGCTGCTCGAGCAGAAGGGCCTCTTCGTGGGCGACCTCGGCGAGCAGCGCCGCCGCATGCAGGAGCTTCTCGGCCGCATGGACTCCGACATGCGTCTTCTTGAGGAGAAGGGCAAGAACATGGTTTCTCGCCTCTCCGAGATGCGCATGCAGCTCTCCACGATGGAGAAGCAGAGAAACGACGCCCGCGCCGAGTACGAGCGCGTGTGCGGGGAGCTCTCCGACGCCCGCGTGCGCAAGGCCGACCTGGGGCGCAAGGTGGGCGAGCTCAAAGAGGCGTCGCACGCGAGCGCGTCCAAGCGAAACGAGCTGTCCCAGCAGGTGAACAAGCTGGCGGCCGCGCAGGCCGCGGCCAAGAAGGAGGCCGACGCGCAGACGCTGGCCTACGCCAAGCTTGAGGAGCAGATCTCTTCTGCCGAGGTCGAGGACCAGCTGTTTGTTTCTCGCCTGGACCAGCTGGACGACACGATCTCGACCGCCGAGTCGGTGTTGGCGGACCGCGAGGACGAGCTGGCCCGCATCGACGAGGAGCTGGCCGCCGCCCGGAAGCAGATCGAGGAACAGAACGCCCTGATCGCCCGTCACCAGGCCGAGGTCAAGGCCGCGCAAGAGGCCGAGTCCGCGGCGAGAAACAAGCTCTCCGGCGCCAAGGCCACGCTGTCTGCCCTGCAGTCGGTCGACCGTGAGGTCGAGAAGGCGAGCCCCGTGATGGCCGCCCTGGCCGAGAGGCTGCCGGAAGACGTCGTCGAATGCCGCCTGGCGGACCTTGTGGACGCCGACCCCGAGATCGAGTCTTTGCTCGAGAGCTTACTGGGAGACGACCTTTCCGCCTTCGTGGTGGCAGACGCCGCCGCGGCCACCCAGGTGGCGCAAAGCGCGCTGGGGCTGGCAGACGCGGAAGGCCAGGCCGCCGTCGTGGTGCGCTCGGCCAAGGGTATCGCCGCGGCCGCCGAGGGGGCGCCCGGCGTGGCTTTGGCCTCGAAGCTTCGCGCCGGCGACGAGTCGCGCGGGCTTCTCGAGGCCCTTCTCGGCGACGTTCGCCTGGTCACGAGCGCGGGCGAGGCCATCACGGCCCACGAGTCGTGGCCGGCCGTGACCTTCGTCACCGCCGACGGCGTGGCGGTCCTGCCCGACGGCCGCGTGCATATTGGCCACAACGCATCCAACGAGAGCGGCGCCCTTGAGCGCAAGCGGCGCATCCGCTCGCTCGAGGAGGGCATGGAGGCCCTGGGTGTCGCCCTGGCCGAAGCCCTGGAGAACACCGAGGAGGCCCAGACGGCCCTTTCCGACGCGCGCGCCGCCGCGGCACAGGCCAAGGGCGAGGAGGCAAGGCTTTCCTCCGAGCTCAAGTCCACCACGTCTGACCAGGGCCGTCTTGAGAACCAGCTCGCGAATGCCCTGCGCGAGAAGAACCAGGTCACGGCCAAGCGCGAGGAGGCCGCTGCCAAGGCCGCCGAGGCCCGCCGCACGATCGACGAGCACAAGCAGGCCGCCCGTGAGGCCACCGACCGCGCTGCTGAGCTGGCAGACGCCCTCACCGAGGCCACGGCCAACCAGGAGGAGGCCGCCCGCGAGGCCGCCAACGCCAACCGGCAGCTGTCAGACGCCCGCCTTGAGCTCGCCATGTCGCAGGAGCGCCTGAACAACCAGGAGCACCGCACGGCCCAGCTCATGCGCAGCCTCACCGACTACGACAAGCGCATCGAGGCCACCAAGGCCACGAGCCACGCCCTCGACGTCGTGCGCCTGCGCGTGGACCCGCTCTACGAGCGCTACGAGGCCATCCACGAGCGCGCCCTTGAGTGGGCGGGGCGCCTGAAGGACCGCGCGTCTCTCGCCGAGGCGGACTCGGACTCGCTCAAGAAGACCATCTCGGACGCCCGCGAGGCCGTGAGCGCCGCCCAGGCCACGCTCACCTCCTCGAAAGAGCAGGTAAACGACGTGAAGGTCGACCTCGGCAAGCTTGAGGTCAAGGTCGGCGCCGCCATCGAGGCCATCACCGAGACGGGTGCCGTCTTGGACGAGGCGCTGGAGATCCCGGCGCCCGAGAACCGCGAGGAGGCTGAGCGCACCTGCGACCGCCTGCGCGCCCAGATCGCCGACATCGGTCCCGTGAACGAGGTCGCGATGGACGAGTACCTCAAGCTCCGCGAGCGCGCCGAGTACATCGACGAGCAGGTCGCCGACCTCGAGAGCGCCCGTAACTCGCTCAAGAAGATCAACGCGGCCATCGACCGCAAGATGAAGAACCGCTTCCTCGTGGTCTTCGACAAGGTCAACCAGAACTTCTCCGAGGTCTTCTCGCTGCTGTTCCCCGGCGGCAAGGCCCACATCGAGATGACCGATCCCGACAATCTGGCCGAGACGGGCATCGAGATCGTGGCGCAGCCGCGCGGCAAGCGCATCACCAAGATGATGCTCATGAGCGGCGGCGAGAAGAGCCTGACCGCGCTGGCGCTGCTCTTCGCGGTCTACAAGGTGCGTACGGTGCCGTTCTATGTCTTCGACGAGGTCGAGGCGGCGCTCGACGACTCCAACCTCTCGAAGCTCCTCGACGCGATCGAGCGCCTGAAGGAGACCACGCAGCTTATCGTCATTTCTCACCAGCGGCGCACGATGGAGCAGGCCGACGTCTTGTACGGCGTCTCCATGCAGGCCGACGGTGTGAGCCATGTTGTTTCTCAGCGCCTGGACAAGGCTACAGGAAAGGTGGTCGATGCCTAAATGGGCTTTATGGATAGCTTGAAGCGGGGCCTGCAGCGCTCCCGCGAGGCGATGAACGAGATCTTCTACCTGGGCGGCGAGGTCGACGAGGACTTCTGGGTCGACCTTGAGGACACCCTGGTCATGGGCGACTTGGGAGCAGAGCTCGCCATGAAGGTGACCGACGACCTGCGCGACCGCGCGGCGAGGGAGAACCTTGTGACGGCGCGGCAGATCCGCTCGGCCCTGGCGGAGCGCCTCTCCCGCGAGTTCGCGGTTCCCATGGCCGACCCCTTTACCACCACGCCTTCCTGCGTATTGTTCGTGGGCATCAACGGCGCCGGAAAGACCACCACGGTGGGCAAGCTGGCCGGGCGCGCCAAGGGCCAGGGCAAGTCCGTGCTTATCGGCGGGGCCGACACCTTCCGCGCCGCGGCCATCGAGCAGCTTGAGGTCTGGGGCCAGCGCGCAGGCGTCGAGGTCGTGACGCGCGAGCGCGGCGCAGACCCGGCATCCGTCTGCTACGACGTCCTTGAGAAGGCCGAGAAGGCAGGCTCTGACCTGGTGCTTATTGACACGGCCGGGCGCCTTCACACCTCGAGCGACCTCATGCGCGAGCTTTCCAAGGTGGTCAACGTCACCCGTAAGCGCGCAACGATCCCCGTGACGGTGGTTCTCGTCATCGACGCCACCACCGGCCAGAACGGCCTCGCGCAGGCGCAGGAGTTCAACGAGGCCCTGGACCTCGACGGGCTTATCGTCACCAAGCTCGACGGCACGGCCAAGGGCGGCATCGCCGTGGCCATCTCCAACCAGCTCAACCTGCCCATCTACCGCATCGGCGTCGGCGAGTCGATGGAGGACCTCCAGGCCTTCGACGCCGTCGACTTCTGCAATGCCCTCGTAGGCGAAGGGATGTAAAGCCTTATGTTCAACTCTTTGTCCGACCGTCTTCAGGACACCTTCGACAAGTTGCGCGGCAAGGGCCGCCTCACCGAGGACGACATCAACGTCGCCATGCGCGAGATCCGCATGGCGCTTCTCGAGGCCGACGTCAACTTCCGCGTGGTCAAGGGCTTCGTCGCCCGCTGCAAGGAGAAGTGCATGACCTCCGAGGTCCTGGACTCTCTCACGCCCTCGCAAAACGTCGTGCGCATCGTGCTCGACGAGCTGACCGGGCTTCTCGGCTCCACCGAGTCGAGCCTGACGTTGGCGCAGAACCGCACGCCCAACGTCATCATGCTCGTGGGCCTGCAGGGCTCCGGTAAGACCACTGCCTGCGCGAAGTTGGCGTACCTGCTTAAGCACCAGGGCCACAGCCCGCTTTTGGCCGCCTGCGACACGCACCGCCCGGCCGCTGCCGACCAGCTGGCCACCCTGGGTTCCGAGATCGGCGTCAACGTCTACCGCGGCGACGGCAAGGACGCCGTGCGCGTGGCGTCCGAGGCCATCCGCGAGGCCGTCGACCACCTGAACGACATCGTGATCGTCGACACCGCCGGCCGCCTGCAGATCGACGAGGAGATGATGCAGGAGGCCGTCGACATCAAGCATGCCGTCAAGCCCGACCAGATCCTTATGGTCGTCGACGCCATGACCGGCCAGGATATCGTGAACGTGGTCTCCGAGTTCGCCGAGCGCGTGGACTTCGACGGCGTCATCATGTCCAAGCTCGACGGCGACGCCCGTGGCGGCGGCGCGCTTTCCGTGCGCGAGGTCACCGGCAAGCCGATCAAGTTCGTCTCGATGGGCGAGAAGCCCGATTCCCTTGAGGTGTTCCACCCCGACCGCATGGCTAAGCGCATCCTTGGCATGGGCGACGTGGTGGGCATCATCGAGCAGGCCCAGAAGCTGGCCGACGACCAGCAGGCGGCAGACGCCGAGCGTATGCTTCGCGAGGGCTTCACCATGGACGACATGCTCGCCCAGATGCAGCAGATCAAGAAGATGGGCGGCCTTAAGAAGATCGCCAGCATGATCCCCGGCATGGAGCGCGCGATGTCGCAGAACCCCGCCGCCAACGTCGACGAGAACCAGCTCGTGCGCATCGAGGCCATCATTCATTCGATGACCAAGACCGAGCGCGCCAGGCCCAAGACCATCAACGGCCAGCGCCGCAAGCGCATCGCCGCAGGTTCCGGGCGCAGCGTGCAGGAGGTCAACCAGCTCATCAAGCAGTGGGAAGAGATGAACAAGATGATGGGCCGCATGCGCCAGATGATGGCCGGCGGCGACTCCAAGAAGGCGCGGCGCAACATGAACAACATGATGCGCAACATGGGCCTGGGCAACAGGCGTTAGGGGAGACGCGTTTCTCGCTGAGAAGCCCCGGGATTTGCCGAGAAGTTCATTGATTTGGGATGCCCCTGCCGGGTGCGGCGGGGGCATCTTTTTGTTTCGATTTGGGTTTGCCGCACCCGCTCACCGACCTGCGCCTTGTGGGGGCGGGGGAGGGGGAGTAAGGTTTTCTCAGCTTTCTTTGGATACCTGATGAGACGGGGGAGCAATGAAGAAGCTTGTAGATGTTTCGCTCAGGGTGCTGGTGTCATCGGCCCTGGTACTGGGCACGGTCCCGGGTGTTGCGCTGGCGGAAGGGGTCGACGAGGCGGAAGGCGCCATCGTCGCCCTGGCTGACGCGGTAGGGACGGATTCCAACTACATCGTGGACTGGACCGAGTGCGGGACTTGTTTGTGGTCGATTGATTCTGAGGGAGCGTTGGTCGTTAAGCCTGCGGATGGGGATGAAGGTTTTTTTGATGGGACGCCTTGGTCGAATTACAAGGCTAAGGTCCGTAGCGTCAGGTTCGAGGGAACGGTCAGTGCCCCTTCGTATTTCGTGTCAGCATTTCAAGGTATGGCAAGGCTTGAGAAGATTGACCTCACTGGTCTCGACACCTCGAATACTCAGTACCTAGGTTGTCTGTTCAGCGGTTGCAGCAAACTTGCTTCAATCGATCTTTCGGTTCTTGACACCTCAAACGTTATCGACATGTGGTTTATGTTTAACGGCTGCTCTTCACTCACTTCTGCCAAGCTATCCGGTCTCGATACCTCGATGGTATCGAATATGAGAGGCATGTTTAATGGCTGCTCTTCATTGGTCTCTCTTGACCTCTCGGGCCTTGATACCTCAAAAGTCACGAGCATGGATCATCTGTTCAGCGGATG
>CAVDTK010000056.1:0-14325 GCA_963611755.1 Oscillibacter sp. ER4
TGACGATGGTCATCGTCACGCACGAGATGGGCTTCGCCCGCGAGGTGGCCGACCGTATCGTCTTCATGGACGGCGGCGTCATCGTGGAGCAGGGCCCGGCCCGCGAGCTTATCAACAATCCCAAGGAGGAGCGTACCCGGGCCTTCCTGGCGCAGAGAAGTTCCCAGGATTAGGACGGGCGGGGCGGCGCCGCCGCGCTGCAAAAATCAGGGTTGTCTGATGCTGCGCGCCCTTCTCGCTTTCAAAACGCAGGGTTGTCTGATTCTCGAGGGGCCTTTCGCTTTCAAATCCCGGGCTTGTCTGATACCAAATCATCAGACAAGCCCTCAAATTGAAAGGAAATGTCATTCGAACTATCAGACAAGTCCTCAAATTGAAAGCCGCGTCGACCGCAAGTATCAGACAACCCCTGGATTTGCAGCGGTGACGTGAACCCTTCCAAAATGCACTGTGATAGTGCGATTCCTTCCCAAAAACGCACTGCGACAGTGCGTTTCCTAACAGCTGACTTGTGAGAGAGAAGAAGATGCCCGAGCCCGTAGTTGCCTTCTTTGACGTTGACGGAACCTTGACCTTCAGGGACCCGGTGACCGGGCCCACCAACATTCCCACCCGGCGCGTCCAGGACGCGGTGCGCCGATTTGTCGAGAAGGGCAACGTGGCGGTGGTCTGCACCGGCCGTGACCTGGGCGGCATTCGCGAGCTTCTCGACTGCCTGCCCTTTGCGGGCGCGGTCACCATGGACGGCACGCGCGTGATCCTGCACGACAAGGTCATCTACAGCAGCACTATGCCCGCAGAAGTTTGGGAAACGGCCCTTGCAGAGATCCGCCGTGTGGGCATGGAGACCCTGGTCTCGGGCCCGGACGGTTGCCTCATCGTGAGCGAGAACCACGACTCCGACTTCTGTCGCCTGATGTCTCACCTTGAGTTCTACGAGGACTACGTCGCCCGCGGCGGCCGCCTTGACTTCGCCAAGCTGGACTTCTACGAGACGAGCCTGGCCGCCTGCCGCTCAAGCGAGTTCCTGATGTCCAACTTCACGTACCTCAACGTGGGCGACGGCTACCATGAGCTGGTCATTCCCGGCAACAGCAAGGGGGAGGGGGCACGCCGTCTCATCGATGCGCTGCCCTTTGCGCCCTCGCGCTTCTATGCCTTTGGCGACTCGGAGAACGACCTGTCGATACTTGACGCGGCCGACTTCGCCGTGGCGATGGGCAACGCCGCCGACCACGTGAAGGCGCACGCGGACTTTGTGGCCGACTCCGCGCAAAACGACGGCGTGGCCACGGCGCTCGAGGCCCTGGGCCTGATCTAGGCCTCGAACCCGGCTCCGCGTCCAGCCGCCAGCCCCCTGACCTGCCGTTACTTGATAAGCTCGCGCATCTTCTCGATGAGAAGGTCTACCTCGATGGGCTTTGAGATGTGCCCGTCCATGCCTGCGGCCAGGGCCTCGTCCCGGTCGGTCGAGAAGGCGTTGGCCGTGACCGCGATGATGGGCACCCCTGCCTGGCCCTCATTGGGCAGGCGGCGGATGGCGCGCGTCGCGTCGTAGCCGTTCATGGTGGGCATCTGGATGTCCATGAGCACCACGTCGTAGGTGCCGGCGGGCGCCAGCGCGACCTTCTCGACAGCCACATCACCGTCATCGGCGGTATCGACCTCAAAGCCGGCCTGGCGAAGGATCTCGAAGGCGATCTCGCGGTTGAACTCGTTGTCCTCGACGAGAAGGATCCGGCGCCCGCGGAAATCGGGCTTCTCAGCGTCGGCGCCGTCGCCTGCGTGCGCGTCCTTGAGCTCGTCCGCGGCCTGCCCCGTGGCGACCTTAAGATGCAGCGACACCGTGAACTCGCTGCCCTCGCCCACGGCGCTCTCAAGGTGGATCGAGCCCTCCATCATGTTGACCAGGCTTTTCACGATCGAAAGCCCCAGCCCCGTGCCCTCCGCGGCGCCCTTGGTGCTCGGCCGCTCCTGCGTGAAGGCCTCAAAGACGTGGCTCTGGAACTCCCGGCTCATGCCGATGCCGTTGTCGCGGATCCTAAAGAGGAAGTGCGCGTAATCGGACGTGTGCAGGTCGCGCTCCTCGACGCTGAACCACACATTGCCGCCGCGCGGCGTGAACTTCACGGCGTTGCCCAGGATGTTTACCAGGATCTTCTTGAGCTTGACCTCGTCGCCCACGACGTCGGGGTGCCGCACGCCCAAGGTGTCGAACTCAAGCTCGACGCCTGCGGCCTGCGCGTTTCCGGCGATGATGGTGTGCAGCTCGTCGAACATCGCGGGCAGGCGGAAGGGCTTCTCGTCCAGGCTCACCTGGCCGCTCTCGATGTGGCTCATGTCCAGCACATCGTTCACCAGGCTCAGCAGGTGCTCGCTCGCGATGCCGGTCTTTTTGAGATAGCGCTCAAGGGCCTGCGGGTCGTCCAGGTGCTGCATCGCCAGCTGGTTGAAGCCGATGATGGCGTTCAGGGGCGTGCGGATGTCGTGGGACATGTTGGACAAAAAGACCGACTTGGCGACATTTGCCTCCTCGGCCGCAGCCAGCGCGTTCTTGAGCAGCCCCTGCTGCTCGTGCTCGGCGGCGATCAAGGCGTCGATGTTCTGGAAGCCCGCCAGGATGCCCTCGTCGTTCTCGGCGAGAAGGTACTTGAACTGGTAGAAGTGCGTCTCGCCGTTCTCGTCCAACACGCGGTAGGACCCCACGTACTCGGGAAAGCTTGCAAGCGCGGCGTTGATGCTCTCGATGCTCATGGCCTCGCGCATGTAGTCGACGTCGTCGGGGTGCACGCGCTCGGCAATGTAGCGCAGGTAGGTGGCCTGGTAGGGGTAGGGGCCCATGCCCTCGCCCGAGGAGGCGGCCTCCTCGTCGAAGTCCACGCCGGCCGTGCTGGTAAGGCCCGAGGTGACAAAGCCGTTGAGCTTCAGGACGTGCACGGTGTCGGTCTGCGGGTGGATGAGATAGACGTTGAGGTAGTCCTTGGCCAGCGCATTGAACAGCGCCAGGTGGTGATGGACACGGTCCTCGAGGGCATGGCGGCGGCCCATCTCGTCCGAGATGTCCGTGCCGTACAGGATGCACTCAAGGTGGTCGTTTGCGGGGTTCTGGATGACGCGCGCCGTGACGCGGGCCCAGCGCACCGAGCCGTCGTCGAAGTACGACTTGGTTTCGCGCGAGAGCTCGACCGTGCCGCTGTTATAGGCGTCGATCAGCGCCTGGCGGCAAAAGACGGCGAGCATCTCTTCCTGCTTGGCCTTGTCGGGGATGAACGAGAAGATCTGCGCCACCGCGGTGTCCACCGTGACGTTGGTCTGCACGCTCTTGAGGTTGTTGGTGGCCGCGCCCTCTACCGTGAGGCAGCGGTCCTCGGTGAGGTCGAAGTGCATGATGCCCTGGGCCTCGGGGATGGACTGCAAAAGGGTCCGCATCTGGTTCTCGAAGCCCTGCTGCGCGCGGCGGCTGGTGGTCACGTCGGCCGCGTACTCGATGAAGGCGGGCCGGCCTTTCCACTCGACAAGGACCGTCTTCACCGAGAAGACCTGCTGGCCGTTGTCGACCTCGGTGGAGCAGGTCTTCTCGCCGTTTTGGCTGCGAAGAGGGCAGAAGGGGCACTGCTCGTCCAGGCCCATCATGAACTTGTGGCAGCGCTGCCCGCGGTAGTTGTCGCCCGCGTCGCCCCCGCCTCGCCAGGCCCGCGCGGTCCCGTTGACGTAGACCATGGAGAGATCCTCCAGGTACGACATCTGGACCAGCTGGTTGGAGTCGTTGAGAATGCCCTCGAGCAGCTCGACCTTGTCGGCCAGCTCCTGCGTGAGGTCGCTATCGGGTTCGTTTTGCGGGTCGTTCGAAGCCATGGGCGGTCCTTCTCTGCGTCGCGGGCGGTGCGCGGGAGGCGCGCCTACAGGCAGGCCTCGGCGATGCGGCGCTTGAGCTCGTCGATGCCCAGGCCCGTCTCGGACGAGGTGACCACCATGTCCTCGCGCGGCACGTCGAGCTGGCGGCTGAGAAGGGCCACCTGCTGGTTCTGCTTGTTGCGCGAGAGCTTGTCCGCCTTGGTGAGAACCACGTTGAAGGGCAGGCCCTGCTCTTTGAGGTAGCCGATCATCTCGAGGTCGAGCTTTTGCGCCTCGTGGCGGATGTCGACCAGCGACAAGACCAGGTTGAAGCTGCGCTCCTGCTCGAAGTAGCCGCCGATGAGGTTGGCCCAGCGCTCGCGCTCCTTCATCGAGACCTTGGCAAAGCCGTAGCCGGGCAGGTCGACGAAGCTGATGCCGTCGACGTCGAAGAAGTTGATGTTGCAGGTCTTGCCCGGCGTGGACGAGACCTTGACCAGGCCTTTCCTGCCAAAGAGCTTGTTCAGAAGCGACGACTTGCCCACGTTGGAGCGGCCGGCGACGGCGACCTCGGGCGTGGTGGGCTCGGGCAAGGACTCGACCGTGCCGTACGAGGCCTCGAAACGAGCGAGCTGGTAGTTGATGGCGGCCATTGGTTTCCTTTCAAGGGGCAAGGCATAAGAAACCATATTGTAGCAGCTCGGCGCGGGTGGGGGAGCGTTTTGCGGGGGAGTATGCCGCCGGCGAGGGAGTGCCGCTGCCGGGCCCTGGCGCGCCCGCCTACTTCCCGGCGAGAAGCGCGTTGAGGTAGAAAATCCCGTCCTTGGCCCCGGTGTGCAGGGTCCCACCGTAGCGGCCCACGATGCAGGCCATCGACTTCATGCCAAAGCCGTGGTTGGAGCGGTCGAGCTTTGAGGTTTGCGGCACGCCGTCCTTGAAGGTGGGCGGCACGGCGTAGTAGTTCTCCACGTTGATGCCCACCATGTTCGCGCGGCGGGCAACGTTCAAGGTGATGGTGCGGCGCTCGGCGTCGCCCACCTTGCGCGTGGCCTCGATGGCGTTGTCCAGGGCGTTCCCAAAGAAGGCGTAGATGTCAGAGGGCGCCATGAAGTCCAGCGCCGCGCCGTCCGCGATGCAGGTCAGCGTGATGTTCTCGCCGGAGCACGCCAGGCTCTTCTCGGTAAGGATGGTGTCCAGGGCCTCGTTTCCCGTCTGGACCACCGAGTCGTAGACGCGCACCTCGCGCGCGATGTCTGCCAGGGCCTCCCTGTCCACGGCCTCGCCGGAGTCGGCGAAGTGGCGGATCTGGTGGCGGATGTCGTGGCACTTGATGTTGATGGCCTCGATGTTTTCCTTGGAGATGCGGTACTGGCGGTCGCGCTCGGCCAGCAGGCGCTCGGTCTCTTCTTTCTTGTCGTGCATGCTGCGCGCGTAGAGGATCTCGAACTCGGCGAACAGGACAAAGGCGCACAGGATCGAGTGGACCATGCGCAAAAGCACGAGCGACGTGTACGGGATGCCGCACCAGACCAGGCTCTTTATCAGGATGTCGAAGTTGATGATCACCACGATGACGATCAAGAACATGGCGAGCATCGACTTATCCGCCACGTCTGCCAGGCCGTTCTTGTCGATGGGCCTAATAAAGGCCAGGTAGCCAAAGACATAGACCACCAGCGGCAGGCCGATGCCCAAAAGGGTGGACCACGGCTCTGCCATGGCGCCGCTCGAGCGGTGGGTGACCACGATGCTCAAGAGCACCTCGAGGCCGCTCGCGAGGTTTTGCATGGTGTATCCCGCCGTGGCGCAGAAAAGCGCAGGCCAGAGTTCCGTGTCGTAGCACCACATGATGAGAAGGACCGAGATGCCCAGAAGCACCGTGAAGGTGACCGACGACTCAACGACGCCCAGGCCGGTGATGCGGCCGGCCAGCACCGGCGTCATGCAGCCGACGAGAAGACCCGCGATCGAGGCGACCACGCGCAGCCTGGTGGTGGGGCGGTGCGGCAGCCTGCTGGCCAGCATGAAGGTGGGGATGGCCAGGGTGACCACGATCTGGATGACCCAGCGGGCGCCGATGATCTTCTCGGCAAGAAGGGCCAGGCTCATCGGCGTCCGCCCAGGTAATCCGTGACCTTGTCCAGGACCTCGCGCTTATGGGTGCGCGAGACCCGCAGAAGGCTGCCGTCGCACATCTGGATCTCTCCGCTTCTCACCATCGAGATCTTGTCCATGTTGGCGATGCAGCTCTTAGAGACGCGCACGATAGGGGCTTCTGCTAGGTCTTCCTCGACCTGCACGAGCGAGCCGCGGGCCTCGACGGGGTCCTCTTGGTCAAGGTGGAAGGTCAGGCGGTGCTTGGTGACCTCGATATAGGTGAGCGAGCGCACGGGGATCACGCGCACGCCGTCCTCGGTGGGAACGGTGAGCGTGCGGCCGGTCGACTGCCTGACGGCGCGAAGGGCGCGGTCGAGTGACAGCTTGAGGTTTCCGTAGGTGACCGGCTTCAAGATGAAGCCGAGCGCACCAACTTCATAACCCTTCACTGCGTACTTGGCTAAATTGGTTACAAAAATGATGGGAATATCCTGGTCGTAGGTGCGCAGGAGCTGTGCTGCCTCCATGCCGTTGATGCCCGGCATCTCGATGTCGAGAAGACACAGGTCGTAGCGGCCCTTATCGGACAACATGTCCATGGCGGAGCTGTGCCAGGTGATCTTGAACTCGGTGTCATGTGCCTGGCCATAGCGCCTGAGCAGGTCGCTTAGGCGCTGAGCCTCTTCTGCCTCGTCTTCTACGACAAGCGCTCGATACATAAAAGATTCCCCCTTTTGCGCGACGCGCGGTGCCGGGGCCGACCCCCGTGTCGGATTCCTTGCAGCGTGTCGTGGTTTTTACACAATAGGTTACCAAATGACACGCCGACGACACGAATGTCCGCTCGCCGCCAAAATCGACCGCCTGCGGGAGCCGTTCGCCGCTCATTCGCGCCCTTCATGCTTCAACCCCGCGACTTTATGACAAATGTGAAGAAACGGTTAACGCGGCCCGTACATTAGTAGCCAGTAAGCCATGGCAAGACGGCCCGTCGCCTTGCCTTTGGGGAGAGAAGCGCCCAATAGGGGGCGCGAGAACCACCGTTTACCTGCGGTTGGTTCAAAGGGAGAAAGAGGACAGTATGAAGAAGCAGCTTGTTATCGGCACGGCATTGGCAGTGGCTTTGAGCCTGCCTCTGGTCGCCTGCGGTGGCAGCTCGTCTTCGAGCTCGAGCAACACCTCCAGCTCGACCACGACTACCACCACGTCCAGCTCGAGCAGCGACTCGAAGTCTTCCGACTTCGACGCCGTCAAGGAGTACGCCGGCCAGTGGCGCGGCTCCGTCGAGATGACCGGCCAGACCGTCTACGGCACCGCCGGCGGCTTCGAGCAGATGCTCGACGTCAACCTCGAGAGCGACGGCTCCTGCACCGTCGTGCCGCTTGAGGCCCACGCCGACCTCTTGAGCGACAAGGGCACCTGGGAGGGCACCGCTGACAAGGTCACCCTGCACCTGTCCTCCGGCGACATCGAGCTGACCGTCTCTGGCAAGAACAAGCTCTCCGGCGACGCCAAGGCCTTCACCATCGCCGACTTCGACACCATCGAGTTCGACTTCTACGGCTAAGCCGCATAGAGCGTTACCTGGGCTTCATTTGTTTTTGAGTGGGAAGGCGGCCGTCGTTTAGGCGGTCGCCTTCCGGGAAGAGCACTCTTTCAAAGGAGAACATGATGCAAAACGTTACTCGCCGTGGTTTCATCGCCGGTTCTGCCCTGACCGCGGGCCTTGTGGGCCTCGCGGGCTGCTCCAACTCGAGCAGCACTACGACCTCGTCCGATCCTCTCGCCGCGCCTGCCGCCGACAAGTACCCCATCGACCCTGACGGCTCCGACGTCAAGGCCAAGTACGCCAGCGAGGAGGTCCGCGACGGCTGGACCCGTTACACCAACGAGGACGGCGGCGCCGTCCTGGGCGTTATGGACACCGCCAAGATCATCCAGGTCGACGGCTACGCCTTCAAGGATTTGAACGGCGACGGTAAGCTCGACTTCTATGAGGACTGGCGCCAGCCCATCGCCGACCGCGCCAAGTCCCTGGCAGACTCCATGAGCGCCGAGGATCTGTTCCCGATCCTGTGGGCGGGCGGCACCCAGTCCAGCTCCACCACCACCGACACCTCGACGATGGACTACATCGAGCAGGGCTCGCGCGCGGGCGTTTCTCGCCTCCAGTCCTCCCTGAAGTCCTACGCGACCGACATCGACTGGATCAACAAGGTCCAGGAGACCTGCGAGAAGGGCGCCTACGGCGTGCCTTACCTCAACTACTCCGACCCTTACGTCCTGTTTGGCGTGCCGTCGAGCGTTTCTCTGTCCACCGTCATGGACAAGGACCTCTGGCGCCAGGCCGGCATGTGGCAGGCCCGCGCGTGGCGCGCGACCGGCGTGCGCTGTGACCTGGGCCCGCAGGTCGACGTCTATTCCAACCCCATCGGCACGCGCCTTTCCGGTAGCGTGTCTGAGGACCCGGCCGTGAACCGCGACTTCGCGGCAGCCTTCGGCGGCGGCATGCAGTCCACCTGGGGCGACGACGAGGCCACCGACGACAAGGGCTGGGGCGATGAGTCCTGCGCCGTCATGCTCAAGCACTTCGTGGGCGAGGGCTCCAACGAGGGCGGCCGCGACGACCACTCCGACTCCGGCAAGTGGAACGTCTTCCCCGGCTCCAACTTCGACGCGCACCTGGTTCCGTTCCTTGACGGCGGCATGCACCTGGACTCCAAGACCGAGCAGATGGCCGCGGTCATGCCCTGCTACGGCATCGCCTACGACCCCAACGACCCCGACGGCCTGGGCGAGCACGTGGGCTCCGCATACTCCACCCACAACATCTCGATCCTTCGCAACGCCGGTTGGGACGGCATGATCTGCACCGACTGGATGATCCTCGACGGCATCCAGCACGGCATGAAGGACAAGACCGTGCCCGAGCGCTATGCCAAGCTCATGAACAACACCATCTCCCAGCACGGCGGCTCCTTCCAGCCCGACGTGGCCAAGGAGGCCTACGACCTCATGGTCAAGGCCGACGGCGAGGAGAAGGCCCTGGGGACCCTGCGCGACAACGCCCGCCGCATCTTCGAGCTCATGCTTAAGGTCCAGCTTTTCGAGCAGCCCTACTCCGAGCGCGCCGTGGCCAAGGAGATCCTGGAGAGCAAGAAGGCCGCCCAGTTTGGCGCCGACATCTCCGACAAGTGCATCGTCATGCTCAAGAACGACGGCGTGATCTCCAAGGACTTCATGAAGGACAAGCCCAAGGTCTACATCCCGCAGAAGTTCACCGCCGCCTCGACCAGCCTCTTCGGCGGCGAGACCCCGGCCGCCATCGCCCCGGTCTTTGGCGCAGATCTTGAGAACGAGTACTGGGAGGTCGTGACCGACCACGTGGCCGCCTCCGATGCCCCGCAGGAAAGCAACCTCACCCGCCTGACGGCCGAGGAGCTGGCTGACGTCAAGTACGCCATCATCAAGGTCAACAACCCCGCCGACGCCTACCAGGGCGTCCAGGGCGGCCCCAGCTTCATGACGGTCATCATGGGCACCGAGCCCGAGCCCGGCCCCTACTGGAAGCCCATCTCGCTGCAGTACCGCCCGTTCACCGCCGACGGCGACTACGTGCGCAAGGAGTCGCTGAACCCGGCCGACGAGTACGGCGAGTACATCAACCGCTCCGTCTACGGCGCCTCCACCTACGCCACCAACGAGAGCGACCTCGACCTGGTGCTGGACGTCAAGTCCAAGCTCCCGGCCGACGCCAAGCTCATCCTTCTGGTGGACGCCGACCGTCCCATGTGCTTCGGCGAGATCGAGCCGTCCTGCGACGCGATCCTCTTCGCGTTCAACGGCGTCTCTGAGGAGGCTTACGCCCGCGTTGCCTCCGGCACCGTCGAGCCCTCCGGCGTCCTGTCTCACCAGATGCCCAAGGACATGCAGACCGTCTTCGAGCAGAAGGAGGACGTGCCGCGCGACATGGACTGCTACACCGACGCCACCGGCAACACCTACGACTTCTGCTTCGGCCTCAACTGGTCCGGCGCGATCGACGACGAGCGCGTCAAGACCTATAAGGTCTCGCCTATGACCAAGCCCGAGAAGGAAGAGGTCAAGGCCGACGCGTAAAGGCGTCCGCAAGTCAACCAGCCGGTCCGTCTCTCACCTCCTGCAGGGGCGGACCGGCTCTTTAGTTTTGCCACTTTGCACAAAGCACGAAAGGAAACACCATGGCTGAGAAGAAGCCGAAGAAGCTCGTCACACGCCGTAAGTTCGTTGCCAACACCGCCGTCTCCGCGGGCCTTCTGGGCGTCACCGTGGCGGCCAACGTGGGCACCAACATGTTCCGCTCGCTGCTCGACCACTACCTGGGCGGCCGCCCCTCCACGGTCGAGCACGTCGCCGGCTCCGAGAACTGGGACACCAACTACTACGACGAACAGTTCCGCGGCCGCTCGCAGGCCACGCAGGAGGCCAACAAGCTCGTCACCGAGATCCTGGGCGAGGGCGCGGTCCTGCTCAAGAACGACGGCACCCTGCCTTTGGCCGCCGGCTCCGAGATCAGCCTTCTGGGCCGCTACGCCGCCGACCCCATCTACGGCGGCGCGGGTTCCGGCACCGTCGACTCCAGCTCGTGCGTGAACTTCCATGACGGCATCGCCGCCTCCGGCCTCAACATCAACGAGACCGCCTACCAGTTCATCGCCGGCGCCTACAGCAACTACCCCAAGGCCGACATCACGATGGACAACCCCTCCACCGCCTGCTACTACATCGGCGAGATCCCTTGGAGCGCCTACTCCTCCGAGGCCCAGGCATCCATCGCCGGCACGACGGCCGTCGTGGTCATCGGCCGCGGCGGCGGCGAGGGCGGCGACCTGTCGCGCGACCTTCTCAGCGACCTTGCCTCCGGCGTTTCCAAGACCTTCACCGAGAACGACGAGACGGCCAACTACGTCGAGGGCCAGCACGAGCTTGAGCTGACCGTCGAGGAGAAGAGCCTGCTCGCGGCCGCCAAGGCCAGCTGCAGCAAGGTGGTCGTGCTGGTGAACGCCTCCACGCCGCTTGAGATGGGTCCCTTGATGGAGGGCGAGTACGCCGCCGACGCGATCCTGTGCGTGGGCTCGCTGGGCGCCACCGGCGCCACCGCCGTGGGCCAGCTGCTGACCGGCGAGGTCAACCCCTCCGGCCGCACGACCGACATCTGGCCTGCCGACTTCACCGCCGACCCGACCTTCGGCAACTTTGGCGGCAAGCACTACACCGACGTCTCGGACTACTACACCAAGAACTCTACCTCCACCGCCTCTGACGGCACCGCCTACTTTGTCGAGTACAAAGAGGGCATCTACATGGGCTATCGCTACTACGAGACCGCGGCCGTCGAGGCCGCCAACGGTAACTACGCCGGCTTCGACTACGACAAGGCCGTCGTGTTCCCGTTTGGCTATGGCCTGTCGTACACCACCTTCAGCCAGACGCTCGACTCCGCGAGCGCCTCGGGCGACAAGGTGAGCGCCAAGGTTACCGTCACCAACACCGGCGACGTGGCCGGTAAGGACGTCGTTGAGCTCTACTACACCGCCCCCTACACCAAGGGGGGCATCGAGAAGTCCGCGGTCGTTCTCGGCGCCTTTGCCAAGACCGATTCGCTGGAGCCCGGCAAGTCCCAGACCCTCGAGCTCGAGTTCCCCGTGCGCCAGATGGCCTCTTGGAGCTCCGACAAGGGCGCCTACGTGCTTGACGAGGGCGAGTACACCGTGAGCCTGCGCACCGACTCGCACACCGTGGTCGACTCCGCGTCCTTCTCGCTTTCCGCCAAGACCTACGACACCGACGATGCCACCGGGACCAAGCTCGAGAACCAGTTCGCCGACCTCACCGAGTACATGGAGAAGAACTGCGATCCCTTCTCGCGCGCCGACTTCAAGGGCAGCTTCCCCGAGGCCGCCAAGGACAAGGACGCGTCCTCCTGCGGCATCGAGTTCAAGGAGTACGACTGGAAGGAGCACGAGGACTCCTCGGCCTCTATGCCCACGACCGGCGCGGCCAACGGCCTGTCCCTCATCGACCTTCGCGGCGCCGACTACGACGACGAGAAGTGGGACACCCTGCTTGACCAGCTGACCGTTGACGAGATGACCGCGATGCTCAACGACGACGCGTACAACACGCCCGCCGTCGAGTCCATCAGCAAGCCCGAGACCGCCGAGCCCGACGGCCCGGCCGGCTTCACCTCGCTCACCGGCCCCACCGGCAACTGCGCGTACTGCTCCGAGTTCATCATGGCCCAGACCTGGAACACCGAGCTCATGGAGCGCATGGGCCAGATGGTCGGCCAGGAGGCGCTGGCGTCCGGCTACAACGGCTGGTACGCGCCTGCGTTCAACACGCACCGCAGCCCGTTTGCAGGCCGTAACTTCGAGTACTACTCCGAGGACCCGGTGCTGGGCGGCAAGATCGGCGCGGCCGTGGTTTCCGGCGCGGCTTCCAACGGTTGCTACGCCATGATCAAGCACTTTGCCCTGAACGACCAGGAGTCCTACCGCGTCCAGCACGTAGCCACCTGGGCGACCGAGCAGACCGCGCGCGAGATCTACCTGCGCCAGTTCGAGATCCCGGTCAAGGAGGCCACCTGCGAGATGAAGTACATCTCCGATGACCAGGGCACGCTTTCCACCAAGACCATGCCCGGCTGCACCGGCGTCATGAGCTCGTTCAACTATGTGGGCACCGAGTGGGCCGGCGGCCGCAAGAGCCTGTGCACCAACGTCCTGCGCAACGAGTGGGGCTTCAAGGGCTGCGTCATCACCGACTTCAACCTCTACGGCTACATGGACAAGAACGCCGCGCTGGCCGGCGGCACCGACCTGGAGCTCACCTACTCCGCGATGACCGGCGGCTACCAGGGCACCGGCTCGGCGACCGTCGTGTCCCAGCTGCGCGAGGCGAGCCACCACGTGCTCTTCACCGTGGCCAACTCCAACGCGATGCAGGGTATGGCTCCCGGCTCCAAGGTCACCTACGGAACCGCCACCTGGCAGATGGGCGTCTGGGGCGGCAGCGCCGCGCTCGTCGCGCTGGCCGGCTTCTTTGGCTACCGCGCCTACAGCGCACGCCGCGCGCTCAACGAGCAGAAGGCCGAGGCGGCAGACGGCGATAAGGACAAGGCTGCCAAGTAAGTTGTAGTCCTTGGGCGGGCGCGCCGAGCGCCGGCCCTGACTTTCTCCCCTAGGGCGGGCGATGGGCATCGGGCCCGTCGCCCGTTCTGTTGTGTGGGCGGGCGGCGGGGTGCGGTGCGGAAGGGCTTCTCGCCGTCTGGGCGCGGCGGTAGAATGGGGGAGTCGAAAAAAGCCAGGATAAAGGGGTTGCGATGGACAAGGACGCCACGCTCGAGGACGTGCAGAGGCATTTTGCCAAGGATCACTTTGCGACCGGCGCCCTGGGCGCGCGGGTGGTCGAGGTCTCGCGCGGGCACGCGGTCTGCGAGTTCGACATCGGGCCGCAGCATTTGAACGAGAAGGGCGGCGTCATGGGCGGGGCGATCTTTACCCTGGCTGACCTGGCCGTCGTTGCGGCGTCCGCGATCGGCGGGCCGGAATCGGTGTCGGTCAACTTCGACATCGAGTTCATGAGCGCGGCCAAGGGGACCAAGCTCATCGCCACGGCCGACGCGGACAAGGAAGGCCGGCGCCTGGGCTTTTATCGGTGCCTGGTCGAGGACGACCTAAAGACCCCGGTAGCCCGCGTGACCGGCACGATCATGCATTTGGGGTAGTTGGTGGCACCCATGGACCTTTGCTTTAACGAGGCCTTTGCCGACTTGCCTGGCGTGATCGCGCGGGATATGCCCTCTGAAGGGATGAGGGTATTTCCTGACGTGTTGAATGTGGGCAGTATCGCGGACATGGATCCGGCGAGCAGGCTCAGGGAGCTGATACGCCACGGCATAAAACCTCAAAGCAATTTCGTCGAGCAGTGCAAGGCCGTGGTGGAAGGCCTGTCGTCTACGGATCGCCTAAGGATCTGGGTTGACGCCCCTTATCAGCTGCTGCCGGAGGTTCTCTACGCGGCAAGTTGCGTTAAGCCCGAGGCAAAGGTGACGGTCTGTGAGCTGGGGCCTGGCGATACGAATAAAAGTATCAACCAAATCGTATCGAATGCCTTTGAATCTGAGATCTGCATTGATCAGGGGCATTGCGCCGAGAAATGGCGCCAGCTTGTCGAGGAGAACACACCTCTGCGCGTGGCCGAAAACGGCCGATTGGTGAGCGTTGGCGAGGACTACTTCGACGCGACCCTGATAAAGGCCTATGAAGATGAATCGGCCATCTCGGTTAAAGAGGCGGCTGGCAAGGTCTTCTATTCCTATGTTCGAACGACCGGCGTCAGTTTCCCGGATGA
>CAVDTK010000057.1:0-14249 GCA_963611755.1 Oscillibacter sp. ER4
CTTGCGCGTCGCTCCTCGTCGCCGCGCGTAAGCGCAGCTAACCCGCACGACCCCAGATAGGCAACGACCTCGGCCCCGCGGCGCGCGATGCAAGCGCCGTGGGGCCGCTTGCTCAAAAAAGAATGTAACGGCTAGCGCTCGGCTAAGGTTTTGTGGCTTGGTTTGGTTCAGGATGGGTTAAGCAAGACCGAGTTCCAACGCTAGGGGAGTTATGTCCAAGAAGATCGTCCTTGTTCAGAAGAAGCGCGGCGGGTGTTTGGGCGCGTTTCTCGCCATTATCGTCGTCTGCCTGGCCATTTATGCCATTGCGCTGGGATTATGCGTCGCCGCAGGCGTCGGCCTGTGGTTCTTGGCCCGCTACATCTGGCGATCGCTTGTTAAGGAGAAGCCCGATAGCCCCTTGGTCCAGCGGGGGCTTGCCTTGGCGCCGATCGCTCGCAAGGTGGCGGCCGCCGTTCCCTGCGTGATCGTCAGTTTCTGCCTCATTGGGGTTCTCACCAGCTCAACGGCCTCGTCATCGAGCAAGAACACTGCAGCCACCAACCCTGCGGCGCAGCAGACGCAGCCGGCTCAAACCACGCAGCAAGATTCCGCGGCCGAGAAGGCCGAGCCCGCGGTCTCGACGCCCGTCTCCGCCCTTGACCCCACGACCATCCCCGCCTATTCCGGCTCGCCCTACGTTGAAGTCCAATCCAACGAACCGCAGTTCAGCGATGCCGATAAGGCGCGCGGCGACTTTGAGAACTACAGCGATCTCGACTCCCTGGGCCGCTGCGGCGTGGCCTTTGCCCTTATCAGTACCCAGACGATGCCCACCCAGGAGCGCGGAAGCATCGGCATGATCAAGCCCAGCGGCTGGCAGACCGTGCGCTACGACGGCCTGGTCGACGGCAACTACCTGTACAACCGCTGCCACCTTATCGGCTACCAGCTGGCGGGGGAGAACGCCAACGAGAAGAACCTCATCACGGGCACGCGCTATCTCAATACCGAGGGCATGCTGCCCTTTGAGGACCAGGTGGCGGCCTACGTCAAGAGCACCGGCAACCACGTTCTCTACCGCGCGACGCCCGTCTTCGAGGGTAACAACCTGGTGGCCTCCGGCGTGCAGCTTGAGGCCTGGTCGGTCGAGGACAAGGGCGCCGGCGTGAGCTTCAACGTCTACTGCTACAACGTCCAGCCCGGCGTCACCATCGACTACGCGACCGGCGAGAGCTCGCTTGCTGAGCAAGCTGTGGAGCAGGGCGATGATGCTGCAGCCGCAGAAGCCGCCGAGCAAAGCGACAACACGGCCGCAACAGCCAAGGACGAAGCCTCCGCAGCCGCCTCCACACCCTCAACCCAATCCGCCGAGCAAACCTACGTCCTCAACACCAACAGCAGGAAGTTCCACCGCACGGGCTGCAGCTTCGTCTCCAAGATGTCCGCGAAGAACCGCAAGGACTTCACCGGCACCCGCGACGAGGTGATCGCCCAAGGCTACGAACCCTGCCAAAAGTGCAACCCGTAACCCAACAACCTTCGCTTTTGTGGTCGGGGTACCCCGCATCTAGGTTATACTGATCCCTCAGAATTAAATACTTCGGCAAATCAGTCGAAAGACTGAGACGCAAAGCTATAGGGCCTGTTAAATGGCAGCCAGTTGCACCCACGTTTTAAGCGCTGTCTGTTGCATGACGGCGCTTTTTCGTGAGGATTTGTTGATGGCCATGAATTACACCATGACGAGACGTGCCTGGGTCAAGGCGACGGGTGCGTCGGCCTTGGCTGCGCCTGCCGCGGCCCTGGCAGGCTGTTCATCTGCCGAGAAGGGCTCCGCGGGCGGCACCAGCGGCGCCGCCGCGAAGCACGCCTCAAACCCGCTCACGGTCTACCTATGGGATACGGATCTTATCGGCCCTCTCACGTCCTACCTGCACGAGCAGTTCCCCGGCGCGGATATCCAGTTCATCGCGGGCAACAACGACCTCGACCTCTACAGCTACCTGCTCGAGCACGGCAACCTGCCTGACATCATGACGGTCCGCCGCTTCGCCGGCACCGAGGCCCGCGACCTGCAGCCGCATCTGTTGGACCTCTCGGCCTACGACGTGGTCTCGGAGTTCTCGTCCTACTCGCTGCAGTACTACAAGAGCGCCGACGGCCAGATCAACTGGCTTCCCGT
Source organism: Oscillibacter sp. ER4 (assembly GCA_963611755.1). Lineage (GTDB taxonomy): Bacteria > Actinomycetota > Coriobacteriia > Coriobacteriales > Atopobiaceae > Paratractidigestivibacter. Next base: position 2,165 of record CAVDTK010000057.1, read on the forward strand.
TTGCGGCATCCCGCAGACCATCATCGCCAACAAGACCCTGTTCGACCAATGCGGGCTTGACCTGCCGCAAAGCTATGACGAGTATGCCCAGGCCTGCCAGGTCTTTGCCGAGAAGGGCATCAAGCCTTACGCGCTTGACCTTGCCCAGGACTGGTCGAGCCACGAGATGGTCCAGGCAGGCGGCATCGGCGAGCTCACGAGCCTGGTCGGCATCACGTGGCGCGCCCAGGCCGAAAGCGCCGAGGGCGACATCGCCTTCGACGACACCCTGTGGGCGAGCATCTTCTCGCATACCCGCAAGCTTCTTCAGGATTCCCGCTTCACCCAGGATGACCTGAGCCTCGACACGGCGGCCGCGATGAAGCTCTTCACGCAAGGGCAGGCCGCGATGTTCCACGGCTCGCCCGTGCACCTCAAGCAGTGCCGCGCGCTGATGGACGCCGAGCTCGTGCGCCTGCCGTATTTCTCGCAGACCTCCGGCGAGGGCTACATCTACATGACGCCGTCGCTGCACGTTGCGCTCAATAAAGACCTGGAAAACGATGCCGATCGCTTAAGCCTTGCGATGGATGTGGTTGAGCACATGATCTCTGCCAAGGGGCAGGAGCTTATCGCCAACGGCAGCAGCGTCATCTCGTTCAACCCGGCCGTCGCCTCCCTTACGGAAGGCATGGGCGGCCTTGAGAACGAGCTCCGGGATAACCGCCTCTACATCCGCTATTCGGCGCAGAAGTCGTTTGCCGCGAGCGCCAAGGCTGTCCGCGGCCTGCTCACGGGGCAGATGGACGAGACCCAGGCCTTGGGGGCCTTTCGTGCCACGATCAACGGCGCGGACGAGCAGGCGGCTTCTGTCATTACCTTTGAGAAGGACCTCGCGCTCTCCCTGAACGACAAGTGCGGGCGCGACGCCGCGTCGGCCATCTTGGCCACGGTGGCCAAGCAAAACGGCGCCGAGCTGGCCCTGGCGCCGTACTACTGGTTCGCTTCCCCTATCTACCAGGGGGAATGCAGCGCCAACCGCGTTAGCTTCATGATTGCCAACAAGTCGGCCGCCACCTCGCTGTACCTGGCGACGCTTTCCGGCGCCCGCATCAAAGAGCTTGTTGAGAAGGACCTTTCGGGCGCAGGCGGCGTCTTTTGCCCCTCGAGCGTCTACGAGCTTCCCGTGGCATCCGGCATGAAGCTCGTCGTGGAACGCGACAACGCAGGCTTCACGCTCAATAACATCCTGGTAGACGGCTCAACGATCGATGCCGAGAAGTTCTACTCCGTTCTTCTCACCGATAGCGCCGTTACTTGCCTGGGGCCCGACGCCGGCCTTGAGCCGTTGGGCGACTCGACGCTGGCGACCGCCTGGGCCCAGGCCATCAAAGACGGCTGCCAGCTTGCTGAGCCCGAAGACTACATCGAGGTGCGCGACTAACATGCAGCCCCGGAAAACCCCAAAGGACACGCCCGAAGATTCCCTCAACGCCCGGCGCCGCCTCGCGATTCCCATCATCATCATCATCATCATCATCATGGTGGCTCTCTCCACGGTATGCGTCAGGTTCCTCCTGGACGGCATGTACCGCGCCATCGAGGACAATGGCAAAAGCGGCATGCGGGCCGTCGTCGAGCAGCTGCAGCAAAGCTACGACCTGCAGGTCGAGAACTACTACAGCCGTCTGCGCATCCTCGAGAGCTACGCGTCGCAGGGCGCTGGCGATCTTCTCGCCAACGAGGGCCTGGTAAAGCTCGTGAACACGCTGCAGAAAGAGACGGGCTGGCAGATCCTCTTCATCAAGGACAACGGCGAGGCCGCAACGATCGAGCGCGCCGAGCGCAAGCTCGACGTCTCGAGCTCCCTTTTGGGGGACCTCCAGGACGGCCGCAACATCGCCAAGCTCATATCGTATAACGACGGCAGCCAGACCCAGTACAAGTTCCTGCTGGCGATCCCCTGCGAGCCCTACACCATGGGCGGCAAGACCTACTCGTCCATCGGCGCCCTGGTAGACCGCTCAGAGATGGACGCCGTCCTTAAGATGTACGCCTACGACGGCGCCGCGTTCCTTTTTATGCTGAACGACGACGGCGAGGTCCTTTACACCAACCAGACGGACGAGAAGATCTTCCAGAACTACTCGCTGCTCAAGCACCTGAAGCAGGACAATGCCCTCACGGCCGATCAGATGAGCGACCTGCAGGCAAAGTTTGACTCGCGCTCCCTGGGCGTGGAGCTTTACAGCGGCGAGAAGCCCTATTACCTGGGCTATGCCCCCATCGACAACAACAATGCGACGATTGTCTGCATCGTGGCGCAGGGCGTGGTGGACAACTCGCTCTCCTCGTACCAAAAGACGGTGCTTTATTCCACCTTGGGCATGGCGACGCTCATGTTGCTGCTGTTCGGGGGCCTGTTCTTCAACATGTGGCGCGCGGGCATCGCCAACCAGAAGGCGGCGTTCGAGCGGGAGAACCGACGCCAGCAGCAGCGCAACCTCAAGCGCCTGGAGATCATGAACGCCGAGCTTAAGTCGGCCCAGACGGTGACGGCCCAGGCCTTGAGCTCGGCCGAGTCCGCCAATAAGGCCAAGACGAGCTTCTTGGCCAACATGAGCCACGATATCCGCACGCCGCTGAACGCGATCATCGGCCTGACCTCGCTCATCGAGCACGACGCGGGCGACGAGCAGCGCGTGCGCGAGTACGTGCACCGCATCCAGGTGTCGTCACAGAACTTGCTGGCGATCATTAACGAGGTCCTGGACATGAACCGTATCGAGTCGGGCAGGGCCACGCTTAACTGCGCGGACTTCTCGATTGTCGATGTGGTCAAGGACGTCGAGGAGATGTTCCGCCCGCAGACCGACGAGCGCGCCCAGGTGTTTGACGTGAGGCTCGCCGGTTTGCGTCACGAGTGGGTGTGCGGCGACCGCGTGCGCCTGGTGCAGATTTTGAGCAACTTGCTTTCCAACGCCGTGAAGTACACACAGCGCTGCGGGCAGATCGTGCTGGACGTCGAGGAGCTCCCGGCTGGCTCTGCCGCCTATGCGCGGTACTGCCTGAAGGTAGCGGACAACGGCATCGGCATCGACGCCGACTTCCAGGACAAGATCTTCGACGCGTTCACGCGCGAGGAGAGCACGCTCACCAACAAGATCCAGGGCACGGGCTTGGGGATGGCCATCACCAAGAGCCTGGTAGATGCCATGGGCGGCACCATCAGCGTCCAGAGTGAGAAGGGCCACGGCAGCTGCTTCGAGGTTGTTCTCGACTTCAAGATCGCCGAGGGGGCAGAGAAGGGAGCGCGGCTTGCGGCGGGTGCCGGCGACGGCGGGGCCGCGATCTCGATCGTGGGGATGCACTTCCTGTGTGCCGAGGACAACGCCTTGAATGCCGAGATCCTGGGCGAGCTGCTGGGCATCGAGGGCGCCGAGTGCGTCATCTGCGAGAACGGCCAGGCGCTTCTCGATAGGCTGCGGCGCTCAAGGCCGGGCGACTTCGACATGATCCTCATGGACGTGCAGATGCCCGTGATGAACGGGTACGAGACGGCCCGCGCGATCCGCGGCGGCGCGGTTGGCTGGGCGATGAACATGCCGATTATCGCCATGACGGCCAACGCCTTCTCCGAGGATATCCAGGCCTCGCTTTCCGCCGGCATGGATGCGCACGTCTCGAAGCCCATCAACATGGATACGCTCAAGAAGGCCGTCGCGAGCGTTCTGGCCGCGCGGGCGTAGCACCCACGTGCTTTGTCGCGATTGGGACTTGTCGGAAGAAAAAGGGGTTTCTCGGTTTCCGATAAGTCTGGATTACGACAAATAGGCTTCCGATAAGTGGCAATTACGACAAAGCGACTTCCGATAAGTCCCGATCACGACAAGGCGACTTCCGACAAGTCCGGATTGCGACAAGGCGGATTTGGCGTATAAAGGAGTGCTGAGAAAATCGCGGCGAGAGGGGACGCAGGTGGAGCAGAGACAGGGGTTTCGCGCCTTCGCGGCCGTGGCCTTGGACATCAGCGCCCGAGCGTTCACCTCGACCTTCGACTACGGCGTGCCTGTTGAGCTGTTAAATGAAGCCCAGTTGGGGACTACCGTTTTGGTCTTGTTCGCCGGGCGCGTGGCCATCGGGTACGTGATGGGCGTCTCCGCAGAGGCGCCGGAAGGCCTCGACCCCGCCCGCGTGAAGCCCATCGAGCAGGTCTTGGCCCCTTCCGCGTTTGGGCCTGTGGCGGCCTCCTGCGCCCTGTGGATGGCTCGCGAGTACGCTTGCCCTCTGGCTGACGTCGTGCACCTCTACCTGGCGCCCGGCCAGAAGGTCCGTGTGACGAGAAGCTCCAAGGACGATCCCTGGCAGCTCGTGTGCGACCGTGCGGGCGCCGTCGACGCGCGCTGGGCGCACCTTCTGCCCGAAGGCTACGACTACGAGCCGCCCGCCCGCGCGAGCCGCCAGCGGCAGGTGCTCGAGGCCCTGCGCGAGGGCCCGGCACGTCTCGCCGAGCTTTCCGCCATGATCCCGGGCGCGGGTGCCGCCGTTAAGTCGCTTGCCAATAAAGGCCTGGTAGACGTCGTGTCCAGGCGAGAAGTGCGCGGCGTGGGGGAGACCTCGCTCTCTTCCGGCGCTGCCCCGCGGCCCAAGACGTTGACCGTCGGGCAGCTCGAGGCCCTGGCCGCCATCGACCGCGCGCGTGAGGCGGCCGCGGGCGACGTCGTCCTTCTCGACGGCGTGACCGGCAGCGGCAAGACCGAGGTCTACCTGCAGGCTATCGAGAAGACCCTGGCCCAGGGCAAGGGCGCCATCGTGCTGGTGCCCGAGATCTCGCTCACGGCCCAGACCGTGGGCCGCTTTCGCAGCCGCTTTGGCCAAGACGTCGCGGTCCTGCACTCGCGCCTTTCCACCGGCGAGCGCTTCGACCAGTGGGATATGGCGCGCCTGGGGCAGGCCCGCGTTGTCGTGGGCGCGAGGTCGGCGCTCTTCTCGCCGGTACAGGACTTGGGCCTCATCATCATCGACGAGGAGCACGAAGGCAGCTACAAGCAGGACAGCGCTCCGCGCTACCATGCGCGCGAGGTCGCCGCGCACATGGCCAAGGCCTATGGTTGCGCCCTGGTCCTGGGCAGCGCCACGCCTTCCGTCGAGTCCCTTGAGCGGACGCGCGCCGGCAGCTTCCGCGGGGCCCGTTGGACCCGCGTGCGCATGCCGGAGCGGCCGGGATCTTCTCGCCTGCCGGACGTCACCGTGGTCGACATGGCCGAGGCCTTCCGGGACGGCGGCCGCTCGATCTTCTCTCCGGTGCTGGTAGATGCCCTACAGCAGGTTGTGGAGCGCCGCGAGAAGGCCGTGTTGCTGCTTAACCGGCGCGGGTTCGCGACCTTCCTCATGTGCCGCGAGTGCGGCTGCGTGCCCGAGTGCCCGCACTGCTCGACCTCGCTCACCTACCACGAGCGCACCCGCAGTCTCATGTGCCACTCGTGCGGCCGCGCCTGGCCGGTGCGCGCCTACCCGGACCCCACGACGTCTTGCCCCAACTGCCACAGTCGCTACCTGGCGGCCTACGGCGTGGGCACCCAGCGCGTGGAGGACGAGCTGGGCATTCTTCTGGGCGAGGGCATCGAGATCATCCGCATGGACGCGGACACCACCAAGACCAAGGGCGCCCACCAGGAGCTTCTTGAGCGCTTCGACGCGGCGGAGTGCGCGGTGCTCGTGGGCACGCAGATGATCGCCAAGGGCCTGGACTTCCCCGAGGTCACGCTCGTGGGCGTCGTGAACGCTGACACGATGCTCAAGCTTCCCGATTTCCGCGCCGCGGAGAGGACCTATGGCCTGTTGGAGCAGGTCGCGGGACGTGCCGGCAGGGGAGACAAACCCGGCCGCGTGATCATCCAGACCTACTGGCCTACCCACCCGGCGCTCGAGGCCGCGCGCACGCACGACCGCGGCGCGTTTCTCGCCTCCGAGCTGGAGGAGCGCCGTGACGCCCTCTACCCGCCCTTCTCGCGCCTGTCGAACGTGGTGGTCTGGGGCGTCGACCAGCGAGCGGTCACGTCGCTCACGGCCCAGCTGGCCGCTGACCTGCGCGGCATTGTGCCGCAAATGGACGGCTGGGAGGTCTTAGGTCCCGCGGACTGCATCAAATCTAAGATCAAGGACCGCCTGCGCCGCCACGTCATGCTCAAGAGTCCGCCCGATTCCGACCCCGGAGAAATGCTCTTAACGTGCGTTTCTCGCCTGAAGGTCCCCCAAGGCATTAACATTGCCATTGATGTCGACGCCTACGACATCCTGTAGCTTTTACCGCCGCGGCGCAGGGGCTTCCTCGCCGCGGCGTCTTTTGCCAATCGGCGGCGCACGCCAACCACACGAAAGGGGACCCGCATGGGCCTTGCCAACGACGTCGTCTTGTCTCCCGACAAGCGCCTTCAGACCGAGTGCGAGAAGATCGAGGTCATCGACCAGGAGGTCAAGGACCTCGCCGCCCATATGCTCGACGTCATGTACGAGACGCGCGGCTGCGGCCTGGCCGCCCCGCAGGTGGGCGTGCTGCGCCAGCTCGTGGTGATCGACGTCGACTGGGAGCCCAAGGGCGGCCGCGCGATCAACAAGAACCCCTACGTGCTCATCAACCCCAAGATCATCACCGCCGACGGCGACCCCAGAAACTACAGCGAGGGGTGCCTGTCGTTCCCCGGCATCTCGGTGGACGTTATCCGCCCCAGCCACGTGGTGGTCCAGGCGCTTGACCTCGACGGCGACCTTCTGCAGTACGAGGCCGAGTGGAACCTTCTGGCCGTCTGCCTGCAGCACGAGATCGACCACCTGCACGGCAAGACCATGATCGACCACCTGTCGCCCATGGCGCGCGTCCAGGCCTTGAAGGAGTACGAGGAGGCCCTGGCCCGCGGCGCCATGCCCGGCGACACCGACTCCGAGTCCGAGGAATAAAGGAGAAGCCCCGTGCGCATCGTTTTCATGGGAACGCCCGACTTCGCCGTGCCTTCGCTGGCCGCCGTGGCTGAGCGCCACGAGGTCACCCTGGTGGTTACGCGCCCGGACGCCGTGCGCGGCCGCGGCCGTGAGTTGGTGGCCTCTCCTGTCAAGGCTAAGGCTGTTGAGCTGGGGATTCCCGTGCTCGAGGCCAGCCGCATGACGCCCGAGGCCAAGGCTGCGGTGGCCGAGGCCGCCCCGGACATCATGTGCGTGGTGGCCTTTGGCTGCATCCTGCCCGATGACCTTCTCGCCATGGCTCCTCACGGCGCGGTGAACGTGCACGCGTCGCTGCTGCCGCGCTGGCGAGGGGCGGCCCCCATCCAGCGCTCGATCTTGGCGGGAGACGTCCAGACCGGTGTCTCGATCATGCGCGTGGCGCACGACCTGGACGCGGGCGCGTGGTGCCGCCAGGCCGCGACGGCGGTTGCCGAGAAGGGCACGGCTGAGCTCACGGCTGAGCTGGCGGAGACGGGTGCCGCGGAGCTTGTGGCCGCGCTTGACGATATCGCCGCAGGTAGGGATGTGTGGCACGGGCAGGACGAGGCGCTGGTCACGGTTGCTGCCAAGGTCACCAAGGCCGAGATGCGCCTTGACCCGGCGGACGCCGCGGGCGTGAACGCCCTGCGCGTCCAGGCCTCCGGTGACACGGCGCCTGCCCGCATGGTGCTGGGCGGCAAGGGCGTCCGCGTCCTGCGCGCTGTTGTTTGTGGCGAGAAGAAGCTTGCGGCTGGCGAGGTGACCGTTGAGCACGGCCGCGTTTTTCTCGGCTGCTCGGATGGCTGCCTTGAGCTTTTGGAGGTCAAGCCCGACGGTAAGAAGGCGATGGAGGCCCGCGCCTGGGCATCCGGCCTTCGCGGTGAGCTGACCTGGGAAAAGGCGTAACCTGTGGCGTCTGTTGCACCTTCTCGCCTGGCCGCGGCCAAGGCCTTCGCCGATATTCGCCGCCGCGGAGCCCGTGCCCGCGACGTGCTGCGCACATGCCCTGACCTGGGCGGGCTTGACGCCCGTGACCGCGCGCTCGCGCAACGGCTGGTTCTGGGCACCGTCGCCGCCCGTGGCGAGCTTGACCGCGTGATCAACGCGCACCTCAAGGCCAAGTCCGCGCTGGAGCCTATGGTGAGAGACGCGCTGCGCGTTGCCGCCTTCGAGATACTGTACCTTGAGACCCCTAAACAGGTGGCCGTGAGCCAGGGTGTCGAGCTGGTGCGGAGCTTCTCGCGCCGGGCGGCCGGGCTTGCCAACGCGGTTTTGCGGCGCGTGTCCACTGAGGACGCGCGTGCGCTCGCAGAGGCGAAGGACGCTGTCGCCGATGGCGATTTCGATGCCTCTGACCTGGCCCGCATTGGCGCTTTGCCCGAGTGGCTGGCGGGGCGACTCGTCGATTCTTTGGGCGCGGGCGCTGCGGCGAAGTATGCCGCGTGCGTCTTGTCCCCCAACCCCGTGACCGTGGCGGTAAACCGTGCGCGCCTCTCGGCCGATGAGGCTCTGGATGCGCTGCAGGCCGCTGGCGCGGAGCCCGCAGCGGGCCCACTGGAAGGTTCGATTCTTCTCGGCAACCCGTCCAAGCTTTCCGCATCCGGCCTGGTAGAGGACGTGTTGGTGCTACCGTGCGACCTGGCGGCCCAGGAGGCGGTCCTTCTCGCCGCGCCTGCCCCGAGCTCGCGCGTGCTTGAAGTGGGGCAGGGCCGCGCCACCAAGACGATCCTGCTTGAGGGGGTCGCCGCCACCGCCGGTGGTTTCTGCGACATCGACGCAGTTGAGATCAGCGAGCCCAAGTGCCGCCTTGCCGCCGAGCGCTGCGAGCGCGCGGGCGTTGCCGCCCACGTGCGCGAGTTCACGGGTAACGGCTGCGACCTTGACGTCCTCGAAGGCCTTGGCACCACCTATGACCTGGTCTTCGTTGACGCGCCGTGCTCCGGCACGGGCACCTTGCAGCGTCATCCCGAGATCGCGTGGTCCTTGGAGGAGCATGCCATCCCCGAGCTGTGCGCGGTGCAGCTCCAGATGCTCAAGTCTGCCGCAGCGCGTGTGCGCCGCGGGGGTCGCCTGGTTTACTCGACCTGCTCGCTTCTTGCCGAGGAGGACGAGGTCGTGATCGAGGCCTTCCTTTCTTCTCCCGACGGCCTGGGCTTTACCCCCATCACCCTTCACCGCACCGAGCTCCAAGGCGCCGACAAGCACTTCGTCGCCGTTCTGCGCGCTTAATAACTTCTACTTGCAAATCGTACGGTCGCGGACTAAGCTATTCTCCGTTTTGTCTGATTTCGGACGATTTGGAGAAAGATGAACGGCGAGAAACCCATCGCCTGCGACGAGGAGGGCCTTATCGGCTTCGACGAGTGGATCAACTCGTTCGACCGCCTCTATCGCGAGTCCGACAAGCTTTATCATCGCCTGGCCGTGCACTGCGACCTGTCCGAGACGGCCTACTGGGTGGCCTACGGCATCTTCATGCGCGGCGGCTCCCTTGCCGTGCGCGAGCTGGTTGAGCTTTGCGATATGCCCAAGCAGTCCGTGAACACGGCGCTCAAGGCCCTTGAGGCCAAGGGCTACGTGACGCTCGACTTCTGCGAGGGGAGCAAGAAAGCCAAGGTCGCGAGCTTCACCACTGCCGGCCGCGCATTTTGTGACGAGAAGATCCGTCCCGCCAGCCGCGCCGAGCGCCGCGCCTTCGCGACCTTGGATCCCGCCGAGCAGACCGAGCTTTTGCGCCTGATCGAGAAGTACGTGGGCGCCATCCAGCAAGAGCTCGCGATCCTGGAGGGAGGTCTTGCGGATGGCGAATAAACCGCAGGTAGACGGCGCTGTCGATGTCCCGCAGAGAGACTACTCGCGACGCGCGTCCTTCTCGCTGCTCGCCCGCCTGGTGGCGCCGTACAAGGGCCTGGTGGCGGTGACGCTGCTCACCCTGACCCTCGACATCGTGGGCATGCTCTTTGTGCCCACCGAGCTCGCGGCCCTTCTCAACTCCGTCACGTCGGGTCAGGGGATGGAGGCCGTCTGGCGCCACGGCATCGCCATGCTGGCGGCTTCCCTTGTGGGCTCCCTTGGCTGCATCGTGAGCTACCGCATGGCCTCGCGCCTGGCCGCCAACGTGGGCCGCGACATGCGTATGGCGGTCTACAGGCACTCACTCGAGTTCTCGGGCGCCGACTTCAACCGCTTTGGCACGGGCTCGATGATCACCCGCACGATGTCTGACGCCAACGTGGTCCAACAGACCCTGCTCATGAGCTTCGTCATGATGAGCCCGGTGCCGCTGACCTGCCTGGTCTCGATCATCCTGACCTTCTCGCTCGACGCCATGATGGGCTATGTCCTGCTCGCCCTGACCATCGCGTGCCTGGTCATCAATGCCGTGGCCGTGGCCAAGTCGGCGCCGGTCTTCCTCATCATGCAGAGCTTCATCGACCGCATGAACGTCCGCCTGCGCGAGGCCATCACCGGTGTGCGCGTGATCCGCGCCTTTGGGAAGGACGATTACGAGCGCGACCGCTTGAACGACGACTTCGAGGCCTATGCGCAGCGCGCCATCCGCGTGAACATGGTCTTTGCCGTGACGGACACCGCGACCTTCTTCTTTGCCAACGCCGTCGAGTCCGCCGTCTTCTACCTGGGCGCCAACCGCGTGGGCGTCCATGCCATGCAGATCGGCTCCATCACGGCCGTGATCGAGTACGCGATGCTCATCATGTTCTTCATGATGATGGCCCAGTTCGCGATCCTGCAGATCCCGCGCGCCCTGGCCTGCCTCACGCGCGCCAGCGAGGTGCTTGAGACGCGGCCGTCGATCGAGGACGGAAAGGCGGGGGAGAGGGACGCGGGTTGCGGATCCGGCGCCGCGGCTGCCGTCGCCTCTGCCGACGATGCTGAGAAGCCCGGCGACGTCGTGGCCTCCTTCGACCACATGAGCTTCCGCTTCGACGACGCGGACGAGAACACCCTCTCCGACCTCACGTTTGACCTGCGCCGCGGCCAGACCACGGCCATTATCGGCAACACCGGTTCCGGCAAGTCGACCGTGGCCAAGATGCTGCTGCGCTTCCTCGACGCCACGCAGGGCCAGGTGCGCTTCGCTGGCCAAGACGTGCGCGACCTCTCACAGGCCGAGCTTCGCGCCCGCATCGCCTATGTGCCGCAGAAGGCCTGGCTCTTCTCGGGCACCATCGCCGAGAACCTCCGCTACGGCGCCGCCGATGCCTCTGACCAGCAGCTTTGGCATGCCGTAGACGTGGCTCAGGGCGTCTTCGTCCACGAGCTGGAAGACGGCCTTGAGACCCGCGTGGCCCAGGGCGGCACGAACTTCTCGGGCGGCCAGCGCCAGCGCCTGTCGATCGCCCGCGCCCTGGTACGCCGCGCCGACCTCTACATCTTCGACGACTCCTTCAGCGCCCTGGACTACAAGACCGATGCGGCCCTGCGCCATGCCCTGGAAGGCGAGCTGGCGGGCGCCGCGGTCCTCATCATCGCGCAGCGCGTGAGCACGATCCGCCATGCAGGCCAGATCGTCGTTTTGGGCGACGGGTGCGTCGAGGGCATCGGCACGCACGAGGAACTTCTCGCCAACTGTGCCACCTACCAGGCAATCTATGAATCTCAGACGAGGGGAGGCGACGCCGATGTCAGACGTTAAGGACACTCAAGGGGCGGACGAGGAGTCCGAGGTCCCCACCGACGGCCTGGGCACCGCCAAGCGCCTGTGGCAGGCCGCGGGCTCCCAGCGCTGGCGTCTGGTCGTGGCGGCGGTATCCGCCGTATTCTATGTCATTGCGAGCCTGGCCGCGCCCGCCTACAGCGCAGGCCTGGTCGACATGCTGTGGTCAAACATCCGGGACACCTGGGCGCAGGGCAAGGACTTTGTGGTCACCTTCGACAACGGTGGGCGAGAGATCCTTACCTTCCTGGGGATCTGGACCGTGGCCTGGGCGTTCTACACGCTGCAGTCCCTGGTCATGGCAAGCTTCGCTGAGAGGCTGAACCTCGGCCTTCGCGCCCAGATAGCCGAGAAGATCTCGCGCCTGCCGCTTGGCTACTACGATGCCCACCAGCCGGGCGACACCATCAGCCGCGCCACGAACGACCTCGACAAGGTCTCCGAGGTGCT
>CAVDTK010000058.1:0-14101 GCA_963611755.1 Oscillibacter sp. ER4
GCGGCCTTCCACAGGCGCAGGTGGGTCGACTTGCCCGTGCCGCTGGCCGCCGTGAAGGCGTAGGCGCGGCCGGCATAGGCCAGAACCGCGGCGTGCATGAGAAAGACGTTGTGCTTGGGCGACTCCTCGGCGATGGCCCGGTAGAGGGCGAGTTGCTGCAGGTAGGAGTCGCGCCAGGTGCCCTCCGTGGCCATCTCGCGCTCTGCGTCGATCATTTGTGGAGTTATTGTGACGAGAAGGTCGCAGAGGCCGATTTCGCCTTCCGCGGCGGGGTGGGCGTAGGTTCCGGCGAAGGTTTCGAGGCCCGGGTGGAGGGGTTTGACGCCCACCTTGAGGCCGGCGAGGTCGAGGACGAGAAGGTCGTTTTGCATGGCGGCGAGCTACTCCAGGAAGCCCTGCTCGGACATGCGGGCGATGAAGGCGTCAACGTCAGCGGCGGCCTTGGCGGGGTCGACCTCGTAGGCGGAGGCGAGGCCCTGCGCGATAGTCGCGGCGTCTAGGCCCTTCTCGAGGCCCTGCCAGATGAAGGCGCCGGTGGCGTTCAACTTGACCATGCCGTGGAAGGTCTTGCTGGCCTCTCCGGTGGCGATGGCCACGTGCTGCCCGGCGACCTCGCGCATAACAAAGCCCTGCTTAATGTGCATGTTTAGTCCTTCGAAAAAGAAGCCGCCCCGCAGGGCGGCTTTTTGGTGTGGTGATTAAGTCGGATGCAACTCCCTACTTGTCGCCATCCGTATCGGTAGTGGGACCATCGGTGGTCGAAGTAATAATGGTGTCCGCCCTATCGACAATAACCAAGCTCAATTCCGGCTCTTCGTAAAGCATGCTGTCACCCCCATATCAAGCCAGCGTCCAATTTCAGCCATTAAGTATAGCCGATGCGTACTCCCTCTCCGCCGAGGACGCGCAGCTGCCCGACGAGATGGCGGAGGCCACCTGCGCCACGGACGCCGAGTTGGCCGCGGCCTCCTCGACCGAGACCTCGGTGCCGTCGGCGGTCACGTAGGAGATCTTGCCCCTGATCTGGTAGACGCCCTGGTAGGTCGACTTCGCCCCGTTGCGCCTGATCCCCGTCAGGGCGAGGTTCGCCACGATCGAGTCACCGCCCGAGAGCCAGTAGTTCTCGACGGAGACCTCCTCCTCGTAGCCGGAGTTGCCGTTCTTCCACCACCACGAGGCGTCCCCGACGATGGAGCCCGAGGGCGCCGAGAACTCGTAGCAGAACCTGAGCGTCGTGCGGTCGTAGCCGTCGGTCGCCTTGTACTCGTCGCGCAGGCCGGCCCCGGTGTAGGAGATGAGGTCGGATACCGGGACGAATCTGGCATAGGCCTGGCCGGTCGTGGCGGTGTAGGCCGTCGAGCAGGTCTCGTCCGTGTACCAGCCGGCGAAGGCGTAGCCGTCCTTCTCGGGGTGGGTCCACTTGGAGCTGTCGGAGCCCTTCTTGTAGGCGGAGACGTCGGTAAGATAATCGACCGCGAAGTCATACACCGCCGTCCACGTGGTGCTAGACGTCGTCGTGACATTGGACGTCGCCGTCAACATAGCCTTTAAGCCGTCAGAGGGAGCCCAATCCCTCTGGTTTATCGCGTAAGCCACAATGGCATTCTGGATCCCGATGATGCTGGGCGGGTTAAGGGCGTTATCGGACGTGATGGAGAAACCCGCCTCCTTGGCGTCGAGCTTGGCCTGTATGCGCGCGGCATAGGCATCGGCCCACTCGGCCGCCGTGCCGCTCTTAACGTAATAGTTGTCTGCCAGGCTGATAGAACGCGTGCCGTAGCTGTTAGCGGTATAAATCTTCTTATGGCCGGGGTGGGCGATCGCCATAAGCTCATCGGTAAGACCGAAGTAGAGATGGCGCGCGTCGAAACCGTAGTACTTGGTGTCGTCGTTGTCGTCCCATGTGCAGTCGACCTGATACCACTCGCCGTCGAGCTTCACGGCGTTCCAGGTGTGGCCGTCGTAGGTGTCGCGCGTCTCGTCATTGGTGATGCCGGCGGCATTGAGCAGCGCAATGTAGGCGTTGGTATAGGCCTGGCAGGTACCCGTGTGGCGAGTAAGGGCCGCCTCGGCGCTTGCCCACTTGAGGGAATTGTCATACTCGAGCTGGTCAAGTAGCCAATCGTGAAGCCAGAGGGCCATCTCATACTCGGAGCCATCCGTTTTTTGCAGAGCCTGGTTCACGGCATCAGTAACGATCTCTGAGACGGCGGGGCGGCTCGAGTCGTTGACCGTTACCAAGACGTCCGTTGTGCGCAGATAGCCGATGTTATTGTCAGTATCCATAAAATAGAAGTAGATGTTGTATTTGCCTGTAGCGGTGAACTCGAAGCTATAGTCAAGTCCGTCGCCGATAAGGCTATAGCTATACCCGATCCAGGATGCGCGAGACGCATCGGCAACAACCTGGCTGCTACCGTTATCCCAATAAATAGGCGCATCCATGCGGACCTTCGCGACCGAGCTGCCGCCCGCCTGGGTGACATGGAAAGTCGTGGCCTCACCCTTGGCGGTTGAATCGTCCCATTCCACTTTGAAGGTCACACCGTTACTGGTAGCTGTCGCGCTGTGTGCATAAGTATGCTCCGCCGTGGTGGAGGTGGCCGAGAGCGCCACGGGCTCATTGGCGGCGGCGCCCTCCTCCGCGAGGGCGACGGCGGGGGTGGCGGCAAAGGCCAGCGCAAGGGCGGCGGTTAGCGAGGCGATCGCGACTTTTATTCTCTTCATGGCTTGGGTCCTCGTTGGTCGGCAGGCCGATACAGGTAAACGCGCATTTCTGCATGCGAGCTGAAACGCGCTTATTCTACCTGATCACAGGCCGCGCCAGGGGGGCAAAAGCACGAGTGTCGCCCGGCGGCGCGGTCCCTACGCCGTCAACCCTTCAAGAGTCTCCTCGACATCCAGCAAGCTGTCGCAAACGGTGACGCGCTGGCGAAGCTCATCATCAGGTTGCACCAGGTCAGGAACCATGAACGGTACAAAACCACCGGCCAACGCAGCTTGTATACCGGCGGGGCTGTCCTCCAGAACCCACGCATCCGCCGGACTCACCCCAAGGTCGGTCGCCGCTGCCAGAAAGATATCCGGCGCAGGCTTGGAAGCAAAGCCCTGGTCGCCCGTCTTTATCGCCGAGAAGCACTCGAAGATCCCAGCGTGTCTTAGAATCGCCCCGACCGACGGCCGGGCCGTTGAAGACGCGACCGCCGCGGGGATGCCCCTCTCCCCCAGCAAAGACAGAAGCTCGTCGAGACCACGCTTTTTTGGAGCGCCGCTTTCAATGAAGAGCTGCTCAGCCACGGTGTAATGATCCTCGAACGCTTTATCGGCCGCCTCGCCCTCACCGTAAAACTCGTGCGTGATCTGCAGGGCGCGCGGGCGAGAAGCTCCGGTCAAGGCCTCCCTAAAACCGGCCTTAAGCTCATACCCTTGCCTCTTTAGCGAAATCCTCCACGCCTGTTCCCAAACAGGCTCGGAGTCGACCATCAGGCCGTCCATGTCGAAGATGACGGCCTTGGGTGCTGCGGTGACTTCCATCTCTCAAACCTCCAATTGACGGCCTAAAAAGAAATGGACCCCGGAAGACGCCCGGGGCCCATTCCACATTCACGCGGCTGCGGGTTCTAACTACGCCAACTTCTTGACGATGGCGAGAAGCTCCTTGACGTCCTCGGGACGGGTCTGGCCCGTCGCCTTGTCGATGATGGAGCTGTAGACGTGCGGGATGACCTTGGGCACCCCAGCCTCAAGGATGATGCGCATAATCTCCTCGAAGTTGCCCAGGTCGATGCCGCCGGTAGGCTCCAGGATGAAGTCCTCCTCGGCGCAGGCCGTGGCAACCGCGGCCAGCTCGGCCTTGGCCTTGAGACCACCCATGGGGAAGAACTTGAGCGAGTTTCCGCCCATCTCCTTGACCATGGAGATCGCGGTGCGCACAGGGACGAGCGCGGGCACGGCGGCATCCTTGGACAGAGGTCCCGTGGAGACCTTCACCATACCGGGGGCGCCCGACGGCGCCACCATGGCGTTGATGTGGCACTCGTCGTTACCAACGTTGGCGCGCGTCCAGCCCACGGCGCAGAAGGCCTGGTTAAAGTGATTGGCCTTGATCTCCTTGGCCACCTCGGCCACGGCTCGCCACTGGTTGGGGTTGCCGCCGCCCAGGCCAACGGACAGGTTACCCTCAAGGACGTCCATGTACTTCTTCATGTCCTCGACGGCGCTGGGCACATCGGGGTAGTCGGCGGTCAGAACGCCCACCTCAACGTGGCCCTCGGCCGCTTTGTAGGCATCGGCTGCGTTCTCGAGCGAGCCGCCCAAGACGTTGAGGCAGACCTTGTCGTTGTAATAGTTGATTGCCATCTTGCTTATCCCTCCACGATTTCTTTGAGTCGTCCAACGATGAGATCCTCGTCGCCCTTGAGCAGCGGCCTTGGGTCGAAGTCGATCTTGCCCAGGTTCAAGAACTCGGTGCGGGCCCAAACCACCGGGTCGCCCGCGCGCAGGAGCTTGTTAACCTCGCCCATGCCAAGAGCGGGCGGGCAAGAGGGGTCCGCCGTCACGCGGCACCTACAGATGTCGCGGCCGGCCTCGTCACGGATCTTCTCGGCACGCAGGCCATGGATCTGGCTGATCTGCGAAACAAGGTAGTCTACCTTGGCTTCATTGGCTGCCGCCTCCGCGGCGTGATCACGCTCGTCATACTGATCCAAGGCCTCGAGAAGACCAACGATCTGCTCCTTGCCAACCTTCATGGCGCGGCCGATGCCCGAGTACTGCTTGCGCACGTTTGCGATGATGTCGGCGCGGCCCGTGACAAAACCCGAGGTCGTGGCCTCGAGGGCCTTGGCGCCGGAGTAGCAGACAGCGTCCGCCCCCAGGGCGATATACTTGCGGAAGTCCTCCTCCGCGGCGCAGTCCATAACAAACGGCAGGTTGTGGGCGTGAGCGATGTCGCGCATGGTCTCGATGTCGACCATACCCTTCTGCACACTGTGGTGGCTCTTGACGTAGAGAAGGGCCGCGGTCTTGTCGCAGATAGCCTCCTCGATGTCCTCGGGGCGCACCTCGTTGGCCTGGCCCACCTCAACGGGAACACCGCCGCCCAGGCGGATCATCGTGGGGATGGGCGCGCCGAAGTTCACGGAATGACCCTTCTGCAGCACGATCTGGTTGGCCAGGCCCTCAGAATCGGGCAGGCGCATCATGTCGCTGTAGCGGCCGCGGGTAACCAGGGCCGCGGTGAGCAGGGCGATCGCGGCAGAAGCGCACGACGTGGGACAGCTGTCCTCGGCGCCGGTGTGGGTCGAGATCAGCTCGCCCGCCCTTTTGATAAGGTCCTCGATCACGACGTAGGACTGGCCGCCGGCGACCGATGCCTTAGCCACTCGATCGCTGAAGGTCGAAACGCCCAGGACCGTCACGCGGCCGCTCGCGTTGACCACGCGCTTGAGGCCCATATCGGTGTAAACGCTCATTGTCCTTCTTTCTAGGGCGCCGCCGGCCGCGCTGGTCGTCGGCGCCCTTTCTTGGTTCTTCTCGCCGGTTGATCGGACAAGGGCGACTTGCTCTCCCCTGCCCGACCAGCCCGGCTTAGCTCAACGAGTCCAACTAGTGGATGAAGATGGCGCCAAGGATCATTGCGCCCAAGATCGCGCCGCCGGTCATCTCTTTGCCCCACTTGTAGAAGATGGCGGAGCCGATGATGGCGCCGATACCTGCGTAAACGTTGTAGGTGCAGGCAGCCACGACGATCAGGGGAGCAAGGTAGCGGCCGCAGGCGTTGCCGGCGCCCATCATGACGTCCGTGCCGCCAACGGCGACTCCGTCGGGAACGACCTTGCGGATGATGATGACCACGGCGCCGATGGCCAGGCCGATAAGCGCGCCGAAGCACAGGGCGACGAAGAAGTTAGAGAGCGGGAAGGTGATGCCCATGGAGAGCAGCAGGCCGGGGATACCGATGCCCACGCCAGTCTGGAGAGAGCCGCCGATGTCCATCAGACCTACCAGCGGGCCCTCGAGGACGCGGGCGATCAGGAAGCCGGCCGCGAAACCTGCGGCGGCGGTGTAGTCGCCGGTGTCGACGCCGCCCTGGAGCATGGCCACGATCGAGACGTCGTTGAACGCGCCGGTGTGGAAGTTGAGATACATAAAGGTTCCGGCGAAGATGGCCGCCGCGGCGCCCATGACCAGAAGGATGAAGGTCTCGTCCTTCATCATGAAGGCGTTGAACTTATCCATGAAGGAAGCCTTCTCGGCGACCTCGGAGTTCTTCTCGTTATCCATTGTTTACCTCCTTGTTTGTTGATTAGAAGACGAACTTGTCGAAGAAGCCGCGGAAGTACGCGATGGCAACGAACATCACGACGACGATGGCGATCAGGATCTTGACGATGTTGGACTTGTAGCCGTTCTCCTCGGCGGACTTGCCCACGAGGATGCCCAAGACGATGCCCGGGACGGCGTTGCCGGTGATGAGGGCAGAGACGCCGCCGAGGACGGTGCCCCACATGCCGGTGGTCTTGCCGGCGTCGACCGCGGCCAGCCAGAAGATGGCGGGCATGACCGGGTTGATGAGCCAAGTGGTGGCCTGCACCAGGACGCCGGACGCGATGTCGGAGAGGTTGCTGGGGATGACGGAGGCAACGGTGTTGAGCGCGGTAACCACAACGGCGCCCACGCCGGCGCCGGCGACCATCATCTTCGCGGGGTTCCAAACGGTCTGCTCGGGATCCTTGTTCTTAAGGAGCAGGATGCCCGCGGACCAGTTGGGGATGATGCGGTGCATGACGTCCTGGGAAAGGGAGCCCGCAGCCACGGCGGAAGCCGCGGAAGAGAACAGGAAGCCCAGACCAAAGGAGAAGTGGGAGATGGGGTCGCCGCCACAGGCGTTCATCTCGCCGAGGGTACGGAAAGCGCCCATTGCCTGCACCTCGGGCGCGTGGTGCATACGGGCCGCGCCGGCGGCGATGCAGCCGCCGCCGATGGCGCCGATGATGATCGAGTAAAGAATGATCTCAGCCATCTTATTTCCTTTCGTTGATGTTCAAGTACTTGACGCTGACCACGATGCGGGCGGTCACCTCGTAGCTGGTCTTGGTGCGGGGCCAGAAGAAGAGCATGAAGTGCTCCTCGGTCTCTTCCTTCTCCAGCTCGTCGAAATAGACTTCCTTGGCCTCCATCTGGATGATGGGCTTGTCTATCTCTTGGAAGATCTGCTTGCGCATGATCTGGAAGGCGTTGTTCACCATGTCGCTTAGGGAGTTGCCCTTTGCCTTGACGGTGATGGTGTGCTCCATTTCCTCGAGCAGCTGGATGCCCGTCCCGTCCGTGATGGCGGTCTTTACGCTGGGCTCGTTAAGAATCGGGGTTTGCCTCATGCCAAGCCTCCACCAAGCGCTCGCCGAGCTCCTCGGTATCGAGAAAACCCGTGCCCACGACCTTGCAGCCGTCCTTGACGGCCGTGCACGCCGCGTCGACGCTGCGCATGCCGTACTTGCTCTTCCAGCCGTACTTGTTCGAGGCCGCAAGGGCGCCCGCGCCGCCGGAGCCGCACTGAGAAACCCCCAGGTCAGCCCCCATCTCGTTCATGACGTCGCCGAGCTTCATATCGGCTGCCATGCCCGGGATGACATGGGCGCGGCCGCCGGCTTTCTCGACGCCGCGCGCGATGGCCTGGCCTTTGCCAAGACGCGTCCCGATAACAACCAGAACTTCCTTTGCCATCTCCCCTTCTCCTTTCTTTCCTTGTCTCTCTTACTGCTGCGCCAACTGCATGGCCACCTCAAGGTGGGTCGCCAGCATTAGGACCTCGGTAGTGTTGGGCTCTTTGCCCTGAGCAGAGAATGCGTCGGCGAGAAGGGCCTGAGCGCCCTCCCGAGCCGCTTGGGATACTTCGCAGAACAGGTCTTCGGGCATCTCGTCGACGTACTCGCCGGTACGGATGCGCCCGAGGACGCACAGAACGTGGTTCGAGAACATGAGGTCAGACGCGTCGTCCATTGCGGGAAGGCCCAGCTCCTGGTACTTCTCGGCAATGGATTCGTAGCGCGAGAAGTCCTCGTCGGCGGCAGTGACCGCCGCGTCGCAACGCGCCTTGAGGTCGGGAATCGAGAGCATGCTAGTTCTCCTTTTTTGCTTCGGCGATACGGGCCGCCAGTTCTTCTGCGGTGACCGCCTTGGGGTTCCACGGCGTGTCCGGGTGCTCCAGGATGTGAGACTGGCCGTCTTTGCTCCAGATGGTCTTGCGGACGTTCACGTGGTGGCACACCTCGACCGTGTCGCACGAAGCGTCCTGAAGGGTCACGTCCACATCGTCGTAGCGGAAGATGTTGATGTCGCCCGTCATGGAGGGAGCCAGCTGGCCCAGGCCGTCCAAGCCAAAGAGCAGGGCCGGGACGCTTGTCACCTTTGAGATCGCGTCTTCGAGAGGTTCTCCGCAGGCGATGAGCTTGGTGACCGTGGTCGCGAGGTCGAAAACAGGGCCCTCGTAGTTCTCGACGTGAAGGTCGGTCGAGATCGAGTCGCAGTCGAAGCCGGCGGCCAAGGCGCGCTTGTAGGTGTTGAACGAGAAGCTCTCCACGCCGTGACCCACATCAAAGCGGACACCGCGGGCGCGACCGCGGACGGCCTGCTCGATGGGCTTGTCGTCTTCTCCCAAAATGCCACCGGGTTTTCCGTGGTAGGTGTGGGTGATGATGTCGCCGTGGTCGAGGACGTCGATGACGTCGCCCAAGGCCGGCGGGTAGTTGCCCACGTGGACCATGAGCGGCACGTCGATCTCATGCGCCGTCTGGGCCGCGATGGCGATGGGCTTCAAGCCCAGGTCGCCCACGACGCTGCCGGAGGCGCGGGCCTTAAGGCCAACGATGACATCCCTGTGCGCGGCGACGCAGGCCTTGCAGGCCTCGACGTTGATCTTTGCGAGGTCGTTGAGCTCGTGGCCACGGATAAGACCTTCCGCTGCGATGTTGAGCATCGAGAAGACCTTCGTCTTTGCATGCTTGATGGTGTTCTCGAAGAAGTCCTCAAAGTTATCCGCGCCCGAGGAGCCGGCGTCGAGGATCGTGGTCGTCCCGCGCTGGATGCCCAGTACGTCCGGGTCGATGCCCAGAGGGACCGCCGGGTAGCAGTGGGTGTGGATATCGATAAAGCCCGGGGTAACGTAGCAACCGGTGGCATCGATCACTTCTCCCTGCGCTTCGATGGTGCCGCTGACCTCGACGATCTTTCCGTCACGGAGCAGCACATCGCCCTTCTCGCCATGAAAGCCGTTTGCCGGCGAGAGAAGCATTCCGTTTTTGATAGTAAGGAGATCCATGCGCTTTCCCACTCCCAACGCTTAGTACCACGTTATGCGAATCGTGTTGCCATTACGGTTGTATCGGGTTTGTCTCGTCTGCAGACCATACTAATTCAGGACACTTTGCAGATTATCCCGATTTAATTTTGGGCAATCTCGATTTACGCGAGCGGTAATATTTAGGCGCTGAACGGAAAAGATCGATTCATTTGTGAGTAACAAATTTAAGATGCAGGGAAGAAATCGGTCTAATCAGCCTGATTGGTTAATATCTATCCTGCAGGTCGATACCCCGGGGAGTGAAGCGTTGTACAAGTACGAAGAAATCGCTCAGGACCTTGAGCGTGCCATCACGGACGGCGAGTTCAAGGCTTATGAACAGCTGCCTACGGTGGTTGAGCTCTGCGACAAGTACGACGTCAGTAAGTCGACCATTACCCAGGTAATCGACGAGCTTTCGAACCGCGGCCTTATCACCAGGCGGCGCGGCTCGGGCATGTTCGTCAAGAGTTTCTCGACCGAGTCCGACAACTACTGGCAGAACTACAACCGGATCATCAACTATAAAGAGGACCCCAACGAGGAGCTTGAGGTAAAGATCGACCTCGATGACCTGTCGGTTATCAGGCCGCCGGCCGAGGTCTCGCACATGCTGGACATGGACGTCCATGCCTTTGCTTACATGATCAACCGCACGCTGCGCACAAGCAACGGGCCCTTTGCGGTGGAGTACGTGTACCTGCCGATAAACCTGGTCCCCGGGTTCAAATACCAGGACGCCACGGGAAGCATCATCAAGTTCGCCAGCGAGCAGCTGGGGCTTAAGGTCTCGAGTGTCCACAAATCCGTGCGCGCCGTTATGCCCACGACCGAGGAGCGCGCACGTTTGCAGCTTTCCTTTGGGCAACCGTTGCTGGAGATGGAGCGCGTGGCGTTTCTCGCCGATGGACGGCCCTACGAGTACGTCCTCACCCACTATCGCGGCGACAAGTACGAGTATCGCGCGATCGATAATTTATAGTTGGCGCGGCAACCGCCGCATCTCGGCGCGTCCCTCAAATATAAAAGACGATATTGGGCGGCTAAAACTTGACGGGGCTTGCAGAGGCCTTGCGCGAGTGCTTGCCAACTGGGGTTTTGTTGGCTGCGGGACACGGGTATTCATCCAACCCGAATTTAGCCGCCCAATATCGTGTTCTGTGTGAATCGCGACCACCTCAGACGAAAGATGGGGCACGGCGAGGCTTGGTTTTTCCAAATTGGGCTTCGGTTATTCCAGGGATGGGATCGACCGACGGGGCGGCCGCCCTTTTTCTTATTCAGCGACCGTGAGAAGGACCTGCGCGTAGCGGGTCATGGGACGGTCGGCATTGTCTTTCGCGGAGAAGGTCAGGACGATCTTCTCGCCGGGCACGGCATCTTTGGGTACCGTGAACTGGGCTTCATTGCCCTCAACTTCCCAGAGGACTGCGCCGCCGTCGCCGTAGCGGCGCCAGGCGCAGGTGACGTCGTCGCCGTCGGGGTCGGTCGCCCGGGCGGCGAGCGCGACCGCCTGACCAGGAGCGACATCCTGGTCACCGCACGCACGGCTGACCTGCGGCGCATGGTTGCACGCCTCCGTCGGCGTGGCGCACCACTGAGCCCGGGCGGCAAAATCTTCCTGGTAAGCGCGCAGGAAGGGGTTTGGATTGCCCTTAGGCGCCTCGAACGGCGAGGTCAGCGCCGTGGGCTTCTCGCCGTCTTGGAACATGCGGCCCAACACGGTGTCGAAGACGGGATCCTCGGCGCCGCGCAGGCCAAAGGGCAGCAGGGGCATGAAGGTCATGCTGTCGCCCTCGGCCATAAAGTCGCCGGGCGTGAAGTCGACCGCCGGGATGCCATCGAGGCCCCAGTCCAGACGGGCGTGCTTTCCAAACTGAAACCGCTCGGGCTCGTTCTCGTAGAGCTTGCCGTCGCCGTATAACATGTAGCGAGCCATCAGCGAGCCGTTGCCCTGCGTGATGTTTTGCTCCGGCCACGGCGCGCGAAAGAGCGGCAAGGTGTCCGGCTGGCCGAGCCTCGCGTCAAGGTAACCGCCATAGACGAACGGAACGCGCCAAAACTGCAGGTCAGGAAAGAGCTCGCGGCCGTGATCTTCCCACGAGTTGTCCTGGCCCACGCCGTCCATGACGCCCATCACGCGGACCTTCTGGTACACGCGGCGCTGCACGCTCCCCCACTCGGGCGTGCTCTGCCAGCGCTCTGCAATAGACATCAAGGCTCGAACTATCGTGTTCATCCCGCCCCAGGACAAAAGCCACAGGGGCCGCGGATCGTCGTCCATGATGGCCGCCTCGATCACGCGCGAGCCAGGCGCGGCCTCTCGAACGTCGCCCTCGAAAGCGGCGTTGCCCATATATGTGCGGGCCAGCAGGTCGCCAGGCGAGGGAAACGGCGGCTCGCCCGCGGCGGCGGCGTTTTTCTGCAGGTAGGGCCATGCCTCGGCGTACTCGCCTGTCCACAGGTCCTCCAGCCAACGCGCCGGGAAGGGACGATAGCTCGTGAGGTCCCCAGCCTTGGGGTCCGGCTCGCGCGGAACCGTGTCCCACTCGTAGGCGCGGCGGCCCTTGGTGCGCCAATGCGGGTTGACCTCGCCCAGCGTGTGAACGCCGTCGCCCAGGAAATGATACTGGGAAGCGGTGTAGACAAAGGCCTCGACGTCGATGAGATTGAGATATAAGGCCAGGTGAATGGCCGAATTCATATCATCGACCTCCATGTCCGTCGTAACGATGGCGCGCGGGCGCGGCATGCTCATGCGAGGTCCTTTCGTGAGGTCGAGAGAGGGGTCGAGGCGGTTCGAATAACACACCCCCTCGCGTTTTCCATTATAAAATTGGGTTTGCTGAGTAGCCGGACATGCGCAAATCACGTTATCCCAGTTGATTGGGGTAGAGACAAACGCAGCTACTTGCCCAATCAAAATTTATAATGGAAAACGCAAAGGGGTGTGACAAAAGGGCCTCAATTTACCGAGAAACGCGGGCGCACCACTCCCAGAGGCCCACCGGCTCGCCGTCGAGAAGGACATTGGAGCCATCCAGGTCGGTGCGGCAGAAGTCGTTGAACTGGTGGATCCACACGCCGTGGTTGAAGGCCTTCTTGGGCGAGCCGTCGGCCTCGCGATAGCGGCCGGTCAGGTCCCAGACACCCGGGAAGTAGGTGCAATGCACGTCCGCGCCGGCCTTTTGCAAGGTCGCTACCAGCGGCAGCAACGTCTGATGCGGGTCGACCAGCTCGTCGCCCTTGGAGTGGGTGAACCACACGGGCGTCTGCGCGATGGCAGCCACATCCTGGGGCGTAGCGTTGTACCAGGGCGCGCAGCAGGGAGCAGCCGCAGCAAAGAACCCCGGGTAGTCGCAGCACAGGCGAAGCGTCATGAAGCCGCCGTTGGAAAGGCCGGCAACCACGATGCGACTCGTGTCCACGCGATCGGCGTGCTCGGCAACGAATTCGTCGATCAACGCCTTAAGGACGGGCGAGTAGATGCTCTGATTAGAGTGGCCCATCTGTTCCACGCCGTTGTCCATCCAAAACGTGGGGCTTTGCGGCACAAGCACCCAGGCCGCACCGCCGAAGTAGCCCTGGATAGGATCCTGCGAAAGCGCGGTCACGCGGTTGCCGGTGTAGGCTCGCGTCGCGCCCTCCCCCGTCGTATCACCGCGGCCCTCGCCGGCGCCGTGCAGGTAGATGATGAGCGGAGCCTTTTCTGGCGCGGGCGCAGCCTCGGCAAAGGGGTTCGTGCGGCGCGGCTCGAAGCTCGGCTCGAAGTAGCCGTACTCCAGGGCGATGCCGTTGACCGGCGTCTTTTGCACCGCGTTCTTCCAGCCCGCCAGCGCGGGCACATACTCCTCGCGCAGCTCGTCTAAGACCAGGCCGGTCACAGGGCCGTCGGCCCCGGCCGTCGCCGCGCCCAGCTCAACCAGCTGCGTCACGCGAATCCGGTTCTCGATGTAGCGAGAACCCAGCACGCCGCCCTCGATCCGCTTGGTCAGGCGAACCTCGGGCACCTCGAGAGCCACGTGCGAGCCCACCTCGGCCCGCGCACCGCGCTCATTACAGGGGTACGCGGCAAGAACGGGCACGTAACCGGCCGAATGCACGGCCTTCTCGGCCCCGCGCTCCTTGCGCATGAGCGGCTCGCCCGAGCGCTCGAACCGCGCGCAGTAGACGTTGAACGCCGCCGACGCCACCTCGGCCGCGCAGACCTCGCACGGCAGGTCAACCACGATCTTTGAGATCCACGGCCCAAAGTCGCCGCAGGTCACAACGGTTGCATAGCTAGACATGACAAGCTCCTTCCCGCCAGGCGCTATTCCACGACGATCAACGCGTCGTGCTCGAAGGGGTGCTGCGCCACAGTGACCACGCCGTCCGCGCACGCGACCGGCAGCGCCGCCACACGTTTGTTCTCAAGGTCGAACGCGCGCGCCGACGCAGCCCCGCCAAGTTTAAGCCGCACCTTGGTCGCGCGCGGCAGGTAGACCACGACCTTCTCGCCAACGCGGGCGCAGCGAATGGCCTCGCGCTCGTCGTCCAGAAGGTCCTGCGCCGGCTCAACCGCGCACGCGTCATTGGCCGAAGTGGCGCCCAGGCCCGCCAACACGTGCGGTACCAGGCCAAAGTCCCACACGCCGGGGAACTGCAGGCACTCCTGCCAGCGGAACGGCGAGTCGAACCCCTCGCCCAAAGCAGACCCCGTGGACCGCGACGTCTGCCAGTTCCACACGCCGTGCGCGCCGTAGGTCAGGCCCGCCGAGG
>CAVDTK010000059.1:0-13502 GCA_963611755.1 Oscillibacter sp. ER4
CTTCTATTCCTATGTTCGAACGACCGGCGCCAGTTTCCCGGATGACTTTCTGGCTTGCAGGCTGCAACGGTTGGTGGCGGCGAGGAGCCGATTTTAAATTTCGAGGGTTGTCTGATACCCGAAGGGCCTCTCGCTTTCAAATCTCGGGGTTGTCTGATACTTGCACGCCCGTTTCCTTTCAAATCAGGGACTTGTCTGATTCCCAACCATCAGACAACCTCTGGAATTGCAAGGAAAACGCCGGTGAACTATCAGACAAGTCCCTAAAATGAAAGGCGCGCGGCTCCGGAGTATCAGACAACCCCCGAATTTAATTTGCGTGTGATTCCGTTGAGAATTGAGACGCAAGAGCAAGCAGACGCGCCGTTGATCTCGTGGCCACTATGTGGAAGTGTGGGATGGACCGCGCGTCGGTAGATTTGACGTGACCGCTTCTTATTTGCCGTTAAGGACCTGGCGATAAACTCCGTGTTCCGTTCGCCGATCTTATTGACGCGCGGACGGATCCTTGCGCTCAGCTAATAGTGATTGCGCTCTTCAAGATTAAGATTCCTTTATGGTTCCTAAATAAAGGAGGTACGCCATGAACCATCTATCCCGTCGTAATTTTGTGGCTCTTGCTCTTTCCTCTTTGGGTGCGATGTTGCTACCAAAGAGGGCTGCGGCTTCTGAGGGAATCGGAAAGATAAAGTTCACGGAGGATAAGGCTCTGGAGATTGCCGATCGATTTGCGGACGCGGTCTCGGGTCTAAGTTCGCTAAGGGCTATTTCTGTCCGTAAGTTTTTTGACGAGAGCCTTCATCCGCTGGGCTATATTGTTGACTACGTTGATTCTGACATGAATCCGCATGGCTATATTGTTTTTGATGTCTCAGATGAGTCTCTGATTGCAGAGTTCAGCTTTGATCAGGGGGTGTCTGGGCCTTTTGTCGCAAGCGATGCTGTCGCTACCTGCTCCGTTGATCAGAGTTCCCTGCTTATTAAGACGTCTCCTTTTATGTACGCGTTGTGCAGCTCAGGTGAAAGTGCTGTCGATTGTTATGGAAATGAGATTCCTAATCCGCTGGCGGGCACTCCGGCGCCTACCAGCGTAGGTGATTCCAGCTGGGCGGACATCTTTCTCGGCGATGCATTCAATGACTCATATGAGATCCAGGATTATTTCGTCACGAATAGGGGCTTCTGCTCATATGCAGAGAAAAAAGTAGAAAACTGCACCGGATCATATGCTTGCGCGGTGGTAGCGCTCATGAACTGTGCAACCCCCTATTGTCGTAGCAATTGGCCGTCTAGCTACAGCTCTAAGTGGGTTGAGTATTACAACGAGATGTGGAGACTCGCAAAGACGAGCATATACAACAACGCGAACGGTATTCGATACGGGTCAGTTAAAAATAGCCAGATCGGACCTGCACTCGTGAGTTTTTGCTCGAGTAGAGGCGTGCAGTTAACGTATACAGAAAACTCGAACCCAACCTTTGATCAGTTCAAAGCCACAGTTAATAGGAGTGATCTTTCAATATTTACCTGTGGGATAAATGTTGACGGCGAGCGAGAAGGGCATGCGATGGCCGTGCATGGATGCGCGGTGATCAAACAGGCCGGTGGAAGATCGTCGAATATAAATGTACTGCTTGTTGCTGATGGATGGGCGGATCATGAAAACACGAATGCCAAGTATCTGAATTTCGCATTCGCTCGATACACAGATACTACAGGTGTGTTTTTTGACTAGAGGGCTGGGGATATGGCCGGGAACAAAGCTAAAGGGCTCGCTGTTCTTGTTGGACTGGCTCTGGTCGTTGGAGGCGTTTGCTTTGGCGTGCTTCAGCGCAAACAGGCAGACGAAGCCTTGGAACTATCCAGTGGCGGAAGTCATCCCGTTGAATTTGGCGGGACGGTTACCGCGGTCGACCATGAGGCGCAGACGATCACCGTCGCGCTTAAATGGGAAGAGTGGTGTGACAACGAGTCCAGCAGAACGGTTACCTGCAACTACAGTGATGTTAGAGACGAATCCGAGCTTGAGCTGATCCCAAAGTTGCACGCCGGCAACGAGGTCAGAGGGTATAGCTGGTCCTCTAGCTATTACAAATACGATCCAATCCCAATTTACTCGATCTGCCTTGAAAACGGTTCTCGCGGGCAGATATGGGTCGCGGCTAACGAGAGGTACCCGGCAGACCCATCCTTTGATGAGGACGGATCGCAGGGGCTGTAGGTTTTGTCGAACATGAAAGACGCCGGTTTTTGGGCCGGCGTCTTTTTTGATTGAAGCTTTGATGGGATTGAACTTGCAGGTTGGCGCCCGTATACGCCTACAGCGCGGGGAGCTGGGCGGGAAGGGTCCCGGCCAGGGGCTTCACGTAGGCACGGAAATCATCGTTGACCTGCATGCCGTCGGCGGAGATCCACTCGCGCGGCACGCCCTTGACCTTGTTGGCCACGTCGCTCACGTCGACCAGGGTGTAGTCGACGGCATACGGGTCCTGGCCCGCGCGCACAAGTGAGCTCATCTTGCGAGACTGCCCGGCCACCGCCGCCAGCACGGCCTGGCGCCCCAGCTCAAAGGCCTCGTCCAGGTCGACCTCGCTGGCCAGGTGAGAGGCGCAGCGCTGGAAGGTCGACAGCTCCACTGCGCGGGTCTTGCAGCCTAGGGCCGCCTTGACCACGTCGGCCAGGTAGCGAGAAGGTCCGCTCAGGTGCGCTAGGTGGCCGAACTCGTCCACGCCGGTCCCGGCCGCGACGGTCTTCTCGGCAATAAGGTGGCCGTCGGCCGTGCGCACGCCCTCGCTCATGGCCACCATCACGGTGTTCTTCTGGGCCAGCAGCTCGCGCAGGCGGGCGACCAGGGCTTCTTCGTCCAGGGCGACCTCGGGGAGAAGAACAAGATCGGGGTTGGCCAGGCACGCGGCGCCCGCAAGCCAGCCGGCGTCGCGGCCCATGATCTCGACGAAGGTGACGCTTTTCAGATCGTAGACGTCGGCGTCGCGGGCGATCTCGGCCGTGGCCGTGGCGGCAAAGCGGGCGGCGCTGCCATAGCCGGGCGTGTGGTCGATGCCCACCAGGTCGTTGTCGATGGTCTTGGGCACGCCGACAAAGCGGATGGGGCTGCCGATCTTCTCGCCATATTCGCCCAGCTTGGCGATGGTGTCCATGGAGTCGTTGCCGCCGATGTAGAGCACGGCGTCGACGCCCGCCTCGTCGAAGGACGAGAAGGCCTCGTCGTAGAAGGTGACGTCGTCCAAGGCGGGAAGCTTGAAGCGGCAGCTGCCGAGCCAGCTCGACGGGGTGCGGCGCAGCAGGTCTACGCTCTGCTCGTTAGGAAGTGCCTGTCCGAGGTCGACCATGCGCCCGTCGAGGAAGCCCTTGATGCCGTAGCGCATGCCCACGACCTCGGCGCCGGCCGCGCGACCTGCGGCGATGACGCCGGCGAGGCTCGAGTTGATGGCGGCGGTGGGGCCTCCGGACTGGCCGACCAGAATGCGTTTGATGGCGGCGGGCGCGCTCGTGCTCATGGGTGCTTCCTTTCACGGGGCGGGTTGGATGGGTACAGGATACCCCGGGGCGTCGGGTAAAGAAAACCCCGCAGCTCATGTGGGCTGCGGGGCCTGGGATTAGCGCGGAGATGCGGGCGCGCAGGCGCGGTCTTCTCGCCGCCTACGCGATGTTGTAGAACGCGGCCTTCTGCAGGTACTCGGACGAGGAGCCCAGGGCGTCCTCGATGCGGAGCAGCTGGTTGTACTTGGCCACGCGGTCGGTGCGGGCGGGGGCACCGGTCTTGATCTGGCCCGCGTTGGTGGCGACGGCCAGGTCAGCGATAGTGGTGTCCTCGGTCTCGCCGGAGCGGTGCGAGACGACGGCGGTGTAACCGGCGCGCTTGGCCATCTCGATGGCGTCGAGGGTCTCGGTGAGGGAGCCGATCTGGTTCACCTTGATGAGGATCGCGTTGGCCGCGCCGCACTCGATGCCCTTCTTAAGACGCTGGGTGTTGGTGACAAACAGGTCGTCGCCCACGAGCTGGACCTTGTTGCCAATGCGCTCGGTGAGCTTCTTCCAGCCCTCCCAGTCCTCCTCGGCCAGGCCGTCCTCGATGGAGATGATGGGGTAGCGAGAAACCAGGTCCTCCCAGTAGTCGACCATCTGGTCGGAGGTGAGGGTGCGGCCCTCGCCCTTGAGCTCGTAGAGGCCGGTCTCCTTGTTGTAGCACTCGGAGGTGGCGGGGTCCATGGCGAACATGAAGTCGACGCCCGGCTCGAAGCCGGCGGCCTTCACGGCCTCCATCAGGTAGACGAAGGGCTCGTCGTTGGTCTTGAGGTCGGGGGCGAAGCCGCCCTCGTCGCCCACGCCGGTGGAGAGGCCGGCGGCCTTGAGGGTGTCCTTCAGGGTGTGGTAGACCTGCGCGCACCAGCGAAGCGCGGTCTTGAAGTCGGGGGCGCCGACGGGCATGATCATGAACTCCTGGAAGTCCACGTTGTTGTCCGCGTGCACGCCGCCGTTGAGGATGTTCATCATGGGGACGGGCAGGGTGTGGGCGTTGGGGCCGCCCAGGTAGGCGTAGAGGGGAAGGCCTGCGGACTCGGCGGCGGCACGGGCGATGGCCAGCGAGCAGCCGAGAATGGCGTTGGCGCCGAAGTTGCCCTTGTTGGGGGTGCCGTCGGCGGCGATCATGGCCTCGTCGCAGGCGCGCTGGTCGGTGGCCTCCATGCCCACGAGGAGCTTGGCCAGCTCGTTGTTGACGTGGCCAACGGCCTTCTCGACGCCCTTGCCCAGGTAGCGGTCCTTGTCGCCGTCGCGCAGCTCAACGGCCTCGAACTCGCCGGTGGAGGCGCCGGAGGGGACGATGGCGCGGCCAAAGGCGCCGTCTTCGAGGGTGACCTCGACCTCGACGGTGGGGTTGCCGCGCGAATCCAGGACCTCGCGACCGTAAACTTCGATAATGCGTGCCATGCTTTCACCTTTCCTTTGTTAGGTATGGCTAACTTACCGACAAGAGTATACCTAAACTAACTTTTGCGTAAACAGTCGCAGAGGAAAGTCCTTGGTAAGGGTTTTGTGAGGGCCAGGCGGGGCATCAGGGCGGCTGTTAGGCCATGTCCTCCAGGCGGCCGTGGCGCTCGTAGCGGGTAACGCGGCTGATCTGGTTCTTCTCGTCCACAAAAACAACGCGCGGCTGCCAGTCGCGGGCCTCGTCGGCTTCCATCTGGGCGTAGCACATGATGATGACCTTGTCGCCCACGCTCACCAGGTGGGCAGCCGCGCCGTTCAGGCAGATCATGCCGCTGCCGCGCTCGCCGGCGATGACGTAGGTCTCAAGCCGGGTGCCCGAATCGACGTCTGCCACCTGGACCTTCTCGTACTCGATGATGCCCGCGGCATCCATGAGGTCCTCGTCGATGGTGATGGAGCCCACGTAGTCGACCTCCGCCTGGACGACGGTGACGCGGTGGATCTTGCCTTTGAGCATGTTGAGGACCATGCGAGAAGCTCCTAAAGTAGGGTGAAGGTTTAGCTGGGTTGACCTGCGATAGAGTACAACACGTCGGTCAGCAACCGGTAAATCTGTTTGGTATCTCCAGAAAGACAGCTTAGATGGGCCTCGATCGTGGCTGCGTCGCCGCGGGCGGCGGGCCCGGTGAGGGACGCCGCCACGCCGTCGGCCGCGATGTGCTGCGCGTTTCCCAAAAAGAGGGGAGCGAGAGCCGCCTCGGCGTCCGCGGCGGAAAAGCCGCAGGTCACAAGCTCGCGCACGGCGGTCTTGTAAAGACCAACGACAAGGTTGGACGACATGACGGCCGCGGCGTGGTATCGGGTCTTCTGGTCGGCGGGGATGCGGACGCACCGGTTTCCGCATTCGGCGAGAAGGAGCTCGAGGATCTGGAGCGCCTCGTCGTCGCCCTCGAGGGTAAACCAGGCCTGCGCGAGCTCTTGCCAGCAGTCGAAGCGGCTGCTCACCGCGTAGAGCGGGTGGCACGAGGCCACAAGCGCTCCCGCCTCGCGCAACGGCGCCAGCGCGTCCGCGCCCAGGGCGCCCGAGCAGTGCGCGAAGATCTTGCCGTCAAGCGAGACGCCCGCCGCGCGGCAGGCGTCTGTCACCTCGCGCGCGACCTGGGCGATCGTGCCGTCGGGGACCGTGATGAAGATCAGCTGCTCGTCGCGGACAAGGTCGGCCGCGCTAGCGTACGCGGCGCCGCCGCAGAACTCGGCAGCCTCCTGCGCGCGCACGGAGTCGCGGCTGAGAAAATCGACCCAGCGAACCATGCTGTGGCGCTTGAGGTGGCGTCCCAGCGAGCAGCCAACCTTGCCGGCCCCGATGAAGCCCAGGGGGAGAACCATCGCCTACGCCGCGGTGCTGGGATCAAAGATGAAATTATCGATGAGGCGGGTCTTGCCCACGTAGACGGCCATGGCGCACAGCACCGGGGCGTCCTCGATCTTCTCGATCTGCTCGATGCTGTTAAAGTCGACCATCTTGACGTAGTCGATCTTGGCCAAGGGCTCGGCCTCGATGATCGTGCGCATGGCCGCCAGGACGGTCGCCGCGTCGCGCTCGCCCTCCTCGACAAGCTTCTGACCAGCGAAAACGGCGCGAGACAGGCACAGGGCCGCGGCGCGCTCCTCCGCAGACAGGTACGTGTTGCGCGAGCTTTTGGCCAGGCCGTCCTCCTCGCGGATGATGGGGCAGCCCACGATCTGGATGCCAAAGTTGAGGTCGCGGACCATGCGGCGGATGACGGCCAGCTGCTGGGCGTCCTTCTGGCCAAAGTAGGCGCGGTCGGGCGTCACGATGTTGAAGAGCTTGGAGACCACGGTGCAGACGCCGCGGAAGTGGATCGGGCGCGTGAGGCCGCACAGCTCATGCGTAAGCGCGTCCATGTTGACGTAGGTGCAGGCGTCGGGCGCGTACATCTCGGAGGGCTCGGGGTGGAAGACCAGGGCGGCCCCGGCCTCCTCGCACAGGGCGCAGTCGCGCTCGAAGTCGCGCGGGTAGCTCTCCAGATCCTCGCTGGGGCCAAACTGGGTGGGGTTCACGAAGTCCGAGACCACCACGCGGTCGCACTCGGAGGCGGCGCGCACGATCAGGCTCTTGTGGCCCTCGTGCAGGTATCCCATGGTGGGGACAAGACCCACGGTCAGGCCTTCGCGCTTCCAGGCACGGACCTGCTCGCGGACCTCTTCGACGGTTGCTGCGGTTAGCATCTACATGCTCCTAACTTGATCGATGACCTCGGGGTCGAGGTCCTTGTAGCTCTCTGCGGCGGCGGGGAAGTCGCCGGATTGGACGGCCTGGTCGTAGGCGGAGAACGCCTCGACGATTGTCCGGCCCACCTGCGCGAAGTGGCGCACCATCTTGGGCTTGAAGCCGCCCGCGGTCATGCCGAGCATGTCCTGGACGACAAGAACCTGGCCGTCGCAGCCGGCACCGGCCCCGATGCCGATGGTAAACGCGCTGGTCAGGCGCTGCGTGATGAGGGTGGCGAGGTTCGACGGCACGCACTCCAGAACGATGCAGAAGGCGCCCGCGGCCTCGATGGCCAGGGCGTCTTCCACCAGCTGGCGCGCCGCCTCGACGGACTTGCCCTGCACCTTGAAGCCGCCGAAGGCGTTCACGGACTGCGGGGTCAGGCCAAGGTGGCCCACCACGGGGATGCCGGCCTCGACCATGGCGCGGATCTCGTCGACCACGCGGGCGCCGCCCTCGAGCTTCACGGCCTGGGCGCGCCCCTCCTTCATAAGGCGGCCGGCGTTCTCGAGCGCCTGGGCCTTGCTCGCCTGGTAGCTCATGAACGGCATGTCCGCCACCACGAAGGTGTTGTTGGTCGCGCGCGTTACGCAGCGCGTGTGGTGGACCATGTCGTCCATGGTCACGGGCAGCGTGGAGTCGTAGCCCATCATCGTCATGCCCAGCGAGTCGCCCACCAGGATCATGTCGATCCCGGCGGCCTCGGTGAGCGCGGCCATCGTGTAGTCGTAGCTGGTCACCATCGTGACCTTGCCGCCCTCGTCCACCTTCTTCTTAAGCGTGAGCACGGTGTTTTTTGCCATGTTCTTCTCGGCGCCCCTTCCCATTGTGCGCGCGTACCTGCCAAAGGCGCCCGCCTGGCGCGTGGCCTGGCGGGCGTCCCATGTGATTTGAGTTTTAGTGTAGCGCGAGAAGGGCTAGGCTGCGGCCTCGGTGTCCAACGTCTCACGAATTGCAAGGATGAACTCGCGGGTGCCCAGGGTGGTGGGGTTAGGCAGCGACGTGATGCGCGCGAGGTCGCCGGTCATCTTGCCCGCCTCGATGGTGTGCAGGGTCGCGGCCTCCAGGCGGTTGGCGAAGTCGACCAGCTCGGGCGTCTCGTCCAGCTCGCCGCGCTTGCGCAGGGCGCCGGTCCAGGCAAAGATCGTGGCCACCGAGTTAGTGCTCGTGGGCTCGCCCTTGAGGTGCTTGTAGTAGTGGCGCTGGACGGTGCCGTGGGCGGCCTCGTACTCGAAGTAGCCATGGGGGCTCACCAGCACGGACGTCATCATGGCCAGGCTGCCGAAGGCGCTGGAGAGCATGTCGCTCATGACGTCGCCGTCGTAGTTCTTGCAGGCCCAGATGAAGCCGCCCTCGGCCTTCATGATGCGGGCCACGGCGTCGTCGATCAGGGTGTAGAAGTACTCGATGCCCGCCGCCTCGAACTTGGGCTGGTACTCGGCCGCGTAGAGGTCGGCGAAGACGTCCTTGAAGCGGTGGTCGTACTTCTTGGAGATGGTGTCCTTGGTGGCAAACCAGAGGTCCTGCTTGGTGGACAGTGCGAACTCGAAGCAGCTGCGCGCGAAGCTCTCGATGGAGTCGTCGAGGTTGTGCTGGCCCTGGACCACGCCGGCGCCGGTGAAGTCGTGGACAAGCTCGCGCGTCTCGGTGCCGTCGGCGGCGGTGTAGACCAGCTCGACCTTGCCGGGCCCGGGGATGCGCATCTCGGCGTTCTTGTAGACGTCGCCGTAGGCGTGGCGGGCGATGGTGATGGGCTTTTTCCACGAGGTGACCACGGGCTCGATGCCCTTGACCACGATGGGGGCGCGGAAGACGGTGCCGTCCAGGATGGCACGGATGGTGCCGTTGGGGCTCTTCCACATCTGCTTCAAGCCGTACTCCTCGACGCGGGCGGCGTTGGGGGTGATGGTGGCGCACTTCACGGCCACGCCCAGGCGCTTGGTGGCCTCGGCGGAGTCGACCGTGACCTGGTCGTCGGTCTTGTCGCGATACTCGAGGCCCAGGTCGTAGTACTCGGTCTTGAGGTCGACGTAGGGGCAGATAAGCTCGTCTTTGATGATCTGCCAGATGATGCGGGTCATCTCGTCGCCGTCCATCTCGACGAGCGGGGTCTTCATCGCGATCTTGGTCATGTGCGCCTCCCGGGGCTGCGTTTTGCCAGATGAGTTGGACTCTAGCACGAGAGCCGGGCTGCGGGGGCGGGCGGCGCGCGTGTTGAGACACGCTGGATACATATTTCGCGCGGGCTACGCCTTGGGTTCGGATTGGGGCTGGGCTTCGGGCACGGCTGCGGTCGGCGCGGTTGCGCTCGCATCCGGCGGGTTCGCGCCCGGCGGGTTGGCCGCTATGTAGCGCTCCAGGATGTCGGCGGCCTCTTCCACAAGGCGGGGACAGGGGCGCGTGGCGTAGTAGTCGCTCGTGCGCTCCTGCGGCACAGGTGAGCTTGCCCCGGGCTGGTCCAGGCCCAGAAGGTCGCGGCAAATGATCGTGCCGTTGAGCTGCCTAAACTGTCCCGCGACGTCCTGGATGCGCGCGTAGACGGAGCCCTTGTCCTCATCGTAGAGCGCCGAGATGACGAACGCCATGCCGCTGATGGCCCCGCAGACCTCCCGCATGCGCCCAATGCCGGCGCCAAACCCCAGGGTCAGGCGTTTGACCTGGTCGGCGGGCATCCCGATCTGCTCGCTGAAGGCCGTCGCGACCGATTGCGAGCAGTTGCAGCCCTCCATGAAGAGGTTTCTCGCTTCCGTGCCCTTGCCCATAGGTTCCGCCTTTCCTCGTTGTGCCGGGATCTGATTGGTGCTGGCCTGGCGCCCGCCTAGCCTCGCGCCGCCTTTGTGAGCCAGGCGGGCTGGCCGGAGCTGACCACGCGGGCGCATACATAGGCGTCGCGGGCATCCAACGTGGCCACTACCTGCGGGTTATTTGCCTCGTCGGGGAGAAGCGCCACGACCTTTCCGGCGTCTTTCGCATCTGCCGAGAAGGGCAGCAGGCGCACCACCCGGTCGTTCACGGCGTCGTAGGCCAAGGTGGCGTGGCGCGGGTTTCTCGCCGCTTTCTGGAGCTGTCGGCGCAGGTTGAGGTCGAGGGCGGCCGCGTCGCCGCGAAGGTCGCCGGCGGTGGCGTAGCGCGTGGCAGCAGGGGCTGCTACCTGGGCAAACGGGTCCTCGAAGGTGGCCGGGCGCGCCTGGGCGTTGGTCGAGAAGCACATGAGCTCCCAGGAGATGTCGCCGTCGATGGGCTCGAAGACGGCGGCGATGGGCTCGGCGTCCGCGGTCACGAGGCCCGTGTCGAAGGAGGCCGACGATCCGTCGTCGGTCACGGAAAGGCGGCCCTGCGCCTGAACGCGGTGGAAGACCATGGCCAGGTACTCGCGAAGGATGCCAAGGTCCTGGCCCCAGTCCTCGGGCTCAGCGAGCGCGGCCAGGTCGCCCAGGAGCTTGTCCCAGGAGCCCAGGACGGCAAAACGGGCCAGCTCTTCCTCGGGGCTCACGGCGCCGGTGAGGTCAACGTCCTTGGCAAAGGCGCACCAGGCGCCCTTGGCGGTTCTCGCCAGGCCCTCGAGACCCACGGCGTCCGGCTCGTCGGCGTCGACGTTTGCCAAGGTCCAGCGCTTGCCGCCCTGCGCGCGAACGGTTTTTTTGAGGGTCACCAGCACGGGCGAGCCGTCGGACTTCTGGAAGCGCAGGGGAAAGGCGACGTTGCTGCGCGTGCCCTCCAGGGAGTGGGTCGAGCGGGCGGCGCGGAAGTCCTCCTCAAGCACGGCCACGGGGTCGCAGCCGGCGGGAAGCACCTGGTAGAGGCAGCTGAGCTGCTCGTCTGGGCAGCGGACGTCGGCGTAGAAGTCCTGCGGCAGGTCGCTGTGGGCGCGGGCCGCGCGGGTGGGCGCCGCGGCCGCGGCCGCCATCGGGTCGCCGGGCGCGGCGGGCTTCTCGGCGGGGGAGAGCGCGAGGTCCGGATCGGGCTCGAAGTCGGGCAGGGGCTCCGGCGCGTAGGTGATGGTCAGCGAGATGGACGGCACGGCCTTGGGCGCCTCGGGGATCTGCGGGGCGGGTTCGGGTTCCGGCGAGGGCTCCGGCTCAGCTGCGGATTCGGCCACAACCTCAGGCTCGACCTCGACTTCCGGCTCCGGTTCAACGACTGCCTCGACGGCCGTCTCCTCAACGACAATAGCTTCTACCTGGGGCTCGTTTACCTCAACGACCGTATCGGCGACCTCGATCTCCTCGACTACCTCAGGCTCGGGCGCCTCAACAACCGGTTCGGGCTCCGCCTCAACGACGACGGCCTTCTCGATGTGCTTGGGCTTCAAGGGCTTCACGACCTTGCCGCCCTTGCGCCTCCAGGACTTGCCCGCCGGGACCTTCTCGCCGCCGCTTTTCCCGGCCTTCTCGAGCATCCGGTCGTATTCCTCGTTGGCAAGGACCGTGGCGTAGACGTAACCCTTTTTGAACACCGTGACCTTGACGAACTCGGAAAGCTCCTCTGCCAGGGAGCGCATGTCGGCGCAACCCAGGTCCTCGGGCCAGATGCCGTCCGCCTCAAGGACCTCCTGGGCGCGCGTCATGAGGGCCTGCTTGCCGCACCCCAGCTCACGGGAGAGCAAACGGTAGAGATATAGTCGATTACCTGCGGAAATCTTAGGCATGGCAGAACCTTTCCAGAAAAGCGCGCACGCGGCGCGCGGCAAAGTCATAGGCCTATACCTTACTACCCAGCTTCTGGAAAGGTAATCGTGCGGCGGCGCTCGCCCTCTGCACGGTGGCAAAAATCGAGGTTATCGGTGGTTTAGTGGCAATTCCAGAGGTTGTCGGCGCTCAAAGTGGCAGTTTAGGAGGTTGTCGGTACCGATAAGCTCCAAAACTGCCACCCGTCACAGCCGCCTGCTACAGCGTGATGCCGCGGCTCCAATCGCCCTGGTTGTGCGCCGCGCGGTTGCGCAGGTTCTCCATCGTGGCCTGCATGCCGTGGGGAGCGTAGTCGTCGAAGGCGGAAAGGTCGTCCGGGATGTAGGCCACCAGGCTCATCTCGGCGGTCTGCACGGGATCTTGCGGCTCCTCGCCCGCGGGCGTCGCATACAGCGAGAAGACCTTGGCACCCTGGGCACCCAGCCTGACCTCGTACTCGCTGGTGGGATCGTCCGGCCGCTCGCCTCGTGCGTCGTTGGACTCCCAGGTCTGGGCATATCTCGCGATCGGCAGCTGCGTGCGGGCGAACTCGCGCAAGGGGAGGCTGTCGGTGCGCAGGCACACCTCGGCGCCCGGTGCCAGTACATGGCGGTAGTCGATCAGGCGCTCCATGTTGACCAGGCGCAGGTGGCTCTCGCGCTTGCGCGGGAAGGGCGTGGGGAAGTTGAGGTAGATGCGCCCCAGCTCGCCTTCCGCGAACATCTCACGGATGCGCATGCCGCTGCCGGGGACAAAGACCACGTTGTGAAGGCCGCTCTCGCAGCCGCG
Source organism: Oscillibacter sp. ER4 (assembly GCA_963611755.1). Lineage (GTDB taxonomy): Bacteria > Actinomycetota > Coriobacteriia > Coriobacteriales > Atopobiaceae > Paratractidigestivibacter. The sequence continues at coordinate 12,700 of CAVDTK010000059.1, forward strand.
CTGGGCGGCGTAGGCGATGCAGACCGGCTCGGAGTCCATGCCAATAAAGAGCACGTCAGGCTCGCGTTTTGCCGCCTCGACGGTGAAGGAGCCCTTGCCGCAGCCCAGGTCCAGCCGCACCTCGCGAAAGGCAGGCGCGCCCACCGGCGCGCAGGCCGAGGCCCAGCGCCCCCGCCAAGAGTAAGGGTCAGCCTCGATGACCGCCCTGTACTTCTCGAGCCGCTCCTCCAGGACAAAGTTCTTAGGCAACCGAGCGTGCATCCCGTGCAACTTTTTTCTCCCTCTTTAGTGCTCGCCGCTAATGGCCGGGGTCGCCGACCTCCGACAAAGGGGAAGAGACCTTCTCCGCGCGCAGTTCCGCATGAGCCGAAGGCCACTTAACGTGGCCTTCGTGCGAAAAGGACTGTTTGAGCACGGAGAAGGTCTCTTCCCCTTAATTGACAGGTCTAGCTGCGACTATTCCTGCTCGTCCTGAATCTTCTGGAACGTGGCCATCAGCGGCGGCACGATCTGCTTCTTGCGCGAAACGACGCCCTCAAGCACGGCGATGCCGTCCTTGACCTCGACGCCCCAGGTCTGGCGAATGACGTCCTCGGCGCCCTCGCCAAAGAAGAGCAGCTCGGTCGTGGAGCTCTTGACGTCGGTGAACATGTAGAACACCATCGGCAGCTCCTCGTCGGCCGCGGCCTCGGCCAGGTAGGGGCCAACGAGCTTCTCGGCGGCCTTGCGGCTGTTCTCGGTCATGAACGAGCCCTGGCCCACGCCGAACTTGGCGTTGCCGCGCGAGAAGACCTTGAAGTCCT